>JAHDVQ010000064.1:7456-22430 GCA_023384595.1 Vicinamibacteraceae bacterium | reverse complement strand
CTCGTCCCACCTGCGAACCCGGGCCCGGCAATTTCCGTCTCTAAGAGCCGACCGCCTGGCGGATGGCCCGTGGTGTATTCGGGCGCCGTCCGCCCGGTCGAGACAACCCTTGGCCTTCTGGACCTCGTCTAACCGGAGTGAAGAGGCCGCCCGTTCCGAGGCGGGGTTGCTGACGCGCCTTCGCGCCGGCGACATGGGCGCCTTCGAGGCGCTCCACCGCGAGCAGGCGCCGCGCCTGTTCGCGCTGGCGTGCCGGATGCTCGGCGACGAGGCCGACGCCGAAGACGCCCTGCAGGAGGTGTTCCTCCTGGCGCACCGGAAGCTGGCCGGCTTCAAGGGCGAGTCGTCGATCGGCACCTGGCTGTATCGCCTGATGGTGAACTGGTGCCTCGATCGGCTGCGCAGCCGCGGCCACCGGAACGACCTGCGCACCGACGGCCTCGAGGCCGAGGAGCTGGCCGATCTGGCGGCGCCGCCGGCCGGCAGGTTCACCGTGGACCGGCTCGATCTCGAGCGGGCCATCCGTCAGCTGGCCGACGGTTGCCGCACGGTGTTCGTGCTGCACGACGTCGAGGGCTTCGGCCACGCCGAGATCGCCGCGACGCTGGGCATTTCGGAGGGCACGTCGAAGTCGCAGCTGCACAAGGCCCGGTACCGGCTGCGACGTCTCCTCGTCGGCGCACCGGCCGGCGTGGGAGCGACCGGGCGGAGAGAACGTCGTGACAATGACCTGCCGCGAGTTTCGTGAGCGCGCGCTGGAGCTTGGCGATGCCGGGGTCCAGCTCGACGCGGAACTGCGCGCGCACCTGGACACCTGCGACGCGTGCCGCGCCGTGGCCGCGGAACTCGAGGCAATCGCCTCGGCCGCGCGAAGCCTCGGCCCGCGTCCGGTGCCGGCCGACGCCTGGCCGCGTCTGACCCTGGCCCTGGGGCGCGCGGGCGTGCGGGCGCCGGTCCAGGAAGCTCCCGTTCGCTGGACGGGAACCTGGCTGGCCGTGGCGGCCTCGCTCATTCTCACCCTGGGCGCCGCGCTCTGGGTCGTCGCCCGTGGGCCCGTCGTCCCGCCGGGCGGGGACGAGGCAGGGTCGGCGGCCGAGGCGCCGACGTCGAGCGAACTCGTGGCCTCCATCGAGAGCGAGCTGCAACTGGCGGCCGCGCACTACGAGAAGGCCATCGCGGGCCTCGAGCAGGTCGCCACGGCGAGCGACGCGCCGCTCGATCCCGAGGTGATGGCCACGCTGCGCGAGAACCTGAAGGTCATCGACACGGCCATCGATGACAGCCGGCTCGCCCTGCGGCGCGAGCCCGAGAACCGCGTGGCGCAGGAGAGCCTGTTCGAGGCCTTCCGGCGCAAGATTGGCCTGCTGCAGGACACCATCGCGCTGATGAACGAGATGCGCAAGGGCGACGAGATGGGCGCGGCCCGCGCCGTCGAGAGCCTGAACAAATCGTAGGACGTACCATGATCACCGCACCCTTCACCTTCATTGTCGCCACCAGCGTTGCCGCGGCGTCCCAGCTCGGGCCGATCGCGCCCCCCGCGAGGCCGCTCGCCTACGTCGTGCCGCCCCTCGTGGCGCACGGGTGGGAGGGGCCCTACGAGGACGGCAAGGGTCCGGCGCAGGTCGAGAAGAGCTGGAAGACGTTCACCGTGAGCGGCGACACCACGGTGACCGTCGGCAACTTCGTGGGGAACGTCACGGTCACGGGCGGCCCGGGCAACGAGGTCAAGCTCGAGATCGTGAAGCGCGCCTGGGGCAAGGACGAGGCCGAAGCGAAGCGGCAGCTCGAGGCCGCGCGCGTCAGCGTCAACCAGCACACGGGCCGCCTCGAGATCCGCTCCATGCCCGGCGGTCCCAAGCATCGCATCGCCATCGACTTCTCGCTCGTCGTGCCGGCCGGCGCCAACCTCGAGGTCAACTCGATGGTGGGCGACCTGAAGATCACCGGCGTCAAGGGCGAGGTCCGCGCCGAGACGGTGAGCGGGTCGGTGGAGGCGTCGGGCCTCGCCGGGCTCGTCGCGCTCAAGGCCGTCACCGGCGACGTCAAGCTCTGGTCGAGCGCGAGCGCCAGCGAGGTGGCCGCCAACAGCGTCAGCGGGAACGTCATGCTCAAGGGCGTGAAGGCGCGGAGCCTGACCTGCTCGACGGTCTCCGGGTCGGTGACCGTCGCCAACGGCGCCGCCGAGCGGGCCGTCGTCCGCTCGGTGAACGGCGACGTGGAACTCGTCGGCGGGCTCACCGAGGGCGGACGCTACGAGTTGAAGTCGCACGCCGGCGACATCCGCCTGGTGCTCGACGGCAAGGTCGGCTTCCAGCTCGAGGCCAACACCTTCAACGGCGACATCGTGTCGGAACTGGCCCTCACGGGCGTCGCGCGCACGAGCAGCGGCGACCGCTACATGAAGCGCAAGGCCCTGCACGGCACCTTCGGCGACGGCTCGGCGCAGGTCGACGTGTCGAGCTTCAACGGCTCGGTGCAGGTGATCAAGGTGAAGAAGGTCGCCAAGTAGGCGACGAAGGCGACAAGGGCTGTGGAGGGCCCTAGACCACCGTCACGTCGAACTGCTCGTGGTGCAGCAGCGGGTCGGGCCTGACGACGAGACGCTTGGCGAACAGCCGCTCCGCATCCCGCAGCAGCGCCGACTCCTCGCCGCGTAGCGCCTCGGCGATTTC
The DNA here is from genome assembly GCA_023384595.1 of Vicinamibacteraceae bacterium. GTDB lineage: Bacteria > Acidobacteriota > Vicinamibacteria > Vicinamibacterales > JAFNAJ01 > JAHDVQ01. Next base: position 19,755 of record JAHDVQ010000064.1, on the reverse strand, counting down.
CGGGTTCACGCGCAGCACGACCCCCCGCCCGTTCGCGTCGGGCTTGACCTTCCTCAGCTCCGTCAGGATCTCGTAGCAGACGGTCGACGCCGACTTGATGGTGCCGGCGCCCGTGCAGTAGGGACACTGCTCGGTGAGCTGCCGCTCGAGGCTCTGCTTCACGCGCTTGCGCGTGATGACGATGAGCCCGAAGTCCTGCACCTGGATCGCTTTCGAGGGGGCGCGGTCGCGGCGCAGTTCCGCGTCGACCGCCTGGAAGACCTTCTGGCGGTTCTTCTTCTCCTCCATGTCGATGAAGTCGAGCACGATGATGCCGCCGAGGTCCCGCAGCCTGACCTGGCGCACGATCTCGCGCGCCGCCTCGAGGTTGGTCTTGACGATCGTGTCCTCGAGCCGCGCCTCGCTCTTCTTGCCGACGTAGCGCCCCGTGTTGACGTCAATCGCGACGAGCGCCTCGGTGTGGTTGATGACGATGTAGCCGCCCGACTTGAGCCAGACCTTCGATCGGAGGGCCTTCTCGATCTCGCTCTGCACGCCGTACTCGTCGAAGATCGGGTAGTTCTTCGTGTACTGCTTCACGCGCGAGGCGAGCGGCGGCATGACGCGCTCGACGAACTCCACGACGCGCCGGTACTCGAGGGCGTTGTCGATCCGGATGGCCGAGAACTCGTCGGTAAGGAGGTCGCGCAGCAGCTTGGCCACCAGGCTCTGCTCACGATAGAGCACGGCCGGCGGACGCGACGACTCCGACCGGCGCCGGATGTCGTTCCACACGTCGTTGAAGTACTTCAGGTCGCCGATGATGTCGGCGTCGGGACGGCCGGCGGCCGCCGTCCGGATGATGACGCCGCCGCCGAAGCCGTGCTCGGCGCGGAAGGCCTTCACGATGCCGCGCAGCCTCGCGCGTTCCTCGCGCGAGGCGATCTTGCGCGAGACACCGACGTGGTCCACCGTCGGCATGAACACCAGGAACCGCCCGGGGATCGTGACGTGCGAGGTCAGGCGCGCGCCCTTCGTGCCGAGCGGCTCCTTGGCCACCTGCACGATGACCTCCTGCCCTTCCTTGAGGAGTTCCTCGATGCGCGGCTGGTTGGGGTCGGCCTGGCTGCGACGGCGGGGACGACCCGGGCCGCCCGCCTGCGCCGCGGCGCCGTTGCCGCCGGCGCCGGCATCCAGGGCCGCGCCGTCGCGCTCGTTGCCCTGCGCCGCGCCGTTCGCCGGCGGTACGCCGGCCTCGCCGCCCGACGGCGGCGCCTCGTCGTCGTCGTCGTCGCCGGCCAGCTCGTCGAAGGCCGCCATCGTGTTGATGACGTCGCTCACATAGAGGAAGCCGTCACGTTCGAGGCCGATGTCGATGAACGACGACTGCATCCCCGGGAGGACCTTCGACACGCGGCCCTTGTAGACGTTGCCGACCACGCCGCGCTGCCGCTCCCGCTCGATGAACAGCTCCACCACCTCGTCGTCCTCGAGCAGCGCGACGCGCGTCTCGTGGTCGCCCGAGGCGACAATCATCTCCTTGACCATGCAGATGGCTCCACCAGGGCCCGGACGGTGCCCCGCGACGCCCGGTGGCAGGGTCGGCGCACGCGACCGCCTCAGCGGCGCGCCCGGCCCCGGCAAGGAGGACGAGCGCCGCGGCGGTGGCCAGCGCGACGACGAGAAGACCAGGCGTGACGGTCATGACGACCATTCCGGGTGGAGGCGAGGGACCGCGGGTCCGCCGCCTCAGTTGGTAAACCGGCGCATCCTGACGTTCAGGATGAGCCCGAACGACGCCAGCGTCGCGATGATGGAAGAGCCCCCGTAGCTCATGAGCGGCAGGGTGAGCCCCTTCACCGGCGCGAGACCGGCCGACATCGTGATGTTGTAGATGACCTGGAACGTGAACCCCGACACCAGGGCCACCACGAGGTAGGCGCCCAGCCTGTCGCGGGCCGCCCTCGCGGCCTCGAGACTCCGGAAGATCACGAACAGGTAGAGGGCCAGCGTCGCCGCGACCCCGACGAACCCGAGCTCCTCGGCCAGCACCGAGTAGATGAAATCGTTGTGGGCGACGGGCAGGAACTTGTACTGCCCCTGCGTGCCCTGCAGGTACCCCTTGCCCGTGAACCCGCCCGAGCCCACGGTAATCCGCGCCTGGATCTGCTGGTAACCGGCGCCGCGCGCGTCGTTCTCGGGATCGAGGAACGTCTGGATGCGCGAGCGCTGGTAGTCCTTGAGCGCAAAACTGTAGGCCAGCGGCGCGGTGAGTACCGCGACGATGGCCAGCCACACGAGGATCTTCACGCGCAGTCCCGCGGCGAAGGCCGCGCCGAGGAAGATGGGGACGAGCGTGACGGCCGTGCCGAGGTCCGGCTGCCGGGCGATGAGCAGCGCGGGGATGGCCAGGAAGACGCCGGCAATGGCGAGGTCGCTCCAGTTGCGCGCGCCGCGGCGGTTCTCGGCGAAGAACATCGCGAGCACCAGCGCGAGCGCGATCTTGGCGAACTCCGACGGCTGGAGGTTGAAGAACCCGAGCGAGATCCAGCGGCGCGAGCCGCCGGCGCTGAACCCGAAGAAGAGCACGTAGAGCAGCATGAGCACGATCGCCCCCAGGATGAGGTGCGACTGCTCGGCGAGGTAGCGGTAGTCGATGACCAGGCAGACGGCGAGCGCGAACAGGCCGAGGCCGATGGCGTAGAACTGCGTGAAGAACTGCGGACCCACGCGATCGCGCACCGGGTCGTAGGTGGTGCTGTAGATCATCGCCAGGCCGATGGCCGCCAGCAGCAGGATCGCCCCCAGCAGGAGCCAGTCGAGGTGCACGAAGAGGCGTCGCTCGAACATGGCCTACTCGTCGCGCGCCGGCCCGGGGCCGGCAGGGGTCGCCTCGGCGGGAGCGGCCGGGGGAATGGGGGACGCCGGGGGGGCCTCCGCAGGCCGCGTGGATCGCATCAGCCGGGCCACGGGCGCCTCCGTCTGGACGGCGGCGGGCACGCGAGGCGCGGGGACGCCGGGCAGCGGCGGCAGCTCGGGCGGCGGGAGGCCGTCGCGCTTCGCGAAGTACACCTCCATCACGTGCTTGGCGATCGGCGCCGAGAGGTAGCCGTGCTCCGAGTGCTCGGTGAACACGACGCCCGCGATCTCGGGCGTGTCGTGGGGCGCGAAGAAGACGAACCAGCCGTGATCGCGCAGGTCGCGGTCGGTCTTCCCCGCGCGCTGCCGGCCGATGTTCGAGATGACCTGCGCGGTGCCCGTCTTGCCGGCCACGTTCCGGCCCTCGATGCGGGCGCGCCCGCCGGTGCCGGCCGCGTTGACGACCATCCAGAGTCCCTCGTGCAGGGCCTGGACGTGGCTCGGCGCCATCCTGATCTCGGCGGCGGGCGGCGGCGGCGGCACAACCTTCCACCCCTCGCCGCGATCGACGGCCTTCACGAGGTGCGGCACGTGCCGCGTGCTGCCGTTGGCGACGGTCGCCATCATCACGGCGAGCGAGAGGGGCGTCACCGAGACCTGTCCCTGGCCGATGGCCACCGAGATGGTCTCGCCGGCGTACCACTTCTCGTTGTAGCGCCGCCGCTTCCACTCGGTCGACGGCATGATGCCCTCGATCTCGTGCGGCAGGTCGATGCCGGTCTTCACGCCGAGGCCGAGCGCCGTCGCCCACTTGTGCAGGCGGTCGATGCCGACCATGTTGCCGAGCGTGTAGAAGTAGGTGTTGCACGACTTCTCGATGGCCGTGCGCATGTCCACCGTGCCGTGCCCGCCCGCCTTGTGGCACTTGAAGAAGCGCCCGTAGAAGTTGGCCCCGCCCGCGCAGTGCACCTTGAAGTCGGGCGTCGCGACGCCCTCCTCGAGGGCGGCCACCGCGACGACGATCTTGAAGGTGGAGCCGGGCGAGTAACGTCCCTGGAGCGCGCGATTCTGGAGCGGCCGCAGGCGGTCGGTGTTGAGCGCGGTCCACGTCGCGCGGTCGATGCCCGTGGCGAACTTGTTCGGGTCGAAGGCCGGCACGCTCGTCATGGCGAGCACTTCCCCATTGCGCGGATCGAGGAAGATGGCCGAGCCGTTGTACCCATAGTGGCGGAAGGCGCGCTCGGCGGCCTGCTGCAGGTCCCAGTCGATGGTGAGCTGCAGCCGCTGGCCCTCGAGGGGCTGCCGCTCGCCGAGCGTCTCGATCTCGCGGCCGGTGCTGTTGACCACCACGCGCCGCGCGCCATCCTGCCCCATCAGCCGATCGTTGTAGGTCAGCTCCACGCCCGACTGGCCGATGATCGCCCCGCTCGTGAGCGACGCGTGCTCGGGCCGGTTGAGCTGCGCCTCGGTGACCTCGCCCACGTAGCCGAAGAGGTGCGCGGCCAGCTCGCCCGCCGGATACTCGCGCGTGGGCACCTGCTCGACCATGATGGCCGCGAGCTCCAGCCGTCGCGCGAGAATGGCGGCCACCTGCGCGTCCGAGGCGTCGTGGATGAGCACGATGGGCCGGTAGCGCGGTTCGTCGCGGTGCCGATCGACCGTCTCGCGCAGCCGCGCCTCGTCGACGCCGGTGATGCGCGCGAGCCGCGCCAGCGTGGCATCGAGGTCCCTGGCCTGTTCGCGGACGAGCGACACGTTGAAGGCGTTCCGGTTGCGCACGAGGACCGTGCCGTGGCGGTCGAAGAGCGTCCCGCGCGGCGCCCGCAGCGCGAGCGTCCGCTGGTGGTTGTTCTCCGCCATCTCGCGGTATTTCTGGTGCTGCGCCACCTGCAGCATCCAGAAGCAGACGGCGAGGGCGGCAAACACCGCCATCACCGCCGATTGGAGGAACGTCAGCCGCCGGGGGAGGCTGCGCCGATCTTCGATCATGGTGCGCTCTCCTCCATCCTACCGCGAGCGCAGGCTCGCGCGGCGCAGGCGGCGCCGGTGCAGATAGCCCGGCGCCTTCTCGATGACCTGAAACGCGATGACCCCGACGAGCGCGTTCAGCAGGCTCTCGGTCACCATCGTCGTGACGTCGAGGCGGACCCGTCCCGGGTCGATGAGCGAGTAGGTGCCCCACACGATGAGGATGTTGGCCGCCGAAGCCACCGCGAAGACGACGAGCCGCGGCAGGCCGCCCGAGACGATGAACTGCTGCGCCAGCACGCCGACGGCCACGCCGACCAGGCTCTTGGCCAGCCCCTCGACGCCGAGGATGCCGCCGGCCAGGGCATCCTGCGCGAGGCCGGCGACGGTGCCCACGAGCAGCCCCGCGACCGGGCCCGCGCTGAGCGCCGCGAAGACGACCACCACCAGCAGGAAGTCGACGACCGCGCGGTTGGCGGCGAAGGCGTGCGCGAGCGTGGTCTGCAGCGCCAGGGCGAGCGCGATGGCCGCCACGATGCCGAGCGCCTTCACGGCGTGCCTCCTGACGGGGGCGTGGACGCCTGCTCGTCGGCGGCGCCCGTCCTTGGCGGCTCGAGCGACACGAGCACCTCGTCCAGGGCGCTGAAATCGACCCGCGGCGTCACCTGGATCTCCTGAAAGAGTCCCTGTCCGCGATCGACGCGCGACACGGTGCCGATGACGAAGCCCTTCGGGTAGATCCCGTCGAGGCCGGAGGTGACGACGAGGTCGCCCACCTTCACGTCGGCCAGGTTCGAGACGAAGTCCATCCGCAGCCCCTGCTCGCCGTCGCCGACGACGACGCCGCCGGCGCGGGTGCGCTCGGTGACGGCGCCCGCGGCGGCGTTGCGGTCGATCAGGAGCTGCACGCGCGAGGCGCGCGGGGCCGGCTGTCCCACGACGCGGCCGACCACGCCGGTCGGCGCGAGCACGGCCATGTCGGCCGCCACCCCGTCGAGCCGCCCGCGGTCGATGGTGACGGTGCGGAAGTAGGGCGAGGCGTTGCCCGCGATGACCTCGGCGGCGAGCGTCCGCTCCACCACGTTCGCCCGGAGGTCGAGCAGATCCTGCAGCCGCCGCGCCTCGGTGGCGAGCGCGCGCTGCTCCTGCAGCCGCAGCTGGAGGTTGGCCAGCTCGCGCTCGAGGCGCTCGTTCTCCTCGCGTGCCGTGCGCAGCGCGCCCCAGTCGCGGAACACGTCGCCCACCCGCCCCACCGTGGAGGCCACGAGACGCTGCACCTCGGAGAAGGCCCCGAAGGTCACCGCCTGCAGCACGCTCACCCCCGTGCGCGTCGTCACCTGCGCCGAGATGAGCGTGAGGTGCCCGATGAGCACCACGAGCACGAGCAGGCGGGTCCGGCGCTGGACGAGTTCGGTCACGGCAACAGCAGGACGGTCACGGGTCAGTCGATGGCGATCTTCCGAAGGAGGTTGAAGTCGAGCAGCATCTTGCCGGCGCCGAGCACCACGGTCGAGAGCGGGTCCTCGGCCATCGCCACCGGCAGGCCCGTCTCCTCGCGCAGCCGCTTGTCGAGGTTCTTCAAGAGCGCGCCGCCGCCGGTGAGCACGATGCCGCGATCCACGATGTCGGCCGACAGCTCGGGGGGCGTGCGCTCGAGCGCCACGCGCACGGCGTCCACGATGACGTTGACCGTCTCGGCCAGGGCCTCGCGGATCTCCTCGTCCGAGATGGTGATGGTCTTCGGCACGCCCTCGATGAGGTGACGCCCCTTGATCTCCATCGTCTGGCGATCCTCGAGCGGGTAGGCCGACCCGATCTCCATCTTGATGGCCTCGGCCGTGCGCTCGCCGATGAGCAGGTTGTACGTCTTCTTGATGTACTGGATGATCGCCTCGTCCATCTCGTTGCCCGCGACCCGCACCGCCTTGCTGTAGACGATGCCCGCGAGCGAGATGACGGCGATGTCCGTCGTGCCGCCGCCGATGTCCACGATCATGTTGCCCGAAGGCTCCGTGATGGGCATGCCGGCGCCGATGGCGGCGGCCATGGCCTCCTCGACCAGGTGCACCTCGGAGGCCTTCGCCCGGTACGCGCTGTCCTTCACGGCGCGCTTCTCGACCTGGGTGATCTCCGACGGCACGCCGATGACGATGCGCGGCCGCACCCAGACGTTGCGGTTGTGGGCCTTCTTGATGAAGTAGGCCAGCATCTTCTCGGTGACCTCGAAGTCGGCGATGACGCCGTCCTTCATCGGCTTGATGGCCACGATGTTGCCGGGCGTGCGCCCGAGCATGTCCTTGGCCTCCTTGCCGACCGCCTCGATGCGGCCCGTGACCTTGTTGATCGCCACGATGGAGGGCTCGTTGACGACGATGCCCTTGCCCCGCGCGTAGACGCAGGTGTTCGCCGTGCCGAGGTCGATCGCGAGATCGCTCGAGAAGAGGGAAAAGGCCGACCGGATGTTCAACGCCGTTACTCCTTGCGACGCGACGGGCGCCGGCCCGTCTCGTGTGTCGCCACCTCGATGCCGTTCTTGCCGCGTTCCTTGACCCGATACATCGCGCGATCGGCCGCCTGCAGCAGCGCGTCGGCGGTCGCCATGCCGCCCGGCAGCGTGGCGATGCCCACCGATGCCGTCAGGCGGACCTGCAGCCCCTCGACGGCGAGGAACTCGTGGTCGGCGATGCGCGCGCGGACGCGCTCGGCCACGGCCCGCGCCCCGCGCTCGTTGGTGTCGGGCAGCACCACGGCGAACTCGTCGCCGCCAAAGCGGGCGACCACGTCGGTCTCGCGCGCCGAGGCGCGGATCATCGTGGCCACCTCCACCAGGCACCGGCTGCCCGCCAGGTGCCCGTGCGTATCGTTGACGTCCTTGAAGCCGTCCAGGTCGAGGAAGAGCAGCGACACCGGCTCGTGGGTGCGCGCCGACCGCTTCGACTCGCGGCGGAGGACGAGCGCCAGGAAGCGCGAATTGTAGAGCTGGGTCAGGTCGTCGGTGACCGACAGCGCCTCGGCCCGCGCGATGCGCAGGGCGTTGTCGAGCGCGATGGCCATCGGCGCCAGCGCCTGGTCGAGAACCCGACGGCCAGCGTCGGTCAGGCGTGGACGGGTGTCGGCGGGCCGTGCATCGAGCCCCACCGCCACCGCCCGCAGGTGACCGCGGCAGGCGAGCGGCAGCACGACGCCCGCGCCGCCCTCGTAGCCGTCGGCCACATCGGCGACGGCGGCAAACACCTGGGTCTCGCCCTCGAGAAACGCGGCACCCGCCAGCCGGAGCGCCGCGGCGTGCAGCACGGGGGTGAGGCCGCGCGAGGCCAGGACCTCGGGCGTCCCCGTGCCCTCGTGCGCGAGCACGGCCCACGCGCCGAGACCCAGCCAGCCGGCCAGCCGCGCCAGGGCCAGATCGGCCACGCGGCGCGGATCGACGCTCTCGTGCATTTCGGCCACGAAGGCGCCAAACCAGTCGGATCGGCCCAGCATCTGCCCCATCGTGCGCGAGAGGCCGCGCAGCGTAGGCGCAAGGGCCGAGGGCCGTCGCCGGCGGCGCGGTCCCGCGGAGGTCCGGCGCGGCGCCGTCGCCTGGGGACGGCGCAGGATGCGAGCGGCAGCGCGCCGCTTGTCGGCCGAGTGAGCCACGTTGGTTGCCCTCGAATCCACGAGTGGAGGGCGCACTCAGAGACGCGTTGATGCCACACGCCGACCCGGACCTTCCGGCAACGGCGCCGGAAAGGGGACTCGGAGCACACGGTGTATCGGAGGCTGAACTGGACGGCTGTAGCGCAGACCCCGCGGCAGATCCCCGCATCGGCGCGGCAAGCCGTCCGGCCTCCGGCGCGATGCTTGCGAAAAAGATACCATAGCGGCGACACTGGTCGCGCCCGCGCCCCCATGCACTCCTCGCTGCTCCCCGCGCTGCTGCTGACCTACGGCCTGGTCCTCCTCTTCATGCTGGTCGGCGCACGGCTGCGCATTCCGGGCATCGTCGCCACGATGGCCGCCGGCGTCGTCGCCGGCCCGTTCGGCCTCGGGATCCTCGAAGCCGGACCCGACGTGCAGATGCTGGCGGAGCTGGGCATCGTGCTCCTGCTCTTCACGGTGGGCCTCGACTTCTCGCTCGGCGACGTCCGCCAGGCCTGGCGCTCGATGCTCGGCGCCGGGCTCCTGCAGCTGCTGGGGAGCGCGGCCGCCGTCGCGCTGGTCGTCATGCTCTTCCCGTGGGGCTCCGGGCGGCTGGCGATCTTCCTCGGCGCGCTCGTGGCGCTGTCGAGCACGGCCATCGTGCTGCGCGGGCTGACCGAGCGCAACCAGCTCGGGGCGCCGGCCGGACGGCTGACGACGGGCATCCTGCTCCTGCAGGATCTGGCCGTCGTCGTGCTCCTGCTGCTCGTGCCGATCCTCGCGGGGACCGTGGAGCTTCGCGAGGTGCCGTGGACGCTCACGAAGGCGCTCGGGGCCTTCGTCCTGGTGGCGGTGGCCGGCTGGCTCCTCGTGCCGCGGCTGCTGAAGCTCGTCGCGTCGAGCCGGCGCCGCGAGGCCTTTCCGCTGGCGGTGGTGCTGGCGGCGCTCGGGACGGCCGCCGTCGCGGCGAGCCTTGGCGTCTCGATGGCGCTCGGCGCGTTCCTCGGGGGCCTGGTCATCGCGGGCAGCGAGGTGAGCCACCAGGCGCATGCCGAGGTGCGTCCGCTGCGCGACATCCTCGCGAGCCTCTTCTTCGTGTCGCTCGGGACGCTCATCGATCCGGCCACCGTCATGCGGTCATGGCCCGCCATGCTGGCCGTGGCGGCCGCTATCCTGTTGCTCAAGACGCTCGCCACGTCGATACCGCTCGGGCTCATCGGCGTGCCGCGCGCCGTGGCGCTCACCACGGCCGTCTGGGTGTCGCAGGTCGGCGAGTTCTCGTTCGTGCTCGGACAGGCGGGCCTGGCGGCGGGCCTGCTGAGCGCCGAGGCGTGGCAGGTGTTCCTCGGGGCGAGCATCCTGACGATGGCGCTCACGCCGGCGCTGCTCGACCTGGCGCCCTCGCTCGGGGCGCGGTTTGGCCGCATCCCCGTCGCGGAGCTGCGCGCGCAGGCCGACGCGATGCGGGATCACGTGATCATCCTGGGCTTCGGCGTGGGCGGCCGCATGATCGCCTCGGCGCTGAGGGCGCGGCGGTTGCCGTATCTCGTGCTCGATCTGAACGGCGACACGGTGTACGAAGAGCGCGCGCGGGGCGAGCCCATTTTCTTCGGCGACGCCATGCAGCCCGACATGCTCGAGGCCGCGCACCTCGATCGCGCCGCGGCGGTCGTCATCGTGCTGAGCGACCCGTTTGCGACCGAGCGGGCGGTGCAGCAGATCCGGCGCGTGGCGCCGGAGGTCCCGCTGTTCGTGCGGACCCGCTACCGGGGCGAGGTCGAGCGCATGAAGGCGTGCGGGGCGACGGTGGCGGTGGCGGCCGAGACCGAATCCTCGCTCGAGGTGCTCGCGAGGCTCCTCGCGCGCCTCGGCGTCCCCGGCAACATCGTCGAAGTCGATCTGGAGGCGCTGCGAGAGGGCGACGAGACGGGCCGGGCGCTTCGCGCCGGACAGCATCCGATGGCCGCGGGCCCGGCGGACATCCGGTCCATGCCCTACGCCACGCACGAGATGCTCGCCGGTGAGTGGGCGGTGGGCCGCACGCTGGCCGACCTCGCCCTGCGCGCCCGCACCGCGGTGGGCGTCCTCACGTTGTACTCGGACGGCCATTACCTGACCCCGCCGCCGGCCGATCGGCCGCTCGCCGCGGGCGATCTGCTCTACCTGCTCGGCGATCCGCTGGCCGTGACGGCGGCGCGGATGCTCATCGGGCGCGGGCCCGAGAACACCGCCGCCGACGGCGACCCCGCGGAAGGGCGGGGGTTCGGCGAGCTTGCCGGGCCACAGGCCATACCGTAAGATCGGGGTTTCGTCCGGCCCGGAGCGCGCGTCCCGCCGCGGTTCCGCGTGTGCCGGGGCCCGCTCGCGGGCGCACAAAGGGACGGTTGTACTGCTATGACGATGCTCGACCGGATGCGGCGTCACAAGAACTGGCTCAAGTGGAGCCTGTTCATCGTGGTGCTCGCGTTCATCGCGTTCTATGTTCCCGACTTCATCGGTCTCGATCAGCCCGGCCTCGGCGGCACGCCGGCCCAGCGGCTGGCCGAGGTCGAGGGGCGGCAGATTACCGTCGGCGACTTCCAGCGCGTCTACGCCGCGCAGCTCAACGCCTACCGCAGCGCCTACGGCGGCAACGTCAACGAGCAGCTGCTGCGTCAGATGGGCATCGATCGCCAGATCGTGCAGCAGCTGGTCGACGAGCAGGCCGCGCTCGCCGAGGCCGATCGGTTGGGCATCGAGGCGGGCGACGCCGAGGTGCGCGAGCGCATCCTCAAGATTCCGGCGTTCAACGAGAACGGCGTGTTCATCGGCGAGCAGCGGTACCGCGCGCTGCTGGCGGCGCAGCGGCCGCCGATGTCGCACACCGAGTTCGAGGACGGCATTCGCCGCGCCATCGTGCTCGAGAAGCTGCAGAGCGCCGTGACCGACTGGATCGCGGTGACCGACGCCGAGGCCGACGCCGATTACCGGCGGCGCAACGAGAAGGCGAAGATCGAGCTGGTGATGGTGCCGAGCGTGTCGCTGCGCGAGGGCATCACGGCGAGCGACGCCGAGGTGGCGGCGCACTTCGAGAAGCACAAGGAGGCGTTCCGCGTCGGGGAGAAGCGCAAGGTGCGCTTCGTGGTGGTGGACGTGGCCGCCATCCGCCAACGCGTGACCGTGCCGGCCGTCGACGTCGAGCGCTACTACAACACGAACATCGACCAGTTCTCGACGCCGGCCGAAATGCGGGCGAGCCACATCCTCCTCAAGACCGAGGGGAAGGACCTGGCGGCGGTGCGCGCGGCGGCCGAGAAGGTGCTGGCCGAGGTGAAGGCGGGCGGCGACTTCGCCGCCCTCGCAAAGAAGTACTCCGAGGACGAGGCGTCGAAGGACCGCGGGGGCGACCTCGACTTCTTCGGCCGCGGGCGGATGGTGCCGGCCTTCGAGGAGGCGGCCTTCGCACTGGAGCCGGGCCAGGTGAGCGAGCTCGTGAGCACCGAGTTCGGGTTCCACATCATCAAGGCGACCGACAGACGCGAGGGCGCGCAGCGGCCGCTCGACGAGGTGCGCGAGCAGATTACCGAGCAGCTGAAGTGGGAGCGGGCGCAGGAGCAGGCGCGGGCGCTCGCCGAGCGGCTGGGCAACGAGGTGAAGAACCCGGGCGATCTCGACAAGGCCGCCGCGGCCAACGGGCTCGAGGTGAAGGAGTCGAACTTCTTCGAGCGCACCGAGGCCATCACGGGGCTCGGCCCCTCGCCCGAGATTGCCGCCGAGGCCTTCGACCTCGAGGTGGGCGAGGTGAGCGAGCCGCTGCCGAGCGCGCAGGGCTACGTGATCATCGGCGTGACGGACAAGCAGGACGCGCACCTCCCCACGCTCGACGAGGCGAAGGA
>JAHDVQ010000064.1:3881-7356 GCA_023384595.1 Vicinamibacteraceae bacterium | reverse complement strand
ATCGTGACCGACCGCGGCGTGGTGGTCGTGAAGGTCGTCGAGCGGAGCACGCCGACCGACGCCGACGTGGCGGCCTCGCGCGCGGGCGTGCGGGAGCAGCTGCTCCGCGAGCGGAAGAACCGCTTCTTCAGCGCCTACATGACCAAGGCGAAACAGCGGATGAAGATCGACATCAACCGTGAGGCGCTCGCGCAGTTGATCAGGACGTAGCGAGGTCCAGCCGGCGTCCGTGCTATACTCCCCGCCATCCAATGAACCAGGTGCCGTCGGCCCCCGTTCGAAAGTGCACGACTCGAAAGCGTTCGAGCCGTCGCGTCGGGGGTGTCCGCCCGCACCAGCCGTGATGTAGACCAGCATCACGCGAGGAACCCAGGAACCCGCCGACGCGGCTCGCGCCCGTCGGCGGGTTTTTTGTTGGGGGTCGGGAGTATTTTCAGTTTTTGCAACGGTGGAGGGGCGGAAAATCGGGGTCGGGAGTTATTTTCGGCCGGGCTCTGACGAGAATGACTCCCGACCCCAGGATTCCGCGTCTCTTGTGTGTTGCAAAAACTGAAAATACTCCCGACCCCGTGTCGGACATCCGTCATGACCGTGATGAAGTTCGGGGGAACCTCGGTCGCCGACGCGCCAGCCATCGCGCGGCTCGTCGCCATCGTCGGCGACCGTTGGCGTGCGCATCCGGGCGAGGCGCCGCTCGTCGTGGTCTCCGCCCTCGCCGGCGTGACCGACCGGTTGATGGCCGTGGCCGACGAGGCGGGCGCGGGCCGCGGCGGCGCCGTGTCAGACGCGGTACGCGATCTCGAGCGCCGCCACCTGCAGCTGCTGGACGACATCCTCGCCGCCGCGGGGGCGACCACCGACGCCCGCACCGCCACGACGGCCGACGAGGTGCGGCGCGAGATCGCCGCCAGCTTCGACCGGCTCGGACAGGTGGCGGGGGCGCTGAGCGTCGTCGGCGAGGTCTCGCCGCGGTCGCGCGATGCCATCGCGGCCACCGGCGAGCTGGTGAGCAGCCGGCTCGTGCGGCTCGCGCTGACGCTCGCCGGGATCGACGCCGCCTGGGCGGACGCGCGGTCGGCGCTCGTCACCTCGGGCGAGTTCGGCGCGGCCACGCCCGACATGACCGCGACGCGCGAGGCGCTCGCCGCGTCGGTCGCGCCGCACCTCGCCCGGGGCACCGTGGTCGTCGTGGGCGGCTACGTCGGCGCCACGCGTGAGGGCATCGTCACCACGCTCGGCCGCGGCGGATCAGACTACTCCGCCGCGATCTTCGGCGCCGCGCTCGGCGCGCGCGAGATCCAGATCTGGACCGACGTCGACGGCATGCTCACCGCCGACCCGCGGCTGGTGGACCACGCGGACCTCGTCGACACGCTGTCGTTCGGCGAGGCGGCCGAACTCGCCTACTTCGGCGCCAAGGTCCTCCACCCGAGCACCATCCTGCCGGCCATCGAGCACGACATCCCGGTGCGCATCCTGAACTCGCGTCACCCTGAACGCCAGGGCTCGCGCATTGTCGCCGCGCGCCCGGGCGGGCGACCCGGCGGCGCCGGTCTCGCGGCGGCGCCGGCTCGGCCCGGCCTCACCGCGGTCGCCGCCAAGCGCGGCGTGACGCGGCTCGACGTGTCGTCCACGCGCATGCTCATGGCGCACGGCTTCCTCGCGCGCGTCTTCGCCATCTTCGAACGGCATCGCACGCCGGTCGACGTCGTCACGACGTCCGAGGTGAGCGTGTCGGTCACCATCGACGACACCCGCGCGCTCGACGCCATCGTGTCGGAGCTTCGCGCGTTCTGCGAGGTCGCCGTCGAGCCCGGCATGGCCATTGTCGCCGCGGTCGGCGACGACCTGCGCGACGACCCGACGCTCGCCTCGCGCGTGCTCGGCGCCCTCGCCGGGATGCGCGTGGCCATGGTGTCGCAGGGCGGGTCGCGGCGGAACATCACCTTCGTCCTGTCCGAGGCCGACGCGGCGGCCGCGATGCGCCGCCTGCACGGCGAGCGGCGGCCCGCCCGGGAGGCGACGGCGTGACGCCCCTCAGGGTGCTCGTCATCGGGCGCGGCCGCATGGGGCGTCTCGTCGCCGACCATGCGGCCTCGCACGGCTTCGACGTCGCCGGGGTGCTCGACGCCTCGACCAACCGCGACGCCGCCGCGCTCACCGCGGACCGCTGGCGCGACGTGGACGTGGCCATCGAGTTCGCAGCCGCCGCGGCCACTCCCGCGAACGTCCGCGCGCTGGCCGCCCTGGGGATGCCGGCCGTCATCGGCACCACGGGCTGGCAGGCCGAGGAGGCCGGGTTGCGGACGGTGGTCGCCGGGTCGACGATGGGTCTGGTGGCGGCGCCCAACTGCTCGGTTGCCGCGAACGTCCTGGCCGTGCTCGCCGGCCATGCGGCACGCCTGCTCGCGAGCCACCCCGCCTACGGCGCCTGGATTCACGAGGCCCACCACGCGGCCAAGCGCGACGCGCCGTCGGGCACGGCGCGCCTCCTCGAGCGGGCGATGCGCGAGGGGGGATTCGATCGTCCTGTCGATCTGTCGTCGACCCGGGCGGGCCACATCCCCGGCATTCACGAGGTGGGCTTCGACGGTCCCGCCGACACGCTCACGCTGACGCACACGGTCCGCGACCGCGCCACCTTCGCGCACGGCGCGCTCGAGGCGGCACGCTGGGTCGTGGGCCGGCGGGGCTGGTTCACGATGCTGGACGTGCTCGGACTGGACAGCGAAGCCCGGAGCCCGGAGCCTGGAGCCTGGAGCCCATGAGTATTCCCTTCACCGGATGCGGTACCGCGCTCGTCACCCCGTTCACGCCCGATGGCGCGCTCGACGAAGCCGCCACGCGCCGCCTGGCGCGCCGGCAGATCGAGGCCGGCGTGCACTTCCTCGTGCCGTGCGGGACGACGGGCGAGACCCCCACGCTCGACGCCACCGAACGCCGTCGCGTCGTCGAGATCGTCCTCGAGGAAGCGTCGGGGCGCGTGCCCGTGCTGGCCGGCGCGGGCGGATACGACACCCGCGAGGTGGCGGCCGCCGCCAGCGAGCTGCACGCCATGGGCGTCGATGGCATCCTCTCGGTGACGCCCTACTACACGAAGCCGACGCCGGATGGCCTCGTCCGGCACTACGCGACGATCGCCGACGCCGCGCGGCTGCCGATCGTCGTCTACAACGTGCCGGGCCGCACCGGCTGCAACGTCGATCCCGCCACGCTCGCGCGCCTCGCGGCGATTCCCAACATCGTCGGCGTCAAGGAGGCCTCGGGCAACATGGCGCAGATCTGCGAGGCCAGGACGGCGGTGCCCGACGAGTTCCTGCTGCTCGCGGGCGACGATGTCATGTGCCTGCCGGTGATGGCCGTGGGCGGCCAGGGGGTGATCTCGGTGGCCAGTAACGAGGTCCCCGGCGAGATGGCGGCGCTCGTGGAGGCCTGCGCCAGCGGCGACTACGACGAGGCGCGCCGCCGGCACGCC
>JAHDVQ010000064.1:0-3781 GCA_023384595.1 Vicinamibacteraceae bacterium | reverse complement strand
GCCCGCACGGTGTTCGCGCGCCTGCGGGGGGCGCTCTCGCGCGGCGAGGCGCGCGCGGCCGAGCCCGATCCCGCCGCGCCGTACGGCTGGCGCGTCAACGCCTGGGTGAAGCGCGGCATCCTTCTCGGCTTCCGGTACGGCACGCTCGCCGATGTGTCGATGGACCACGGCCGCTGGCCGTTCTTCGACAAGGACACGCTGCCGTTCAAGCGGCTGACGGCAGCCGACGGCGTCCGGATCGTGCCGGGTGGATCGGCGGTGCGCGACGGCGCGTACGTCGCGCCGGGCGTCATCTGCATGCCGCCGATGTACATCAACATCGGTGCCCGCGTCGGCGAAGGCACGCTCGTCGACTCCCACGCGCTCGTCGGCTCGTGCGCCCAGGTCGGCGCGCGCGTGCACTTGAGCGCCGCGGCCCAGATCGGCGGCGTCATCGAGCCGGTGGGCGCGCTGCCCGTCATCATCGAAGACGACGTGCTCGTGGGCGGCAACTGCGGCGTCTACGAGGGGGCCATCGTGAAGGCCCGCGCCGTGCTGGCGGCGGGCACGATTCTCACGCGATCGACCCCGATCTACGACCTGGTGCGCGAGCGCGTCGTGCGTGCCGAGGGCGACGGGCCGCTCGTCGTGCCCGAGGGCGCGGTGGTGGTGCCGGGCACGCGGGCCGTCACGAGCGGCAGGGGCGTGGAGTGGGGCCTGGCGCTCGCCACCCCCGTCATCGTGAAGTATCGCGACTCGCGCACCGACACGCGCACGGAGCTCGAGACGTGGATCCGCTGACGGAACCGCCGCCGCGCACGGGCGTGCCGGCCGTCGAGCCCGTGGACGTGGTGACGCTCACGCGCGCGCTCGTGGACATCGACTCGACGACGGGGCGCGAGGGCGACGTGGGCGCGTGGCTCGCGGAGTGGCTCCGCGCGGCCGGCTGGCGCGTCGTGTCACAGACCGTGGACGGCACGCGCGCGAATGTCTACGCCGACCTCGGACGCGATGCGCTGGTGGTGCTCACGACGCACATGGACTGCGTGCCGCCGTTCTTTCCCAGCCGCGTCGAGGGCGGCCGCCTGTTCGGGCGTGGCGCCTGCGACGCCAAGGGCATTCTCGCGGCGCAGGTGGCGGCGGCCACACGCCTGCGCGCGCAGGGGCGCACCGACGTCGGCCTGCTCTTCGTGGTCGGCGAGGAGCGCGGGAGCGATGGCGCGCGTGTGTCGGCCGGGCTCGCGCACGGTTCGACGTACTGCATCGACGGCGAGCCCACGGACCGCCGCCTGGCGCGCGCCACGCGCGGCGCCCTGCGCGTGACGCTGCGCGGCTCGGGACGCGCGGCGCACTCGTCGTTCCCCGAGCTGGGCGAGTCGGCGATCGAGAAGCTCCTCGATGCGCTCGTGCGCCTGCGCGGCATCGCGCTGCCCTCGGATGCGGAGCTCGGCCCGACGCACTACACGGTGGGGCTCATCGCGGGCGGGCTGGCGCCCAACGTCGTGCCGCCCGATGCGACCGCGGAAGTGATGTTCCGGACGGTGGGCCCGGGCGACGCCGTGCTGTCGGCGCTCGCACCGCTGGCCAATCTCGTGGCGATCGAGCCGGGGCTCGAGGTTCCGGTCGCCCGCATGCACCTCGTCGAGGGCTTCGACACGGCCGTCTTCCCCTTCACGACCGACGTGCCGTGGCTCGCGGCCTGGGGGACGCCGCTGCTGTTCGGACCTGGCTCCATCCACGTGGCGCACACGGCCGACGAGCACATCGAGATCGCGGAGCTCGAGGCCGCCGTGGACGATTACGTCGCGCTGGTGGGGCGCCTGGCGCCCGGGCGGTCGGCGTAGGGTCCGGCTTAAGCCGGACCCTACTACGTCAGAGGCGTGTCGTCGGCCCCTACCGCACGAAGAGCGGCATCAGCGCCAGCGGCTCGCGCCGGCGCAGGAGGCGCATCGAGAGCTGCGCGCCCATCACCGCGCGCTGCTCGTCCGGCGAAAGCAGGGCGCCGAAGACGCCCAGCCGCGTGATGCCGTTGTCGGCGAACGGGTTCGGCACGAAGCGCGAGATGACGCGCCGCGGCGGGTAGATCTCGATGTCGATCTCGGCGTCGGGCGCCAGCTTCGCCCGCTCGCGCGCGGCCGCTACGGCCCGCTCGAGGCCGCCCAGCTCGTCGACGAGCCCCAGGTCCTTCGCCTGACGGCCGGTCCACACGCGCCCCTGCGCGATGCCGTCCACCTGCTCCGGCGTCGTGTGCCGTGCGTCGGCCACCTTCTCGACGAAGCTGTCGTAGAAGGCCTGCAGCTGCTCCTCGACGAGCCCGCGTTCCTCGGGGGTGTAGGGCCGAAGCGGCGAGTGCATGTCGGCGCGCGGCGCGGTCTTCACGCCTTCGGCCGCCGCGCCGAGCTTCCGCATGGCGCCCTCGACGACCACCTTCCCGCCGAAGATCCCGATCGATCCGGTAAGTGTCGCCGGCTGCGCCACGATGACGTGCGCCGGCAGCGCCATGTAGTAGCCGCCCGAGGCGGCCGCATCACCCATCGACACGACCAGCGGCTTGCGCGCGCGCAGCAGCATCAGCTCGCGCCAGATGATGTCGGACGCGACCGCCGACCCGCCCGGGCTGTCGATGCGCACGACGACGGCCTTCACGCGTTCGTCGCGGCCGACGCGCCGGATGTACTCGACGAGCGTGTCGGATCCGACGATGCCGCCGTCGGCGGTGTCGAAGCTCTCGCCGGTGCTGATCATGCCCGACGCGTAGATGAGGGCCAGGCGCTCGCGCGGCCGCGCCCTCGGCAGCCAGTCGGCCAGCGCGCTCCCGCGGTACTCGTCGAAGCCGACCAGCCCGCGCCCGCCGCCCGGCAGCCGCGCCTCGATCTGATCCCGGTACGCCACGTCGTCGATGAGCCCCGCCTGCAGCGCCGTGTCGGGCAGGTGGGGGCCGGCCCCGAGCGCCGCACGCATCGCCGCCGGGTCGCGATCGCGGCTCGCCGCGATGTCGTCGACGAGCTGCGCGAAGGTGTCGGCCGTGAGCGACTCCATCATCTCGCGGTGCGCCGCCGTGTAGCCCTTCTCCGTGAACGTGTTGATGGCGGTCTTGTAGTCGCCGATGTGCAGCAGGTCGGGCGCGATGCCCAGCTTGTCGAGCGTGCCGCGCAGGAAGAGGTCGTAGCGCGCGAGGCCGGCCAGGTCGAGCGTGGCGGACGGCACGAGGTCCACCCGCTCGCACGCCGACGCCAGGTAGTACTCCTGCGCGCCGCCGCCCTCGAGCAGCGCGAACGTCGGCTTGCCGGCGCCGCGGAAGTCGAGAATCGCGTTTCGCAACTCTTGCGTGCGCGCCCACCCCATCGACGTCGGGCCCGGCACCACCAGCAGGGCGCGGATGCGCTCGTCGTCTCTCGCGCGCCGGAGCGTCTCCAGGACCGAGCGGATGGTGGGACGCGTGCGGAGAAACGACCCGATGACCCCGCCGGGTTCGGTCTCGCCGAAGTCGCCGTCGATGCGCACGACGAGCGTCGCGTCGGGCGGGATCGCGGGCTCGGCCGACATCCACCACCACGTGCCGACGACGGCGACGAGCGAGGCGAGGATGGCGAGGAGGATGACGGAGAGGACGAGGCCGACGCCTCGACGGAGCGCCACGGTGAGAACCCTCCACGGCGCCGCCGGGCGGGCGGCGCCGAACCTCTGATTGTAGCAGGGCGCCGGGTTCGGCTATACTTCGAAGTCTTGCCGGTTCGAGTTTCTCCCTTCGTGCGGAAGTGGCGGAACTGGCAGACGCGCTAGCCTCAGGAGCTAGTCCTCG
>JAHDVQ010000327.1 GCA_023384595.1 Vicinamibacteraceae bacterium | reverse complement strand
GCATTCATGAAGCGTTTCGCACTGATGTGCCTGCTGGCGCTGGCGACGCTGTCGATCGCGGCCCCGGCCATGGCCCAGGGTGTCCAGACGGGCATCATCACGGGCACGGCCGTCGACACGAGCGATCTCGTCCTGCCTGGAGTCACCGTGACGGTGACCTCTCCCGCCCTCCAGGGCGTGCGCAGCACCGTCACCGACGGCAACGGCGTCTACGTGCTGCGGGGCCTCCCCCCCGGCACTTACGAGGTCACCTTCGAGCTGAGCGGCATGCAGACCGTGAAGCAGGTGGCGACGGTCGAAGTCGGGAAGCCCGCCGAGGTCAACGCCTCGCTCGGGGTCGAGGGCATCGCCGAGACGGTCAACGTCACGGCCGACACCGTCGCCTCGACGATCACGTCGACGACCGGCGGCGCGAACTACACGAACAAGGAAATCGACGTGCTGCCGGTGGGCCGCACGCTTCAGAACATCGCGGCCATCGCGCCGGGTCTGACGACCAACACGCCGAATGCCGGCCAGGTGACCATCTCGGGCGCCTTCGCCTACGACAACGTGTTCCTCGTCGACGGCGTCGACATCAACGACAACCTGTTCGGCACGGCCAACACCCTCTTCGTGGAAGACGCCATCGAAGAGACTCAGGTGCTCACCTCGGGCATCTCGGCCGAGTACGGGCGCTTCTCGGGCGGCGTCATCAACGCGGTGACCAAGTCGGGCGGCGACATCTTCTCGGGCAGCTACCGCCTGAACCTGACCAACGACTCCTGGCGCGACGAGACGCCCTTCGAGGACTCGCGCAACATCACGCGCCCCGACAAGACCAACTACGTGCACGAGGGCACCATCGGCGGACCCATCCTCCGCTCGAAGCTGTGGTTCTTCGGCTCGGGCCGCTACCTGAAGTCCGAGACGCAGACGACGCTCCCGTACACCGGCCTCGTGTTCAACGGCTCGGGCGAGGACAAGCGCGTCGAGATCAAGCTCACCGGCACCGTCGCTCAGAACCACACCTTCACCGGCAGCTACTTCAAGAAGGACCAGACCGCCAAGCGCATGGGGCTGGCCGCCTACACGATTGACCCGACCATCTTCGAGGAACCCTCGTTCCCGAACGACCGCTGGGTCGCCGGTTACCGCGGCGTGCTCAGCTCGCGCCTGTTCGGTGAATTGCGCTGGTCGCAGAAGAGCTTCGGCTTCCGCGACGCCGGCGGCACGGACACCGACATCCGCAACTCGCCCATGTTCTCGCTGACGCAGGGCGCCTACCTGTACAACGCGCCGTACTTCGACGCCACCGACCCCGAGGATCGCAACAACTGGCAGGTGGCGGGCAACCTCTCGTACTTCGCGACGACGCCGAACCTCGGCAGCCACGACATCAAGGGCGGCTTCGAGGTGTTCAACAGCCGGCGCACCGGCGGCAACTCGCAGTCGGCGACCGGTTTCGTGTTCGACGTCGACTTCCTCGAGTCGGGCGGCAGTCCGGTGTACGACTCGAACGGCCGGTTCATTCCGGTGTTCGTCCCCGGCGAGACCTACATCGAGAACTGGCTCGCCAATCGCGGCGCGAAGGTCGACATCAAGACGACGTCCTTCTTCCTGCAGGACAGCTGGAAGGCCACGCGCAACCTGTCGTTCGATCTCGGCGTGCGCTACGAGCGCGTCCGCGGCGAAGCGACCGGCGACATCGTCACCGTCGACACCGACACGTGGGTGCCCCGCCTCGCGGCGACCTTCGACATCCTGGGCGATGGCCGCTACGTCGCGCAGACCACCTACGCGTGGTACGCCGGCAAGTACAGCGAAGCACAGTTTGCCAACAACACCGACGTCGGCAACCCGAGCTACCTCGAGTGGCTGTACGTGGGGCCGGCCGGCCAGGGCCTGAACTGCGCGGCCTGCTTCGACCTGAGCAACTACGCGATCGTCTACGGTGAGTTCCCGACGGCGAACATCTTCATGGACGACAACCTGTCGTCGCCGGTCAACAAGGAGTTCACGGTCTCCTTCGGCGCGCAGCTCGGCCGGGGCTATGCCAAGGCCACCTACGTCCAGCGCAAGGTGACGAACTTCGTCGAGGACTTCTCGACGCTCGCCGATGGCAGCACGACCGTCGTGCGCGACGGCGAGAACTACGGCACGTTCCCGAACGTGGTGTACCGGAACACCGACGACATGAAGCGCGAGTACAAGGCGCTGCAGTTCATCGGCCGCTACCCGATCACCGAACGGTGGGCGTTCGCGGGCAACTACACCTACCAGATCGACAACAACGGCAACTTCGAGGGTGAAGGCGCCAACACGCCGGGTTCGAGCTCGCCGTTCGGCGACTACCCGGAGATCCGCAGCGAGGCGCGTCACTATCCCGACGGGCTGCTGAACGACTACCAGGCGCACAAGCTCCGGTTGTGGACGACCTACAACCAGGGCCTCGGCGTGTTCGGCTCGGTCGATGCCGGCCTCGTCTACTCGTACGACTCGGCGACGACCTACAGCCTGACGGCCACCGTGCCCCTCACCGCCATCCAGGCGGCGCGCGGTGCCGCGTACGCCAACCTGCCCAGCTCGCAGACGGTGTACTTCGGCAAGCGCGGCGA
>JAHDVQ010000063.1:20051-22435 GCA_023384595.1 Vicinamibacteraceae bacterium | reverse complement strand
TCGCCACCCGCTTCATCAGCCGCCGTTGGAGGACTCATCATGGCAAAACTGCACGACAAGTTGGCCCAGCAGGTGCCGACGCTCCGCGAGACCGTCAAGAAACTGACGAAGGAAGCGGGCGCGGTCAAGATCTCCGACGTCACGCTGGAGCAGGCGTACGGCGGGATGCGGGGCGTTAAGTCGCTCGTCTGCGACACCTCGGAGGTGCCGCCCGACAAGGGCTTGATCATTCGCGGGTTCCCCGTCGCACAGCTCACCGGCCTGTTGCCGGAGGAGACGCTCTGGCTGCTGCTGACCGGCGAGAAGCCGACCGCCGACGAGTTGGCCGACTTCCAGGCCGACCTCCGGTCGCGTGCGAAGGTGCCCGACTACGTCTGGGCGGTGCTCTCAGCCATGCCAGCCGACTCCCACCCGATGGTGATGCTCAACACCGCCATCCTCGTCATGGAGCGCGAGTCCGTCTTCCGGCACCGCTACGACACGGGCATGAAGAAGGACGAGTACTGGCACGCGACGCTCGAGGACGCGCTCAACCTCATCGCGGTGCTGCCGGAGGTCGCGGCGGGCGTCTACCGCATGCGGTTCGACAAGGGGCCCCGGATTCCCTCCAACCCGAAGCTCGACTGGGGCGCCGATTACGCCGCGATGCTGGGCATTCCCGACCCCAAGGGTGAGTTCGCCAAGCTGATGCGCCTCTACCTCGTGCTCCACAGCGACCACGAGAGCGGCAACGTCAGCGCCATGACGACCGCCACCGTGAACTCGGCGCTGTCGGACCTCTACTACTCGCTGTCGGCGGGGCTGAACGGCCTGGCGGGGCCGCTCCACGGCCTGGCCAATCAGGAGTGCCTGGCGTGGGTGCTCGAGACGAACAAGAAGTTCGGCGGCCACCCGACGAAGGAGCAGATCCAGACCTACGCGCAGGAGACCCTCTCGGCCGGCCGCGTCATCCCCGGCTACGGCCACGCCGTGCTGCGCATCACCGACCCGCGCTTCGACGCCTTCCTGGCCTTCGGCAAGCAGCACTGCGCCGGCGACCCGGTGTTCGAGACCGTCGCGAGCGTGTTCGAGACGGTGCCCGACATCCTCAAGACGATTCAGAAGATCAAGGATCCGTGGCCGAACGTGGACGCCGGCTCGGGAGCGTTGCTCTACCACTATGGCCTGACGGAGTTCCCGTACTACACGGTGCTGTTCAGCGTGTCGCGCGCCCTCGGCGTGTGCGCGCAGGCCGTCATGGCGCGCGCGATGGGGCTGCCGATCACGCGGCCGAAGTCGGTGACGACCAAGTGGCTGCAGGGCGAGGCCGCCAAGGCCCTGGCCGGCGCCGCGACCCACGCGTAGGCTGGTTTCCGTGCCTGCCGTGCGCCCGGGGCGCGGCAGGCACCACCCCCGGGGACCGCCATGCCCGACTACGCCGATGGCATCAAGAAGGACGTCGTCGAGATCAAGTTCCTCATCCACGACCTGCGCGTGGAGCGGTTCATCAACGAGGTCGTCCACTTTCACGTCACGCTGAACACCGACCTCGAGCTGTTCGGCGTGGACCAGGCGCAGCTCCTCCACGGCCACGACCTGCAGGTCCTGAAGGAGAAGGCGGTCAGCCTGCGGAAGGCGCTCCAGGACTACTCGAACGCCGTCCGGAACTTCTCGCCCGACACCACCGTGCTGCACACGGGCCAGCACTATGTCGGCACGATCTTCAGCGTGTGCGAGCTCATCCTGAGCCCGCTCTGGGGACGCGTCGACAAGGTCCTCACGTTCCTGCCTCCGGACGCACGCTCTGTCAAGGCGCGCACGCACTATCTCAACTGCATCCACTTCATCCGCGGGGTGCACCACCGTATCCGGCAGTTCCTCGACGAGCGCGACCAGAAGGGGTTCTACCGGGAGTTCGACATCGCGGCCGAGACCGAAGATTTCGTGCGCGACGTCGTCTACAGCTACGTGATGGAGCACGCCAGCGGCCGGGTGCAGATCGAACTGGATCGGCTCGACCCGGCGCTGGTCGGCGGCAACCTGCCGCGCTTCAGGCGGATGCTGTTCAACCTCGTGATGAATGCGGTGGACGCCATGGCCCACCGGGACGCAGGCGTCGTGGCGTTGAGCAGCAGGATCGAGGGCGACCGGGTTGCGCTCGAAGTCCGCGACAACGGCGTCGGGATGCCGCCCGAGAAGATCGCGCAGCTGCTCACCGACCGCGACACGCTCGACGGCGAGCTGCACTCGCTCGGATTCGTCTTCGTGCGCCAGACGGCCCGCGAGTTCGGCGCCGACCTGTCGATCGCCAGCGAGGTCGGGAAGGGCACCACGATCACGATCCGCTTCCCGTGTCTGCCCGGCCGGCACACCGCGCCGCGCCCGATGTCCGATGGCGCCGCCGC
>JAHDVQ010000063.1:15960-19951 GCA_023384595.1 Vicinamibacteraceae bacterium | reverse complement strand
CGTGTCTGCCCGGCCGGCACACCGCGCCGCGCCCGATGTCCGATGGCGCCGCCGCACTCCAGGCGCCGCGCCTCGTGGGGCCGCCGCGCACGCGGGCGCTCGGTCGTGCCGAGGCAGCGACGGCCGACCCCGTCGGCGCGGGGGCGGCCGTCACGCTCGAGGCCCCGATCGACTCGAAGCAATTCGGCCGGCTCGTGTTCCACGATTACCAGACCTGCGAGGCGCAGTACCCCGGCGCGATCTTCTCGATGTCGGTGACCGAGCACGACGAAGTGGATCTGTTCTCGCACAAGCCGTACGAGAAGTACGGCCCCACCGAGCACGCCAGTCTCACGCCCATGTTCTTCGAGGTGGCGGTGCGGGGACGGATGGAGCCCGACGAGCAGCGGCGGCCCACGATCACGCTGAAGGCCCCGCAGAGCGTCCGCGAGTACTTCGAGTACAAGGACGTGCCCGAGGACGAGCGCTCCGCGGCCACCTACGCGCGCATGGTCCGCGACGAGTACGTCCGCGTGGCGCGGAAGCTCGTGGAGACCGGCATGCCCCCGGAGACGATCGCCCTCGTCGACCGGCTGCGGGAGTTCTTCCCAGGAGAGTCGGAGCTGGCCCGGGCGGAACCCTTCTCGGTGGGGGTGCTGGCGAGCCAGGCCATCGCCGGTCGCTCCGCCCGCATCTGAACCACCCTCACCCGCGCCGTGCTGCGGTCCGGGACGACGCATGCGTCAGGCGCGGCCGGCTCTTGCGGCGCCGGGCGGGCCTGGCAGAGGCCGTCTTCGACCGCCGCACCCGCTCCAGCTGGAGGCGCACCGGCACGCCCAGCAGCTTCGCCAGTGGCCCGAGGTGACGTCCCGCCGCCCACGCCTCGAGTTCCGCATCGCCCATCGGCGTCACGTGCAGGACCGCCTCCTCGCGGCCGCGTTCGAGCTCGATGCGCGCGATCTGTTGCGCATGGCTCCTGTCGAGGCCCTCGGCCACCGTCAGGATGGCGGAGAGCGCCCGCACGGCGCGCCGGTCCGGCGCCGGGAGCGCCGCGAACTCACCGTGCGACTTCTTGACCCGCCCAGTGCGGTGCGCGCGCGCGAGCAGGGCGAGTACCTCGATTTCTCCCGGGTCGAAGCCGCGCAGCCCGCCGTGCTTCACCAGGTAGTACGCGTGCTTGTGGTGGTCTTCGTGGCTGATCTGCATCCCGATGTCGTGCAGGGCGGCCGCGTACTCGAGCCACTCGCGTTCCCGCGCGCCCAGCCCGTGCACGTCGGGGAGCGCGTCGAACAGCGAGAGCGCCAGCTCGCTCACGTGCCGCGAGTGCACGTCGTTGTAGCCGAACTTCTCGGCCAGCTCGATGACGCTCCGCCGGCGGATGTCGGGGTAGCGCTCGGCCTTGGCGATGTGCCCGCGATTGCGCTGGATGTAGTCGAGCACCAGCCCCTCGCGCAGCGCCAGGTCGCAGAGCGCGAACTCACTGGCGCCGAGCTCCGTGAGGATGGTGTCGAAGAGCACCGCGCCTGCCACCGAGAGGTCGGCGCGGCGCGGATCGAGGCCCGGCAGCTCGAGCCGCTCCTTCTGATCCATCTGCACCAGGCGCTTGCGCAGGCGGTGGACGGCTTTCGACGGGATGACGAGGTTCCGCAGGTCGCCCGCCGCGCTCAGGCCCTCGTCGGCCGCGGCGAGCGCGCCGAGGCTGAGGATGGTGCCCGACGTGCCGACGACGCGCGAGAAGCCGCGCCGGCGGATGGCGGCGATGTGATCAGAGATTTCGCCCTTGATGTGCTTCACGAGCCGGCGCTCGTCGCGGGCCTCCAGCGGATCGCTCTTGACGAACCGCTCCGTGAGGCGGATGACGCCCGCCTTGAAGCTGCGCGCCAGGCGCGCCGCGGTCGGCGGTCCGAGCGTGATCTCGACGCTGCCGCCGCCGATGTCGATGACCACCCCGTGGCGCTTCCCCAGATCGACGCCGTAGCCGGCGGCGAGGTGGATGAGGCGCGCCTCTTCGGGGCCCGAGACGACGCGCGCCTCGATGCCGGTCCGCGACGCGATCGTGGCGAGGAACTCCCCGCCGTTCTCGGCCTCGCGCGTGGCGCTGGTTGCCCCCGCGATGATCTCGTCGACGCCGTGCGAGTCGGCCAGCCGCCGGAACTTCGCGAGCGCCTCGAGCGCTGCCGTCATGGCGGCATCCGTCAGCCGGCGGCCGTCGAGCCCGCCCGCGCCGAGGCGCACCATCTCCTTCTCGCGATCGATGACCTCGAAGGAGAGATCCGGCCGCACCTGGACGACGATCATGTGGACCGAGTTGGTCCCGATGTCGATGGCCGCAAGTCGCATGGGCGTGCCTTCGGTGGATGCCGCGCCGGCCGCGCGGCGCGTGGTACACTGGCCGGAAACCCGCGGGAATGCCGCGAAAACGCGCCAATCCTATCATGCCGACCCTCGCGCGCCGCCGCGCGCTGCCCGCCCTGCTCCTCAGGCGTCTCGAGGCCTTCGAGACGCACATCGGGCCGGCGCTCGAAGGCGAGGTGACCGGCGTGCACCAGGCGCGCGTCGCCTCGCGCCGCCTGCGCGAGGCCATTCCCATCGTGGCGCGCGACGTGCCCAAGAAGGCGCGGCGGCGGGCGAGCCGGGCCGCCCGCCGCATCACCCGCGCGCTCGGGCCCGTCCGCGAGCTGGACGTGGCGCTGGCGCTCGTCGCGGAGCTAAGCGAGGCCCATCCAGACCTCGCGCCCGCTCTCGACCGCGTGGCCGAGGCCATCGGCGGCGACCGGGCGGTACGCCGCACGACGATGCTGGAGGCGCTCGACACCGGCGCCATCGCGGACGTGAGCACGCGCATCCGCGGTCTCGCCGGCGCCCACGCAGACGACGCCCTGTCGCTCGTGGCGCTCGGCACGCGGATCGCCAGGCGGGCGGGGGGTCTGCGGGCCGCCATCGCCGATGCCGGCGTGCTCTACGACCACGCCCGCCTGCACCAGGTCCGCATCGCCGCCAAGCAGCTCCGCTACGGTCTGGAGATTGCCGGCGAGGTGCGGGCGGGCGCCGTCGCCGCCTCGCTCGCGCGGCTCAAACGGGTGCAGGATATCCTGGGCGAGCTGAACGACCGCGTCGTGCTCGGCGCGGCCGTGACGGCGGCGCGCGACCGTGAAGCCGGCGCCGACCTGCGCGCGATGTTCGCGCGCCTGGGCGCGGCGCTCGACCTCGAGTGCCGGCTGCGGCACGCACGATACCTGCGCCGGCGGCCGGCGCTGCTCGCCGCGGCGATCGACGCCGAGGACCGCATCGCACTTCGCGTGATGGAACGGGCGGCTTCGGTCCGGGCCCGCCAGCGAGGGGGCGCCTTCGGAGTCGCGCGCCTCACGCGGCGCCGGGCCGAGGGTGGCGGACCTGACGATCGGAAAGCGGGGACACCGTGCTGATCTACCTGATGCGCCACGGGGTCGCGGTCGAGGCCGGCCCCGACTGGCCGAACGACGCCGACCGGCCCCTCACCGATCAGGGGCGCGCGCGCGTGCGCCAGATCGCCGCCGGTCTGCTCGCGCTCGACGTGCAGCCCGACGAGATTCTCACCAGCCCGTTCGTGCGCACGCGCGAGACGGCCGATCTCGTGGCCGAAGCCTTTGCCAGGCAGCCGCGTGTCACCCCGTCGGCGGCGCTCGCCCCGGGGGTGCGGCCGCTCGACGCGCTCAACGCCCTCGGCAAGTACGCGCGGCGCAAGCAACTGCTGCTCGTGGGGCACATGCCGGGCATCGGCGCGCTGGCCGCGCGGCTGGTGGGCGCGCGGCGTGCGCTCGCCTTCAAGAAGGGCGCAGTCTGCTGCGTCGAGATCGACACGCTGCCGCCGTCGGGACCGGGGCACGTCCAGTGGTTCATCCCGCCGAAGACGCTCCGGCGGCTCGGCCGCACCGGGTGAGAAACAGGCTCCGGGCTCCAGGCTCCGGGCGCCAGGCTCCAGGCTAGCCCGATCAGAACCGCGTGCCCGGCTTCACCACGCCGTGCTTCGGCA
>JAHDVQ010000063.1:11079-15860 GCA_023384595.1 Vicinamibacteraceae bacterium | reverse complement strand
CCAGGCTAGCCCGATCAGAACCGCGTGCCCGGCTTCACCACGCCGTGCTTCGGCACGATCACGATGCCGTCGCGGACGTAGAACCCGTCGCCGTCCATCTCGTCGACGCCCTGCTCGTTGACGAGCGTCACGTGGTCGCCGATCCGCGCGTTCTTGTCGACGAGGACGCGGTCGAGCACCGTGCCCCGTCCCACGCCGATGGGCGGCGCGTCGCCCGAGCGCCGGCGCTCCCGATCCGACTCGTAGTGATCGGCGCCGAGCAGCACCGACCGCGTGATCTTGGCGCCCTCGCCAATCGCGGTGCGCACGCCCACCACCGAGTCCGTGACGGAAGCGCCATCGAGGTAACAACCCTCGGCCACGAGCGACGACACGATGGTGGCGTGGTTGAGCCGCGATGGCGGCAGGAACCGCGCGTGCGAGTAGATGGGCCGCGCCGGATCGTAGAACGAGAAGGGCGGGTCGGGGCGCGTGAGCATCATGTGGGCGTCGTAGAACGAGCCGATGGTGCCCACGTCGGCCCAGTAGCCGTCGAACAGATACGGGCGCACGCGGTGCGTCGAGAGCGCCGCCGGGATGATCTCGCGCCCGAAGTCCACGTGCAGGCTGCCGCGGAGCACCTCGAAGAGCACCTCGCGCGAGAAGACGTAGATGCCCATCGAGGCCACGAACGGCTTGGCCGCGTCGGCCTGCATCGACCGGCTGTCTGGCGGAATGCTCGATCCGATCTCGCCCAGGCGATCGGCATTCGGCTTTTCCTCGAAGGCGACGATGCGGCCGTCCGGATCGAAGCGGAAGATGCCCATGGCCGGCGCGTCGGCCGGCGTCACGGGCTGCGCGGCGATCGTGATGTCGGCCTGGCTCTCGATGTGCGCCTCGATCATCTCCGAGAAGTCCATGCGGTACAGATGATCGCCCGCGAGGATCAGGTAGTAGTCGGCCGCGTACTCGTGAAAGTGACGCGAGGCGCGGCGTACGGCGTCGGCCGTGCCCTGGAACCACTTCGTGCTCTCGGGCGTCTGTTCCGCGGCGAGAATCTCGACGAAGCCCTCCGAGAAGAGGTCGAGCCTGTAGGTCTGCGCGATGTGGCGGTTGAGCGAGGCGGAGTTGAACTGCGTGAGCACGAAAATGCGCCGCAGGCCGACGTGCAGGCAGTTGCTGATGGGCACGTCGATGAGACGGTACTTCCCGCCGATGGGCACCGCGGGCTTCGATCGCAGCTGCGTCAGCGGATAGAGTCTCGACCCCTGTCCTCCGCCCAGGATGATGACGAGCACCTCGCGCATGGCCACTCCTCTGCTGGTGGGGCACCGGCCCCGCATGACAGCCGGGCCCCGCACGGCCGTCCCGGGTGGAGCGTAGTCGGGAATCGCACTCGCCGGCAACCGGCGTCTGTCAGAGCTCGCCTCCTGCGGACCCGCCGTGATCGTCGTGGCCGGGGCCGTCCGCGAACCCGTCTTCCGCACCGCCGTCTGGCCCGCCCCCAGCCTCGCCCTCGGGCCCGCTCGCGGCGAGCTCCTCCTCCATGGCGGCCTCGACGTCGTCGCCGAGGTCCTCGCCGAGCTCGCGGCCCATCCGCTTCATGAAATCCATCATGGCGCGGGGATCGGACTCGTCGAGCCCGCCGAAGGCGGCCTCGTCTGCGAGGCGGTCGAGCCGTGCCTCCTCGGAGCGCGGCGTGGCAAAGCGCGACCAGAGGCGCTCGAGGTCGGCACCGCCGCAGTGCGTGCACCGCACCTCGTCGATCCGGCTGCGCACGAGCACGAGCGACGTCGTCTTGCGGCGGCACGCGCGACAGCGGAACTCGTAGATCGGCATGCGGTGATTCTATGCCGCCTCCGGTCCTGGCGCCACGCGGGAGCGCCACGTGGAGCGGCACACCGAGCGGCACCCGGAGCGGCACGCGGAGCGGCGCGCGAGGCGGGTAACTCGTTGCGCACGCACGTGTTGTCACACGTTACAAAGTGTTTACACCCGGACGCGCGCCGGACGATCCATGATGAGGCCGACACAGGATCGTCATGCCTACCGCATTCCACACGCTCTATTCCCGTCAACTCCATCTGCAGGGTCACAGCCGCCGGCTCGTCATCTCCGTGGTGCACCCTTCGGGCTGGGACGTCTGCGAGGAGCACGATCGGCAGATCATCCGGCGGGTCCACTACGACGACTGGCACCGGGTCGAGCGCGCGCGCGACGGGTTCGCGCGGCAGGCAGCCGAACTCGCGGACGCCGGCTGGCAGGAACGCCAGGGCTGACGCGGCCTCGAGCGCCGTCGAGGCCGAATTTCCCGCCCTTTTCGTGACCGCGCCCGTTTGGCGCGCATTCCGCGCGTTACACGGTTGTTGCATTCTGTTAACATGCGGCAGCCCCGCCGGGGGCGACCACCGCATGGCACGCTTCAGCCTCATCCCCAAAGACCACCGCTTCTTTCTCGATTTCGTGGACGTCACCAAGGAGATCAAGGGTGGCGCCCACATGCTCCACGAGATGCTCGCCACCGATCCCCCGAAATGGGGGCTGGCCGACGAGATCAAGGAGGTGGAGCACCGGTGCGACACGCTCACGCACCAGACGCTGCACCTGCTGAACAAGACGTTCGTCACGCCGCTCGACCGCGAGGACATCTACGCCATCGCGCGCTCGCTCGACGATGTGATGGATGCCATCGACGCGGCGGCGGGCTACGTGCGGCTGTACCGGATCGAGAACGTGCGCGACGGTGCGCGCGAGCTCTCGACGATCATCGTGCAGTCGTGCGAGGAGCTGCACCGCGCGATGGAGCGGCTCGAGCACCGCACGGGCGTGATGGAGAGCGTCGTCGAGATCAACCGCCTCGAGAACGAGGGCGACCGGGCGCACAGCCACGCCGTCGCGGCGCTGTTCGCAGAGGAGTCCGACCCCATCGCGATCATCAAGTGGAAGGAGATCCTGAGCTTCCTCGAGGAAACCACGGACCGGTGCGAGGACGTGGCGAATCTCCTCGAGAGCGTGGTCGTCAAGTACGCCTGACGTATGGACTCCACGCTGCTCGTTGTCGTCCTGCTCATCGCCCTCGCGCTCGTCTTCGACTTCATCAACGGTTTCCACGACGCGGCGAACTCCATCGCCACGGCCGTCTCCACCAGGGTGCTCTCGCCGGGGCAGGGCGTGGTGTGGGCGGCGTTCTGGAACTTCATCGCCGCCTTCGGGTTCGGCACCGCCGTCGCCAAGACCGTCGGCGCCGGCATGGTCGATCTGTCGGTGGTGACCTTCGCGGTCATCGGGGCCGGTCTGACCGGCGCCATCGTCTGGAACCTGATCACCTGGTACTTCGGCCTGCCCACGAGCTCCTCGCACGCTCTCTTCGGCGGCTATGCGGGAGCGGCGATCGCCAAGGCCGGCTTTGCCGCCATCATCGCGTCCGGGTGGATCAAGACGATCGTGTTCATCGTCGTCTCGCCCGTGCTCGGGATGATCGTCGGCCTGCTGTTGATGGTCGGGTTCCTCTGGGCGTTCCGGCACGCCGTGCCCTCGCGCGTCGACCGCGTGTTCCGGCGCCTGCAGCTCTTTTCGGCGGCGCTCTTCAGCCTGATGCACGGCGCCAATGACGCCCAGAAGACGATGGGCATCATTGCCGGCGTGCTCGTGACGGCGAACTACCTCGAGACCTTCAGGGTGCCGTTCTGGGTCGTGCTCTCGGCACACGCCGCCATCGGCCTCGGCACGCTGTCGGGGGGCTGGCGCATCATCAAGACGATGGGCTCGCGCATCACGCGGCTGGCGCCCATTGGCGGCTGCGCGGCCGAAACGGGGGCGGCCTTCTCGATCCTCGTGGCCACGCTCCTGGGCGTGGGCATCTCGACCACCCACACCATCACCGGCGCCATTGTCGGCGTCGGCGCGGCCCGTCGGCTCTCGGCGGTCCGCTGGGTCGTCGCGCGCCAGATCGTCTGGGCGTGGGTGTTGACGATCCCGGCGTCGGCCTTCGTCGGCGCCGTCACCTACCTGTTGCTCAGCGGCTTCACGGGGACGCGTTAGGCCGCGCGGGCCGGGCGGCGGCTGCCGCGCGGCGCCGCCCGTCGTCTACTCCACGAATCGGTATCCCAGTCCCACCACCGTCTCGATCTGCCGGCCCGCAGGTCCCAGCTTGCTCCGGAGGCGGCCGACGTGGACGTCGACCGAGCGGGTCTCGATGAAGCGGTCGTAGCCCCACACGCGCTCGAGCAGGCGGTCGCGCGAGAGCACGCGGTTGCGGTTCTCGACGAGGAAACGCAGCAGATCGAACTCGCGCCGCGTGAGCTTCACCGGGTGGCCGTCGACGTGGATGGTGACGGCTTCGAAGTCGGCCACGAGGTGGCGCCCGCGGTAGACGCCCATCCCGCGCATGGCGTCGGGCCCGAGACGTCGGCGGAGGACGGCGCGCACGCGTGCGGCGAGCTCGCGGATGCTGAACGGCTTGGTGACGTAGTCGTCGGCGCCGAGGTCGAGGCCGGCGATGCGATCGCCCTCGCTGGTTCGCGCCGTGAGCATGATGATGGGGAGGTGCTGCGTCGTGGGCCGCGCGCGCAGCAGGCGGCAGACCTCGAAGCCGGAGAGGCCGGGCAGATTGAGGTCGAGGATCACGAGATCGGGCGGCGCGGCGGCGATGGCCTGCACGGCGCGATCGCCCGTCGCGATGATCTCGACCGCGACCTCGCCCTGACGTTCGAGCGTGTGCTTGATGAGCGCGGCGATGTCGCTCTCGTCCTCGACGACGACGATCCGGATCGTCGCGGCCGCGGTCGCCTTCCACGTCGGCG
>JAHDVQ010000063.1:9040-10979 GCA_023384595.1 Vicinamibacteraceae bacterium | reverse complement strand
CCCGTCAGCGTGGGCGAGGCCGCCGACGGCTTCGGCGGCCCTCGCGAGCTCTCGCGGACGACCGTGCTGACGATGATGGAGCGGCTGCGGCAGAAGGGCCGGCTCTCGCGCCGCCGCCTGCGTGGGGTGTACCGCTACCAGGCCAGGGCGGCGGCCCACGAGGTCGTGCGCGACGTGGTCCGCGGCTTCGTCGAGCGCACGCTCGACGGATCGGTCGGCCCGCTCGTGGCCTATCTCGCCGAACAGCCCGGCGAGGTGACCGACGACGAACTCGCCGAGCTCGAGGCGCTCGTGGCGCGACTGCAGGCGCGACGCGACGAGGGAGGCGCATGATGACCTGGGGCATCGACCCTCCGGCCCTGGCCTTCGCGCTTGCGCAGGCGCTCCTGCGCGCGAGCGTGGCCGGGGGCATCGCCGCCGCTCTGGTCTGGACGGTGTGCCGGCTGAGGCCGGCGCTGCCGCCCGCCGTGCGCGCGGCGCTCTGGTGGCTGGTGTGTGCGAAATTCCTGCTCGGGCTCTGGCCGCAGCCCGTGGGGCTGCCGGTCCTGCCCGCGGACGCATCGCCCCGCGTCGCGGCGGCGGGCGCGGCGGCGACGTCGGGTGTGCCCCCAGGCGAGGCCGCGGCGGACGCGACCGCGGCGGACGCAGCCCACGCCGGGCGCGGCACGGGTTCGACCGGTGCGACGGAGGTGGGGTTGCGCACCGCCGAACTGGCCCGGCTGCCGTTGCCCTTCATGCCCCTCATGGCCGCGCTTGCGCGCGCTGGCGACACGATGGCGCACGTGTCGTTGACGACCGTGGGCGCGGCGGCCACGGTGCTCCTGTGGGTCGGGGCGCTCGTCCTCATCACACGGCGCAGCGCGCGACGCTGGCGCGCGCTGCGCGCGCTCGCCGATGAAGCCAGGCCCGTCCCGGCGGGCACTCGCGCCCAACTGGACGACGTGGCGGCGCAGCTGGGCGTGGCCCTGCCGTTGCTTGCGTCGTCGCCGCGCGTGGCCAGCCCGCTGCTCATGTGGTGGCGCCGCACGCGGGTGCTGCTTCCCGAAGCCGCCCTCACGTCGTGGCCCATCCGCCATCGCGACGCCGCGGTGGCCCACGAGCTCGTGCACATCAGGCGCGGCGACCTGTGGTGGGGCCTCGTGCCCTCGCTGGCCGAGCGCCTGTTCTTCTTCCACCCTCTGGCGCGGCTGGCCGCGTCGGAGTACGCGGTGGCGCGCGAGAGCGCGTGCGACGTCGAGGTCGTCACCGGCCTCGCGCTGCCCACGCCCGAGTACGGGCGCCTGCTCATCCAGCTCGGTATTCGTTCCGGCAGCGGCCTGGCCGTCGCCGGCGCGCCGTCGTCGCTGACGGCCCTGAAGAGGAGACTCACGATGTTGTCGCATCTTCCGTCGAACCGGCGCCCGCCGCGCTGGGTGTGGGCCCTGGTGGGCTGCGCCGCGCTCGCCACGCTGCCCTTCACGCTGGTGGCTCGGGCCGAGGGGTGTGAGGGGTGGGGTCAGGTCTGCGATAGCACATTCGCGCAGAATGCCCCAGGGCATTCGGAGCCATGTGCTATCGCAGACCTGACCCCACCTCCACCCCCACCCCCGCCGGCCGCCGCTCCGCAGACGCCGCCGCCCGCGCCGCCCGCGCCGCCCGCACCACCGCCGCCACCCCCACCGCCACCTCCCGCACCGCCCGCCAAGAGCGGCGACTCGTGGGCCCTCGTGGGCGACGGCCCGACCTATGTCGCGGGCGACGGAGAAGGGCTGGCGCGGGCGCGCGAACACGCGAAGGGCGGGACCCCCGTGCTCTGGTTCCGCCGCGACGGTCGCGAGTACATCGTCCGCGATCCCGAACTGCTCGGGCGTGTGCGGTCGGTGCTGAGCGAGCGCATGTCCGGCATCGAGGGTGACGAGCTCACTCGTCTCGCCCGCGAGCTGAGCGACGAGATGAAGCA
>JAHDVQ010000063.1:0-8940 GCA_023384595.1 Vicinamibacteraceae bacterium | reverse complement strand
CCGGATGGGCAGACCCGATCCCGAGCGATCTGGCGTCTGTCAGCGTGGCGTCACGCGCGCTCAACCACGCCGAGGGCCCGGCGCAGCCGGCTGTCGGCCTCGCGCGCGACCTCCTGCAGCGCACCGCCCCCGCCAATCATGCCAATGGTCGGCAGCGGCGCCATGGCCGCGACGCGGACCTGGCCACCCGACTCCTGTTCGTAGACCGCCACGTTGCAGGGCAGGAGCAGCCCGATCTCGTGCTCAGCCTGGACGGCGCGATCGGCGAGCGGCGGATTGCACGCGCCCAGAATCAGGTAGCGCGGCATCTCCCGTCCCACCTTCTCCTTGAGCGCCTGCGCCAGGTCGATCGTCGTGAGCACGCCAAAGCCCTCGGTCTTGAGGGCCTCCACCGTCGCCGTGACGGCGTCATCGAAGGCCAGCCGCGTGTCGACGCGGAGGCCATAGCGGGTTTCCTCGATCATTGGGAGTCCTTTTGGGCGCCGGCCGCGACCGGCACGATGAGCAACGGCCTGCCGCACTCGCGGAGGCTCGTCGTCGTCACTGTCGACATGCCGCCGGCGCCGCTGCCGCGGGCGACGACGACCAGGCTCGAGCCCGCGAGCACGTCGGCGGGACAGGCCTCGAGCGAGGGTGACGGCTCGACGACACCCTCGAAGGCACCGGCGAGCGCGGTGGCATACGTCATGACCTGACCGAGACGCGCACCCTCGGCGCCGGCCACGGTGACCCGGGCGAAGACCGACGGGTCGGTGGCGTTGTCGCCCCGCACTACCAGGACCGGCACCGGCGCGCCGAGCGCCACGCGTTCGGCGACCGATCCGAGCCACCAACGCCGCGCCCCGCGCCGCCCGTGCGTGCCCATGCACACGAGGTCGTAACGCGAGGCCTGCTCGAGGATCGCCTCGTCGGCGACGGCCGAATCGACGATCACGATGCCGTCCGGCACGACCCCGCGCGACTCGAGGTCGGCTGCAATCCTGTCGCGCGCCGCGGCCCGCGCCAGTTCGTGCTCGGCCTCGAGCCGGCTGATCTGGTCCGACGTGAAGTACGCGGGCGCATCGAAGGCGGTGACGTGGAGCACGTCGAGCGCGGCGCCCGTGCGTCCGGCGATGAGCGCGGCCAGCGCCGTGGCGCGGTGCGACGCCTCGCCCCCATCGAGGGCCGCCAGGATTCTGCGCGGCGGAAAGTGCATGATGATGACTCCGGGCCGGCGACGGACTGTTTGAACCGGCTCCGCCGCTGTCGGAGAGATGCAGCGGCGCGGCCAGCGGTGACAGCCCGCCCGAAGCCTGTATCCTGTGCGGAGCGGCCGTCATGGATGGCGGCGCCTGCGGAGTAGTCCCCAATGAGTGATTCCAGGATTCCCATCGATCGCACCGACGAGGAGTGGAAGGCGACGCTGACCCCGGAGCAGTATCACGTCCTGCGGCGTCACGGCACCGAGCGCGCCGGGTCGAGTCCGCTGAACGTCGAGCACCGCGACGGCCGCTTCGTGTGCGCCGGCTGCGGGCAGCCGCTCTTCGCCTCGGAGACCAAGTACGACAGCGGCACGGGCTGGCCCAGCTTCTGGACCCCGCTCGACGGCGCCGTCGAGACCTCCATCGATCGCAGCCTGGTCGTGCCACGCGTGGAAGTGCACTGCAGCCGGTGTGGCGGGCACCTGGGCCACGTCTTCGACGACGGCCCGGCGCCGACAGGGCAGCGCTACTGCATGAACGGCGTCGCCATGCGATTCGAGCCGGTGGGGACCGAAAGGAGCTGAGACCGACGATGCCCGACGATGCGGCGCGCGCCATCGGTGTGCTCACGAGTGGCGGCGACGCGCCCGGGATGAACGCGGCCGTGCGCGCCGTCGTGCGCACGGCGCTCAACCGCGGGGTGCGCGTCTTCGCCATCCGCGAGGGCTTCCAGGGCATGGTCGATGGAGGCGCCTCGCTGGTGCCCATGTCGTGGGACGCGGTGGGCGGCATCATGCAGCGCGGCGGTACGGTCATCGGCACCGCGCGGTGTGAGGCCTTCCGAGAGCGCGACGGCAGGCGCCGCGCCGCCCGCCACCTGACCGAGCGCGGCATCGATCGTCTCGTGGTCATCGGCGGCGACGGCAGCCTCACAGGCGCGCACGTCTTCCGCGAGGAATGGGCGGGCCTGCTCGAGGAACTCGTGTCGGCGGGCGACATCGCGCCCGAGGTGCGCGCGCGGCATCCGTTCCTGTCGGTGGTCGGCCTGGTGGGCTCGATCGACAACGACATGGTCGGTATCGACATGACGATCGGGGCCGACACCGCCCTGCACCGCATCACGGACGCCCTGGACGCGCTGGGCAGCACGGCAGCCAGCCATCAGCGCGCGTTCGTCGTGGAGGTCATGGGACGGCGGTGCGGCTATCTGGGCCTGATGGGCGGCCTCGCGGGCGGCGCCGACTGGGTCTTCGTGCCCGAGGATCCTCCCGCGCCAGGGTGGGAAGGGCGGCTCACCGCGCTCGTGCGCGAGGGGCGCGCCGCGGGCCGGCGCGACTGCATCGTCGTCGTCTCCGAAGGGGCCATCGACGCCGAACGCCAGCCCATCACCTGCGCGCGCGTCCGCGAGGCGCTCGAAGCGGGGCTGGGCGAGGACGTGCGCGTCACGATTCTCGGACACGTCCAGCGAGGCGGCGCGCCGAGCGCGTTCGATCGCTGGATGAGCACCGTGGCGGGCGCGGCCGCCGTCGATGCGGTGCTCGAAGCCGGGCCGGACACCGCGCCTGAAGTCATCGGCCTGCGCCTGAACCGCATCTCGCGCGTGCCGCTCGTCGAGGCGGTCGACGACACGCGCGCCGTCGTGCGCGAGCTCGGGGCCGGCGACTTCGCGCGCGTGCAGGCGATGCGCGGCGGGAGCTTCGCCGACACGACCCGGATCTTCTGGGCGCTGGCCCAGGCCCTGCCCACCGTCGTCGAACCCGCGTCGCCGAGGCGCGTCGCGGTCATGCACGCGGGGGGCCCGGCGCCGGGCATGAACACCATCGTCCGCGCGGCGGTGCGTCTCGGCATCGACCAGGGCCTGACGATGTTCGGCATCCGCGGCGGTGTCGAGGGGCTCGTCGAGGGCCGCGTCGAACGCTTGCGGTGGGGCAGTGTCGACGGGTGGAACGCGCGGGGAGGCGCCGAGCTGGGCACCAGCCGACACGTGCCGACGCCCACCGAGCTACAGGACATCGCCCGTCACCTCGAGGCCCACCATATCAACGCGCTCGTGATGGCCGGCGGATGGGCGGGCTACGAGGTGGTCGAGGTGCTCGCCTCGCACCGGCACCTCTTCAGGGCCTTCGACATCCCGATGGTGTGCCTGCCGGCGAGCATCAACAACGACCTGCCGGCCTCGGAGATGAGCATTGGCGCCGACACGGCGCTCAATCTGATCGTGGGCGCCCTCGATCGCATCAAGCAGTCGGCCGTCGCCGTGCAGCGCTGCTTCGTCGTCGAAGTGATGGGGCGCTACTGCGGCTACCTGGCGCTGCTCAGCGGCCTCGCGAGCGGCGCCGAGCGTGTCTACCTGCACGAGCGCGGCGTGCGGCTCGACGACCTGCAGCGCGACGTCGCCGCGATGACCCGCGATTTCGAGCGCGGGAAGCGCCTCAGCCTCGTGGTGCGCAACGAGCGCGCGAGCCGGAACTACACCACCGAGTTCATGGCGGCGCTCTTCGAGGAAGAGGGCAAGGATCTGTTCGACGTGCGGCGCACGGTGCTCGGACACCTCCAGCAGGGTGGCGATCCGTCGCCCTTCGATCGCATCCAGGCGACGCGCCTGGCGGCGCACGCCATCGACCTGGTGCGGGGCGCGCTCGATCGCGGCGAGCGTGACGTCGTGGCCATTGGCGTCAGCGGCGGCCGCGTGACCACCACGCCGCTGGCCGAGGCGCTCGCCTCCGCCGATCGCGGGGCGCGCCGGCCGCGCGAGCAGTGGTGGCTCGAGCTCGAGTCGCTCGTCCGCGAGCTGGCCCACCCGCAGGTGGCCGAGGAGGAGGCCCTTCCCGGCCTGTCGTGAGTGTCCTCTGCTGATGATCAGGGCTGGGCCGGCCGCATCTGGATGCGCAGGGCCGCGGCCCAGGCGTTTGCCTCGAGTCCCACCACGAGGTGAAGGCTGCTCTCGAGCCGCATCACGTCGGGGACGCCGGCCTCGGCCAGCGCCTCCGCATCCGCGCCTGCCGGGTCGCGCAGCACGACGCGCACGCGTGTGAGCGCCTGCGGCGCGATCGATACGATGTTGGCGACGCCGCCGAGCGCGGCAACCACACCGGCGGCCTTGGCCTGGAGCGCCGCGTCGACGACGGCGGGCGAAGCCGGTGCCGCAGCCAGGCCCTCGACGCCGGCTGTCGATGATGCCGGAGCGGGCAGCCCTGGCTCGGCATCGCCGGCGGGCACCAGATCGGCCTCGGGGCCAGCCGTCTCGAGGTAGGCCTCCATCTCGCTCTTCAGGTTCTCGGAGCGCGGCCCGAAGATCGCCTGCACGTTCTCGCCGACCAGCACCACGCCGGTGGCGCCGAGCGCCTTCAGCCTCGCCTGGCTCGCGCGCGACGGGTCGTACACCTCGACCCGCAGCCGCGTGATGCACGCGTCGAGGCTCTTGATGTTGGCGCGCCCGCCGAACGCCAGCACGAGCTGCTGTGCAAAGCCGCCGCCCCGTGCGGCCGCGGGCGCTTCTGGCGAGGCAGCTGCGCTCTCGACGGCGGCCTCGCCGGTCGTCGTCGCGACGTCTTCGGGTTGACGTCCGGGCGTCTGCAGGTTGAAGCGCCGGATCGCCCACGTGAACGCGCCGAAGTAGACGAAGGCCCACAGCGGACCGAGCACGAGATACCAGAGGGCGTGGCTGCTCCGGCCGTAGAGGACGATGAAGTCGATGAGGCCGTGCGAGAAGGTGGTGCCGTGCCTGATGCCGAGCTCGACGCACGTGAAATAGGCGACGCCGGCGAGCACCGCGTGAATGGCGTACAGCAGCGGCGCCACGAACAGGAACGAGAACTCGATGGGCTCGGTGATACCGGTGAGGAACGAGGTCAGCGCCGCCGAGATCATCAGGCCGCCCACGCGCTTCCGCTGGTCGGGGCGCGCGGTGTACCACATCGCCAGCGCGGCCGCCGGCAGGCCCCACATCTTGAACAGGTAACCGCCGGCCAGGTGCCCCGCAGCGGGATCCCCCGCGGCGAAGCGGTGAATCTCGCCGGTGATCGCCTTGCCCGTGGCCGGATCGAGGTAGCGTCCGACCTCGAAGAAGAACGGCACGTTCCAGATGTGGTGCAGCCCGAAGGGCAGCAGCGCGCGCTCCACCACGCCGTAGAGGGCGAAGGCCGCCGCCGGATTGCCGTCGGCCGCCCAGCGCGAGAACGCGTTGATGGCCTCCTGCACCACCGGCCACACGAAGCCGAGGACGACCGCGAGGCCGATGGCGGCGACGGCCGTCAGAATGGGGACGATGCGCTTTCCCGCGAAGAATCCCAGGTACGGCGGCAGCTGAAGACGGTAGTAGCGATTGAAGAGCGCCGCCGCGACGAGCCCGACGATGAGCCCGCCGAAGACGCCGGTGTCCATCGAGGGGATGCCGAAAATCGCCTTCGTCTCGCTGCCGAACAGCGTCGCCATCACGCCGAGCGACGCGACCAGCACCATGTAGCCGACCACCGCCGCGAGCGCGACCACGCCGTCGTTGCGGGCGAGCGCGATGGCCACTGCGATGGCGAAGAGGATGGGGAGGCTCGTGAACACCGCACCGCCGGCCTCGGCCATGAAGGTCGACACGAGCGTGGGAATCCACGGAAACTGCGCGCTGCCGACGCCGAGCAGGATGCCCGCGACGGGCAGCACCGACACGGGCAGCATCAGGGCCCGGCCCATCTTCTGCAGCAGCGCGAACCCCTGTTTCGCGATCGTCACGGCGCGCCCCCCTGAGCGTCCGTGGCCGGGCTCTCCGCCGAGATCGTCGAAGAGCCCTCCGCAGAGCGTGCCGCAGCACCGTGCAATTCGTCGGCGCCGGCGTCGTGCGGCACGAGCTCGCGCACGTCGGCCGCGCAGGCCGCCGCCAGCGCCCGATCGGCGAGCGTGCGCGACGCCGCACGCGAGATCTCGCGGATCTGCGCCTTGACGAGGGGCAGCGACGGCACGCTCACGCTCAGCTCGTCGACGCCCATCCCGACGAGCAGGGGAATGGCCTGGGGATCCGATGCGATGCCCCCGCAGACGCCCGTCCACCTGCCGTGGGCGTGCGAGGCCTCGACCGTGCGCGCGATGAGCTGCAGGACGGCCGGGTCGAGGCCGTCGACCCTCGCGGCGAGCTTCGGGTGCCCGCGATCCATCGCGAGCGTGTACTGCGTCAGATCGTTGGTGCCGATGGAGAAGAAGTCGACGTCGTGCGCGAAGGCTCCGGCGAGGAGCGCCGCCGAAGGCACTTCGACCATCATGCCGACCGGCACGGCGCCGGCACCGAGGCGCGCCCGCTCCTCCTCGACAACGGCCCGCGCGGCACGCCACTCGCCAACCGTCGCGATCATGGGGAACATCATGAGCACGCGCCCGGCCCGGGACGCCCGCAGGATGGCGCGCACCTGCGCACGGAAGACGTCGGGCCGATTGAGCAGCAGGCGAATGCCTCGCTCGCCGAGAAACGGGTTCTCTTCTTCGCCCATGGGCAGATACGCCACGGGCTTGTCGCCACCGACGTCGAGCGTCCGGATGATGAGCGGCCGATCCGGGCCGAGCACCTCGGCGATGGCCGCGTAGGTGTCGGCCTGTTCGGTCTCGGTCGGCGCCGACGGGCGATCGAGGAACAGGAACTCCGTGCGGAGGAGGCCGACGCCCTCGCCGCCAAGCTCCACGACCTGCCGCGCATCGGCGAGCCCGCCGATGTTGGCCACGACCTCGATTCGTACACCATCGCGCGTGACCGCGGGCTCGTGCGCCGCCGCGAGGGCCGCGCGGCGCCTGGCCGCCTGCCGCGCCTGCGATGTCCGGATGCGGGCGACCTCCTCGTCGTCCGGACGCAGCCGCAGCGTGCCCTTGCCGCCGTCGAGCACGACCGGCGTGCCCTCGGCGATGTCGAGCGCACGTGGGTCGATGCCGGCGACGGCCGGAATGTCGAGCGACCGGGCCAGGATGGCGACATGCGAGGTGGCCCCGCCGCCGGTCGTGCAGAAGCCGAGCACGTGCGTGCGATCGAGTCCCGCCGTGTCGGACGGGGTGAGGTCCTCGGCCACGAGAATCGTGTTGGACGGGTAGCTCCGAGGCCCGCTCTCGGTGCCCGTGAGCACACGCAGCACGCGCCGGCCGATGTCGCGCAGGTCGTTGGCCCGGGCCGCGAGCAGCTCGTTGTTCAGACCCGCCAGGCGCGCAGCCTGCGCCTCGACGGCCTGCTGCCACGCGAAGGCGGCGCTCTTGCCGAGGTGAATCGCGTGGGTCGCGGGCTCCAGCAGATCGGGATCCTCGAGCAGTTCGGCGTGGGCCGCGAAGATGGCCGCCTTGGCCGGATCGGCGCCCTCCTGCAGCCGCGCCTGGAGCGCCTGCACCTGCGCGCGCGCCTGCGCCATCGCGGTCTCGAGCGCACGCCGCTCGCTGTCGGGATCGTCGGCCAGTTCCGGCACCTGGATGGTCTCGTGGCGGACCTGCACGACCGAGCCGACGGCGAGGCCGGGCGAGGCGGCGACGCCGGCGAGGACATCGGGGAGCGTGCCGGGGGATCCGCCAGCGTCAGTCGGCGGAATCGGCGCAGCCGCGGGCGACGCCGCAGCCGATGGCACGGCGGA
The DNA here is from genome assembly GCA_023384595.1 of Vicinamibacteraceae bacterium. GTDB lineage: Bacteria > Acidobacteriota > Vicinamibacteria > Vicinamibacterales > JAFNAJ01 > JAHDVQ01. The sequence continues at coordinate 1,172 of JAHDVQ010000063.1, read as the reverse complement.
CGGCGCGGTCGTGGTTGGCCGTGGTGGCGTGGCCGCCTCACCGAGACCCTCGCGAATGGCGGCCACCACCGCTTCGATCGCCGCCGGCGCGTCGGGGCCCGACGCGGTCACGCGCACCGTGTCGCCGTGCGAAACGTCCAGTCCCATCAGGCCGACCACGCTCTTCGCATTGGCCGACTGGCCGTTCCGCTCGAGCCGCACCTGCGCGCGATAGCGCTTGGCGATGCTGGCCAGCGTGGCGGCCGGCCGCGCGTGGAGCCCGGTCGCGTTCACGATCTGCACGTCGGCGGCCGCCTGTTCGCCGGCCGCGGCCGCGGGTGTCGCCGCTTCGGCAATCAGGTCGGCCTCGAGCACCGCGTCGTGGGCCGCCTCGACGCGCCCCTCGCGCACGCGCAGCGCCGACACCCGCTCCATGTTCGTGACGACCACCTCGGTGAGCAGGCTGCGGGCGTGCGTCGCCACGTGATCCGCGTCGAACTCAATCAGCAGATCGCCGGTGCGGACGGCCTGACCGGCGACGACGTGCGCGCGAAACCCCGCGCCGTGCAGCCGTACCGTGTCGAGGCCCACGTGGATGAGCACCTCGATACCCGACGTGGAGAGCGTCACCGCGTGCGCTGCCGCGTGCACGTGCACGATGCGGCCGTCGCAGGGGGCGACGACGCGGCTGGCGAGCGGGTCGATCGACACGCCATCGCCGACCATCTTCTGGGCGAAGACCGGATCGGGCACCTGTTCGAGCGCCACGAGGCGGCCGGAGACGGGCGCACGCAGGATGAGGGTCGTCTGTGATCCGGCCATCGGCGACGCGTCAACAGCGCGAGGGATTCAGGGGTCGCACCCCGTAGTCTATCTCACGACGTTGCCTCGAGCCTCGAGCCTGGAGCCTGGAGCCCGGAGCCTGGAGCCTGGAGCCTGGAGCCTGGAGCCCCGACACGGGCCCTAGCCTAGAGCCCGTAGCCTATAGCCCATTCCTAAGGATGTCCGAACTCTGCCGCGCGAGGGATGAGGTCGAAGAGGACCGCGTCGGGCACGAGGGTGTGCCAGTGTCCGGTGACCTGCGCGATGACGATGAGCCCGAAGACGATGCCCAGCACTCCCGTGGCGACGGCCCACCCCGGCACGATCCGCCGGGCGGCGACGGGGTTGAGCGCGTCGCGCACCGGGCACGC
>JAHDVQ010000326.1 GCA_023384595.1 Vicinamibacteraceae bacterium | reverse complement strand
TTGGGAAAGTTGAACAAGTACAGACGCCTCGTCTCGTCGTACTGGTAGTCGAAGTACGACACGTAGTACTCGGGAAGGAACGCCCCGTTCAGAGGCGAAGCTCCCGCTGCCTGCTCCCGGCGTCCCATGCCGACGACGACCACGAAGTGATTGGTCGTGAGATCCCGGTTGGGACGATGCAGGTACCAGAGCAGCCGAATGCCCACCATCACGGGGATGCCCGCGACGAGGCTCTCCTTCAAATACTCGATGGCTTCCACGGTGCGGCCCGTGTCGGTGACGTCCACGCGATTCCGCACGTCCTCCTTCAGCACCTTGTCGTCGCGCGGGAAGTCCGGCGGATGCTCCAGGCTCTCCTCGAACAACTGGAAGTAGGTCGATCGGTCCTTGGGATCGCCAGTGCCCCGTACCTTCTTCTGGAGCATCTGAAACTGCGCCCAGTCGAAGCACTGGAGCGCGTCGTCGGGACGCTTCTCGTTTCGCCAGTGGTCGTACCAGTAGTCGCGCACTTCAATGAAGTCGCTTCCGGTGATGTGGCGCTCGATGAGGGGCGGCACCTTTGGCCAGTCGGCCACGAGGCTTCCGTAGGCATCGTCGGCGGTCTCCTCCGGCGCCGACGAATCGGTATCGGGTTCCGCAGCACTGGTCTCCCTCGACTGCGCGGCCAATCCGAGGATGCCGCCCCAGGCGCCTCCCAGGCGCTGCGCGTCGGAGGCCGCCTGGAGTTCGGGATCCGCCGCCCACGGATTGCCCCACCAGCGATTGCCCGTGACCGGATCCGGCATGACCTACTCGTCGTCCTCGTCGGCCGCTTGCGGCGTATCGCAGCACGACCCGAAGACGTGGTTGTAGAGGCGCGCCTGCTCGCCCGGGTCCTCGAGCGCGTCGATGATCGCAAGCGCCTGCTCCGCCTTGCGGTTGGCGAGCTGCGTGGTGACGACCGCCGCCTCCTGCAGCTCCTGGTTGTAGCAGTCGAGCGCGGCTCCCTGGCCGAGCAGCGCGTCGACGATGACCGACGGCGTGCGCAGCACGCGATGCGTCACGTCGAGGATGATGCCGTTGACCGACGTGTCGCCGTACGTCTGCTTCAGCCCCCGGCGCTTGCGCACGTACGACACGGTCTTGTCGCGCCGATCGGGCTCGATGCAGTTCACCTGCTTCTCGGTGACCTTCTCGATGAAGCTCACGCGCGTACCCGTGTAATCGGTGATGTTGCACAGGTGCACGAAGATGTCGCTGCGCACCTGGTCCACCGCCTTCGCGTCGGCGAGCACCGAGCGCAGCAGGTTGTCGAGCGAGGCGAGCGTGCCGGTCTTGCGCGACGTGTCGTAGCCGTTCGAGTAGACGAACGTCACGTTGTCGAGATACGTGATCGTGTAGAACTCCTGCAGCAGCTGGCGGAACACCATGTTCAGCACGCGGCTCTTGTTGATGTTCTCGAGCGTCCTCGTCGTCGTGATCTCGGTTTCACTGATGGACGTTTCGGTGACGTCGGTCTTGATCTCGATCTGGCGCTGCGTGTCGGCCGACTGAACGTGGTGGCTGACGGCGTTGTTCAGCGTGCTCACCTGCTGGCTCACGGCCTCCGTCGTCGTGTTCACCGACGAGGCCTCGGCGCCGCCGCTGCCCCCGAGCTTCACGATGCCGAGGTTCACGCCGACCTCCCCGCCGGCGTTGGCCGCCATCGTGTCGGTGTCGGTCTCGCTCGACTCGACGCTCGACGCCGTCGAGATCTCGACGGTCGTCTGCAGGTCCTCCATCGCGCTCTCGCTGTAGCTGTCGAGCACCGACTCGCTCGTCACGCGCGTCGTCTCGTCGTGCCGGTAGTCGCGCATCTGGATCGTCGTCTTCTCGCCGGGCAGCAGGCTGAAGGTGCTCAGCGTCTGGCCCGCGCCGTAGTCGCCGAGGAAGCTCGCCATCTTCATGTGCATCACGAGGTAGATGGCGGGGCGCGCCTTCTTCGGGCGCGGCTGGAAGATGACGAACTGCTTGCCCGACGCGCGGCGGACGATCTGCGGGCGGAACCCCTCGGCGATCTTGTTGGCGGCGTACTCGGTGGCGAAGCTCGTCGTCTTCGTCGACACCGTCAGGTTCGCGGCCTTGAACTTCACGCCCGACGAGGTGGGAATCTCCTCGGCGGTGAAGTTGAGTCCCGTGTCCATCACCTCGTTCAGGCTGGTGTAGGCCTGACCGCTCAGCACGGCGCCGATGCGCTCGGGCGTGAGATCGAGCTTGTCGCGCTGCTTGTCGAGGCGGTCCCAGTAGTTGTTGGGCGGCGCCTTCTTCGTGGACTCCTTGAACAGCCGGTCGGGGACGTCGAGCTGGATGAAGCTCACCACGTCGTAGGCCGTCGACTGCGGCAGGTTGTAGTTGAGAATCGAGGCCGACCCGTGCTCATCGAGTTTGGTGAGCGGTTCCCGCGCGATGCACGATGACTTGTCCATGCTGGCGCACTCCTCCTGCGCGACGTCCGGGCGCACGGCGCCCGTGTGCCCGGACGGGCCTCTGGCGGGCCGCGCGCGGGCAGCGTCTGGAATGGCCGCTGTGGGAGCGACCATCATAGAGAGGCGCCGGCGTGGTGTCGAGCTGAGCCGCGAC
>JAHDVQ010000062.1:13835-22446 GCA_023384595.1 Vicinamibacteraceae bacterium | reverse complement strand
CCAGACCCGGCGGCGAACGCGGACCAGGCGGGAAGGAGCGATCGTACCACAAGGGGCTCCGGGCTCCAGGCTCCAGGCTCCAGGCTCCGGGCTCCGGGCTATGGCTGCTGGGCGGCCTGGCGGAACGGGGCGTAGTAGCCCTGGCGGGTACGGAGGCGGTAGTCGCGCGCGTCGGGCCGGCGCAGGCGGATTTCCACCTTTCGCCACGTGCCGTCTTCCGAGGCGTTGGTCGACGCGTAGCCGAGGGTGTACTGCGCGGTGATTTCGTCGCTGATCTTCTCGTAGATCGCGTCGAGTTCCCGCACGGAGGTCGGGAAGAACGCCAGCCCGCCCGACGCGGTCGCAATCTGCGTGAGCCGCATCTGGAGGGTCATGGCCGCTGACCCGGCCCGGGCAAGGCGCCCGATGGCATAGATGGTGACATCGCTGGCGCGAACCAACTCGAGCAGCTCGCCGAACCCGAGGGCGCTCCGCGTGTCGGCGCCGTCGGTGTACACCACTAGAATCTTCCGCCCCATGTCCGACGCGGCGCCATCGAGGTAGACGCCGAGCGCATCGTAGAACGCCGTCCAGCCGTCGAGCGAGCGGGAGCGGACGCGTTCGACCAGCCGGGGGAAGTCCGCGGGCGGGAACCTGGCGACGCGGATCTCGGTGTCGAAGTCGACGACGGTGTACTCGACCGCCCGATCCATGACCTTCAGGAACCTGATGGCCGCGGTGTGGACGAACTTCGCGTCTTCGGCCATGCTGCCGCTGCCGTCGAGCAGGATGCCCAGGTGCAGCGGCAGCGGCGCCGCCGGCTCGCCGGCACCCGCGAAGTAGTCGAGGCGCTGCTCGACGCCGTCCTCGCGCACCTCGAAGTCGTCGGGCGTCAGGCCGCGCACGAGTTCGCCCCCGCGCGTGGTGACGGTGACACCGAAGTGCACCAGGTCCACGCCCGAGTGGAACACGACCTGGGCGTGGGCGGTGGCGGCGCCGCAGACGAGCGCGGCGGCCAGCGGCCAGCGGAGCATCACGGACACCCTCCTGGAACTCGAAGGACCCTACGCGGCGGACGGACCCAAGGTTACACCTTTGGGACGAACGCGCAAACGGCCGTGCCGGACGCGGGGAAACGCGGTATACTGACTCCTTTGTGCAGGCGGGCGCGTCCGAACGGGCGGCCCGCCGTTTCACTTATGAAGTGCCTCGCGGTCTGCCAGGACGAACTGGTCATCCGCACGCTCGACCGCGTGCTGGTTCCCACCTTCGAGACGGAGTTCATCGTCGAGAGCAAGCCGCTGGCCCGCCGGCTGCACGACGCGGGACTGCAGGTGACGGCCGCCGACCCGCGCCGCGTCGACACCTACGTCAAGGCGGACGTCTCGCCGGGCACGTCGGTGCTCATCCAGGACACCGGGCGGCGCAGCCTGAAGCGCATCGTCACGGCCGCCCGCGACGCGGGCGCGACGCTCATCTACATCATCGGCACCGCCCCGAACGAGCGGCGGGCCGAGGAGGTGCGCGAGGCGTTCCCCGACGTCGTGCACGTCCCGCTGGCCGAGCTGGTCGGCAGCGCGCTGCACACCGAGTTGAGCCGCGCCATGACCCGCGCGCGGGTGCAGCAGTACCAGCGCTACTTCGCCGACGCCGACCGCGTGCTGATCCTGCTCCACAACGACCCCGACCCGGACGCGCTGGCGAGCGGCCTCGCCCTGCGCAACCTGCTCCGCCGGACCAAGACGACGGCCATCATCGGGGCGCTGCAGGGCATCACGCGTCCCGAGAACCAGCGGATGGCGAACCTGCTCGACATCCACGTCGAGCCCGTCACGCCGGCGATGCTGGCCGAGTTCGATCGCCTCGCGACCGTCGACGTGCAGCCGCACTACTTCGGCGGGCTGCTCGAGCGCGCCGACCTCGTCATCGATCACCATCCGGAGCAGGCCGGCTACCGGGCGGTGTTCAAGGACATCCGCGCCGACTACGGCTCGACCTGCACCATCCTGACCGAGCACCTGCGGGCGGTCGACGTGAACATCTCGGAGCGCACGGCCACGGCCATGCTCTACGCGATCAAGTCCGACACGCTGTTCTTCGCGCGCCAGACCAATCGCGTGGATCTCGATGCGTTCAGCTATCTCTACCCGCTCGCCGACGCGGCCATGATCCGCAAGATGGAGGGGGCCGAGATCACGCTCGACCGGCTGGGGTACGTGCGGGCGGCGCTCGACCGGGGCCGGCTCGTCGACCAGGTGTACGCGGCCTATCTAGGGCAGACGCCGCGCGAGGACCACATCACCTACACCGCCGACTTCTTCCTCCAGCTCGAGGACACGAAGTGGACGATCATCTCGGGCCGCGTCAACGGCAGCCTGGTGGTGTCGGTGCGCAACCTGGGCTACTCGCGCAACGCGGGCGAGTTCGTCAAGCGCTGGTTCAACGACATCGGCAGCGCCGGCGGGCACCGCGCCATGGCCAAGGCGGTGGTGTCCTTCGAGGGGTTCCTCCAGAAGTTCGGCATCGAGGAATCGCGCGTGAACGAGACGATCCTCGAGTTGATGTCCGCCTTCCTGCGCGAGACCACCGAGCGCAAGCGGGAGCCGCGCCTTCCGGCCGCTACGCCAGCGCCTGCGACAGGTCCGCCATCAGATCCGCGGGATCTTCCAGCCCGATCGAGAGCCTGACCATGCCGGGCGTGACGCCGGCGCGCTCGAGCTGCGCCGCCGTGTAGCCGCGCTGCGAGGTCGCGACCGGCAGGCTGCACAGGCTCTCGACGCCGCCGAGCGAGGTCGCGCGCTGGAACAGGCGCACGCGGTCGAAGAAGCGGCAGGCGCGTTGGTAGTCGCCGCCCAGGTCGAAGCTCACCATGCCCCCGAACCCGCGCATCTGCGCCGCGGCAATGCGGTGATCGGGATGCGACTCGAGTCCCGGATAGTACACGCGCGAGACCCGCGGGTCGGCCTCGAGGGCCTCCGCGACGCGGCGCGCGTTCTCGTTGTGCCGCGCCATCCGCACACCCAGCGTCTTCACGCTGCGTCCGAGCTGCGCGGCGGGCAGCGGGTCGAGCACGGTCCCCAGCAGGCGCCGCGTGAGGTCGATCGGCTCGACGAGGTCGCGGCGCCCGGCCACGACCCCCGCCGTCACGTCGCTGTGCCCGCCGAGGAACTTCGTGGCGCTGTGCATCACGAGGTCGGCCCCGAGCGCGAGCGGCTGCTGGTTGTAAGGGCTCGCGAAGGTCGAGTCGACCACCGAGATGACGCCTCGCCGGCGGCAGGCCGACGCCACGCGCGCGATGTCCACGCAGCGGAGCGTGGGGTTGATGGGCGACTCGAACCACAGGAGCTTCGTCGCCGGCCCGGGCACCTGGTCGGGCTCCGCCAGTTCCTCGAGCGGGGCGAACCGCACCGACACGCCGAAGCGCGCGAGCACGTCCTGCAGGAAGTGCAGCGTGCCCCCGTAGATGGCTGCGGCACACACCACCTCGTCGCCGGCGCCCACGTGCGCCATCACGGTGGACGAGACCGCGCCCATGCCCGACGAGAACACCCGCGCCGTCTCGGCGTCGTCGAGGGCCGCGAGCTTCTCCTCGACGGCCAGCACCGTCGGGTTCCGATAGCGCGAGTACAGGAAGGACGACGCCCGTCCTTCGTAGTAGTCCTCGACGGCGGCCGCCGAGGCGAAGCGAAACGTCGTGGTTTCGTAGATGGGCGTGGTGAGCGGGTCGGCCTCGGGCACCTGGCCTTCACCGATGTGGATGACGCGCGTGTCCTGGTGCATGGGACATTATCCGGCATCCGGCATCCGGCGTCCGGCGTCCGGTAGGCATCCGGCATCCGGCGGCGTCGCAGGCATCCGGCGTCCGGCGTCCGGTAGGCATCCGGGCGGGACGGGCATGTCTCCGCCCGAGCGAGTTCCCGAAGGTGCCGCACTACACGAAATCAGCCCTCGGGCGCGCCGAGGGATGTCTGAGCGCGGGGGGAGACGTGCCCGTCCCGGCCCGGCGCACGCCCGGTGGCCGGACGCCGGCGGCCGGATGCCGGTGGCCGGAGGCCGTTGCCCGCCTGTCAGCGTCAGGTCCCCGTGAGCACGCCACGCATCGACTCGCCGCTGGCGCCCACGAACGGCTCGATGAACTCGCGGTAGGCGTCCTCGTAGCCGCGGTTCATCAATTCCCGCACCGTGAACAGGCGGTCGGATCGCGGGTCGTGGCCTCCCTCGAGGTCGAAGGGGCCGAGCGGATTGTGCGGCGGGCGCACCTCGAAGAGCGCCGCGAAGCCGCCCGCATGCACCGCGACGGCATCGCGGGTGGCTGCCGCCTCGGCGGCCTCGAGCGCCTCGCCGAGACGCGCGCGCGGCTCGAGCCGCGGCGGGGTGAGCGTGTGGGGCGCGTCGAGTTCGTGCACCGCCGACACCAGGATGACCTGTTCCACGCCCGCGGCCGCGACCTCCTCGAGCACGCGCGAGGCCGCCCCAGGCCGGTCGGCCAGACGGTGCGTCTCGCCGCGCCAGTAGCTGGTCGACTGAAAGGTGACGGCGTGCGGCGCGACGACGCCGGGGACGGCGAGTGCCCCGGCCACCGCATCGAAGACGTGCGCCGCCCCGCCGCCGGCGAGGTCGACGAGCTCGGCCAGCCGCCGCGACGCGTCGGCGCGCGTGACGGGCGTCGCGAACCCTCGGCGGAACGGCTCGGCGAGCAGCGAGAACACCAGATCGCGCCGGGTGTCGAGATCGTGCGCCACCAGGATCAGTTCGCGGTACCCCGGAGTTCCCAGGTTCTCGGCGAGCAGCTCCGCGTAGCGACGTCCCAGCTCCGGCAGCGGGGGTTCGGCGATGGCGGCCGCGCCCTTGATGAACTGCCAGAAGCCGCCGGCGGCCCACCGGAGCGCCGCGCGGCCGTCGACGGGCGGCCCGAGCGCCCGCCACCACGCCGGGTCCGCGGCGCGCGGACGCGGACGCTCGCGCCAGGCTTCGAGACCCAGCGCGAGGAGGCCGGCCGACGCCACGATGGCGCCCAGGGCCGCCACGCGAGGCACCAGCGAGGCGAGCATGAACGGCGAGAGCGCGAAACCCGCCACGCTCCCGTAGGCCGCCGCCGTCGTCGCGTGGGCGGCGTCGCTCACGAGGCCGGCCACGAGCGCCAGCGGGTAGAGCGCGCCTGCGGTGAGCAGCGCCAGCAGCGGCAGCAGCAGGGCGGCCGCGCCCACCGCCAGGCCGGCGAGCACGGCGAACCAGGCCCGGCGCCAGCGATAGAGCCGGCGCGGCGAGGCCGGGTCGGCCCACAGCCCCTGCTCGTCCCACAGCCGCGACGAGGCGTCGACGGCGGCGAAGATCGACGAGGCCGCCCCCATGCCGCGCCCCGCCACCACGTCGATGCGCACGCCCGCCTCGTGCAGGGCCCGCAGCACGCCGGCGTGGTAGGCGCCGGCCGTCCCCGTGCCGAGCAGGACCAGCGCGGTGCGGTGCTTCGGAGAGTAGGCCGGAGAGGTCAGGACGCGCTCCGCGTCAGGCTTCGTCGTGGATGGTCGCGAGCTTCACGAGCTCGAAGATGCGTTCGCCGTTGGGGGCCTTCACGTGCACTTCGTCCCCCTCTTCGCGGCCGACCATGGCACGGCCGATGGGCGAGGCCGTCGAGATGAGACCGCGCTCGGCGTCGGCGTCCTCGGGCATGACGAGCTGGTAGACGAGCACCTCGCCGTTGCCGTCGCGAAGGTGCACCGTCGATCCGAGCCCCGCCTTGTCGCGCGGGATCTTGTCGAGGTTGACGAGCGCGAGGTCGGCGACCCGCCGCTTGAGGTTCGCGATCCGGGCCTGCAGGTAGTCCTGCCGCTCCTTGGCCGCTTTGTACTCGGCATTCTCGCGCAGATCGCCGTGCTCGCGGGCCCGCTGGATCTCGCGCGGCAGCACGGTCTTCAGCTCGCGCTCGAGTTCCTGGATCTCCTCTTCGAACCGCCTGACCAGTTGTGCCTTCATCGACCTCGTGTAGGGGAAGAGCCGGGCTGGCGGAACGCCGCCGGACAACGCCCGATGGTAACACATCTGGTATGCTGCCCCCGTCCCCTCCCAGGGCGCGTCGATGGCCCTCGATTACCCGTTCATTTCGAGTCGTCAGCATCCCCTGGTGCAGGCCTGCCGCGAACTCGTCGTCCGCCACGCGGAAGGGCGTGCCCTCGTCGACGGCGAGCACCTCGTCGCCGAAGCGGTCGGCGCCCGCGTCCCGCTCGAGCTCCTGCTGGTCGACGCGGCCCACCTCGATCGCTCCGCCACGCTGCACGCCCTCCTCGCCGAGGCGCGCGCGCGCGGCACGGAGGTCGTCACCGCCGCCGGCACGGTGCTCGACGCGGCAAGCCCGGTCCGGTCGCCGTCGCGCGTGGTCGCCATCGCCCGCATCGGGCCGGCCCCGCTCGAGCGCGCGCTCACGCCGCCGGCGCTGCTGCTGGTAGCCTCGGGCGTGCAGAACCCCGGCAACCTCGGCGCCATGGTGCGCGCGGCCGACGCCTTCGGCGCGACGGGGGTCGTCGCGACGCGCGGGTCGGCGTGGCCATTCGGGTGGAAGGCCCTGCGGGGCGCCATGGGCAGCGCCTTCCGCCTGCCCATCGCGATCGCCGACGACGAGACGGGGCTCGCCAGGACCCTCGGCTCGGCCGGCCTCCTCAACGTCGCCGCCCTCCCCGACGGCGGGGTGACGCCCGACCGCGTGGACCTGTGCCGCCCGGTCGCCATCTGGCTGGGAGCGGAAGGCCAGGGCCTCGCACCTGCGGCCGCGGGCACCGCCGACTTGCGCGTGCGCATCGCCATGCGCGAAGGCGTCGACTCGCTGAACGTCTCGACGGCGGCAGCCGTCCTGCTCTACGAAGCGCGCCGCCAGCGGACGGCGGCCGCGAGGCCCGCATGAACCCCGACCTCTTCGGCGACGAGGACGACGAGCGCGCGTCCCTGCGACGGGCGGAGCCGGCGGCACCCGAGGCCGGCGCGCCGCTGGCCGAACGCATGCGCCCGCGTACGCTCGACGACTTCGTCGGGCAGGCCGACCTCATCGCACCCGGCCGCCCGCTGCGCGAAGCCCTCGAGCGCGGCGTGCTGCAGTCGGTCATCCTCTGGGGCCCGCCCGGCACGGGCAAGACGACGCTCGCGAGGCTCATGGCCTCCATCGTCGACGCGCACTTTGTGAGCTTCAGCGCGGTGCTCTCGGGCATCAAGGACATCAAGGCGGTGATGGCCGAGGCCGAGGACCGCCGGCGCCGACGCGGCCAGCCGACGCTGCTCTTCGTCGACGAGATCCACCGGTTCAACAAGGCGCAGCAGGACGCGTTCCTGCCGCGGGTCGAAGCGGGCGACATCGTGCTCGTGGGCGCGACCACGGAGAACCCGTCGTTCGAGGTGAACGCGGCCCTCCTGTCGCGCTCCAAGGTCTTCGTGCTGCAGCCGCTCACGGCCGACGATCTCGTCACGATCATGATGCGCGCCCTCGCCGACGAGACGCGCGGCATGGGCGGCCTCGGGCTGACGGCCGAGGCCGACGCCCTCGCCGCCATCGCGCGCTATGCCAACGGCGACGCGCGCGTCGCGCTGAACCTGCTCGAACTGGCCGCCGGGCTCGCCATCCCCCGCGGCTCGCCTCCTTCGGCCGAAGGCCTCGCCGGCGGGCACATCACGATCGAGGTCGTTGCCGATCTCCTCGAGCGCCGTTCGCTGCTCTACGACAAGGGCGGGGACGAGCACTACAACCTCATCTCGGCGCTGCACAAGAGCATGCGGAATTCGGATCCGGATGCGGCCGTCTACTGGCTGGCGCGCATGCTCGAGGCCGGTGAGGATCTGATGTACGTCGCGCGGCGCATCGTGCGCTTTGCGTCCGAGGACGTCGGCACGGCCGATCCGCAGGCGCTGACGGTCGCGGTCGCCGCGAAAGACGCCGCCCACTTCATGGGCCTCCCCGAAGCGAACACCGCGCTCGCCCAGGCCGTCATCTACCTCGCCACCGCGCCCAAGAGCAACGCCGTCTACCTGGCCTACAACGCCGCGGCCGCCGACGCCCACCGCCTGCAGGCCGAGCCCGTGCCCCTCCACCTGCGCAACGCGCCCACGCGGCTCATGCGCGACCTGGAATATGGCAAGGGCTATGAATATGCCCACGATGAGCCCGACGGCGTGGCAGGCATGAGCTGCCTGCCCCCGTCGCTCGCGCATCGGCGGTATTACCAGCCGGTCGAACGCGGATTCGAACGCGAAATCCGCAAGCGCCTGGCTTGGTGGGCCCGCCTGAAGCGCGAGCGGAACCGGACAGCGTCGTCCGATTCTGAACAATAGGCTACGGGCTACGGGCTACGGGCCTTGTTGGGGCTACGGGCCTTGTTGGGGCTACGGGCTACGGGCCTTTTCCGGGCTACGGGCTACGGGCCTTGTCGGGGCTGCGGCGTAGAGGGCGCGGCGAAGGCTGGCCTCCGTAGTCTCTGTTGGCTCTGTAGGCTACGTAGCCGGTTTTGCGTCAGCAAGATAAGGAGTCCCCCGTGATCGAGACCTTCATCCGCGACGCCCGCATTGCCGCGCGCGTGCTCGCGCGCCGGCCGCTGTTTACGGCCGTGGCGATCCTGTCGCTGTCCATCGGCCTGGCCGCGACAACGGCGGTCTT
>JAHDVQ010000062.1:9408-13735 GCA_023384595.1 Vicinamibacteraceae bacterium | reverse complement strand
CGGCCGTGGCGATCCTGTCGCTGTCCATCGGCCTGGCCGCGACAACGGCGGTCTTCTCGCTCACGCATACGCTGCTGTGGCGCGCGCGGCCGGGCGTGGCCGACCAGGCCTCGCTCGTCGACGCCGGCCGGCACGCGGGGCGGCCGGGCTTCGACAACCTGTCGTACGCCAACTACCGCGACCTGCGCGATCGCGCGCGGACGCTGAGCGGGCTGGCGGCCTATCGCATCGAGCCCAGGCCGGCGAGCCTGGGCGACGGCTCGAGCGTCGAGCGCATCTACACGCAGACGGTGTCGGGCAACTACTTCGCCGTGCTCGGCGCGCGGCCCGCCGCGGGCCGGCTGTTCCTCGACAGCGACGACCAGCCGGGAGCGGCCGACACGCTCGTCATCAGCCACGCGCTGTGGCAGCGGCGCTTCGGCGGCGCCCTGGACATCCCTGGTCGCGACGTGCTCCTGAACGGCCGCCCCTACACCATCGTCGGCGTCGCCAGCGAGGGCTTCACCGGGTCGTCGCTGATTGCGCCCGATGCCTGGGTGCCCATTCACTCAGTCGCGCCCCCGGCGCACCTCACCGAACGCCGGATCGTCTGGCTGATGATGGTCGGGCGGCTCGCCGAGGGCGCCGCGCCCGAGACGGCGAGGGCCGAGCTCGAGTCGATTGCCGCGGCCATCGCGCGCGAGCATCCCGATACCGCGCGCGACTTCGCCGTCGCGCTCTCGCCCTCCTCGCCGGTGCCGGGCTTCTTCGGACCGGCGTTGAAGATCTTCGTGACGCTGCTCGCGAGCGTGTGTGGCCTGGTGCTGCTCGTCGCCAGCATCAACGTGGCGGGCATGCTGCTGGCGCGCACCGTCGACCGCCGGCACGAGCTGGCCGTGCGGGCGGCGCTCGGAGCCGGACGCGGCGCGCTCGCCCGGCAGTGGCTCGTCGAGACGCTGCTGCTCTTCGGGGCGGCGCTCGGGCTCGCCCTGCTGGCCGCCCTGTGGATGCTGGCCTGGATGCGGGCGGGCCTGCCGCACCTCCCGGTGCCGCTCGACGTGACGCTCGCGCTCGACGCGCGCGTTGTCGGCGTGTCGCTGCTGGTGACCGCGGGCGCGGCGCTGCTCACCGGCCTCGTGCCGGCCTGGGCGGCGACGCGTCCCGACCTGCTGCCCTCGCTGCGCGAGTCGGACGCCCCCACCACGCCGCGGCTCCGCCTGCGTTCGGTCCTCGTCAGCGCACAGGTGGCGGGCGCGGTGCTGCTCGTCGTCGTCGCGGGCCTGCTCCTCCGTTCGCTGCAGGAGGCCCGCGAGATCGACCCCGGGTTCTCCGTGGACCGGGTCGAGGCCATCGCGCTCGATTTCTCGCTGGCGGGATTCGACCAGGCGCGGGGTCAGGCCGTGGCCGACGCCGTGCTCGAGCGCGTCGCGTCGCTGCCGCAGGCCGAGGCCGCGGCGCTCGCCCGCGTCGTGCCGCTCACCGGCGGAGGATTGTCTCTCGGGCAGCTCGAGGTGCCGGGCCGCCCTGACGCGGCGCCCGGCCTGGCGCGCGAACAGGACGCCGACTGGAACGTGGTCTCACCCGGTTACTTCGCAACGCTGCGGATCCCGATCCTGCGGGGCCGCGACTTCACCGGGACCGACCGCGAGGGCACAAACTCGGTGGCCATTGTCAACGAGCGGCTCGCCGCGCAGCTCTGGGCCGGACGAGACGCGCTCGGGCAGCGCTTCTCGGTGAGCACGCCGGACGCGCGCCGCGAGTACACCGTCGTCGGCGTGGCGCGCAACTCGCAATCGCGGTCGCTCGGCGATGCCCCGCGATGGCAGGTGTACGTGCCGCTGGCCCAGAACTACATGTCGGAGACGACGCTGCTCGTGCGCCACGCCGGCACGTCGGTCGTGCCCGACGTCCGGCGCGTGCTCTTTCAGGCGGCGCCCACCCTGCCCATCACCGACGCGCGTCCCCTCGGCGACGTCGTGAGCATCGGGCTCTTCCCGAGCCGGTTCGCGGCGTCCATTGCCGGCTCGCTCGGCACCGTCGGCCTGCTGCTCGCGGCGCTCGGGCTCTACGGCGTCGTCGCCTTCAGCGTGGCGGCGCGAACGCGGGAGATTGGCATCCGCATGGCGCTCGGCGCCGACGCGGGCCACATCCTCCGGCTGGTGGCGCGGCATGCGGCGCTGCTGGTGGCGGTCGGTCTGGCCGTGGGCGTGATCGCGGCCCTCGGGCTCTCACGGCTGGCGAGCAACCTGCTCTACGGCATCGGTCACGCCGACCCGTGGACGTACGCCGCCTGCGTCCTCGTCTTCGTGCTGGTGTCGGCCGCGGCCGTCGCCGCGCCGGCGCGGCGGGCGCTGCGCACGGACCCGGTCAGGGCGTTGAAGTACGAATAGCCTGGAGCCTGGAGCCTGGAGCCTGGAGCCTGGAGCCTATTCCTAGATTCGCTGGAAGTTCTTTTCGATCTCGCGCCGCGTGAGGCGCAGGACGACGGGCCGCCCGTGCGGGCAGACAGCGGAGTACGCCGTGCGACGCAGCTCGTCGAGCAGGTAGACCATCTTCTCGTGCGACAGCGGCTGGTTGGCCTTCACCGCGGCGTGGCACGCCATGGTGGCGGCAACCTGCCGCAGCGCCTGTTCCACCGGCGCGCCGCGGTCGAGCCCTTCGAGGTCGTCGGCGAGCGCCCGCACCGTCTGCTCGATCTCCGTCACGCCGACGAGTGCCGGCACGGCAGCCACGCGCACCGAGCGGCCGCCGTAATCGGCCACTTCGAAGCCGAGACGGGTGAGATCGTCCTCGCGCGCGAGCAGGGCCTCGCGGCTGCCGGGTGGGAGCTCCAGGACGAGCGGCGTCAGCAGGCGCTGGCTGGGCAGCGAACCGTCGGTGAGCCGTTCCATCACCTGCTCGAAGAGCACGCGCTCGTGGGCCACGTGCTGGTCGATGATGGCGAGCCCCTCGGCATCCACCGCGATGATGTAGGTATTGCGAAACTGGCCGAGCGGCATCATCGGCCGCACGGCGTCGATCATCCGCTGGCGTTCGAGGTCGCCTGACGCCGCGGCCACGTCGCCCCGCGCGAGCGGCGGAAGCGTCGGGCCTGCCGTCCCGGCCTCGGGGCCCGTCGCCACCACGCCGCCGGCCTCTGGCGAGAACGGCGGTCCGCCCACCCAGGTGAGGCCGCCGGGCGACGCGGCCCCACCGTCGACGGCCTCGGCCGCGCCCTCGCCGGGCGTCGGCATCGGCCGCCAGAGATCGGCCAGCACGCCCGCCGTCGGCGTCCGCGAAGCGCTCTCGCCCGCGCTCGGCGCCGCTGCGCCACCCTGCAACTGGAGGCGCGGCGCGTCGGAGGTCCCGATGGCATCGCCCACGGCGCGGCGAATCACCTCGTGGACGAGGCCGCTCTCCAGGAAGCGGACTTCGGCCTTGGTGGGATGCACGTTCACGTCGACGCGGTCAGGCGGCATCTCGATGAAGAGGTGCGCCTCGGGGCTCTTCTCCTTGATGGTCGCCACCGCGTAGGCCGCCGTGATCGCGTGGGCGATGGTGCGATCCTTCACGATGCGACGGTTCACGAAGACATTCTGCGGCCCGCGCGTGGGTCCCTGGTCGCCGAGGGCGGCGACCAGTCCGTGCACGCGGATGCCGCCCGCGGCCTTCGCCACGGGCACCAGGTCGGGACGGTCGCCGTAGAGCTGGTAGAAGCGGTCCTCGAGCCGCGTCACCGGCGGGGCCTGGAGTACGCGCCGCCCCGCGCTCGTGAGCGTGAAGCCCACCTCGGGGTAGCAGAGCGCCATCTGCGTGACGAGGCGCGAGATCTGCGCCGACTCCGCCGCGTCGGCCTTGAGGAACTTCCGTCGGGCAGGCAGGTTGTAGAACAGCTCCTCGACCTCGATCGTGGTGCCTTCGGGCGCCCCGGCCTCGCGCACCGAGCTGACGACGCCGCCGTTGACGCGCACCTCGGTACCCGTGGGCTGCCCGCGCGCACGCGTGCGCAGCGTCAGCCGCGACACCGACGCGATGCTCGGGAGCGCCTCTCCCCTGAAGCCCAGCGTGCGGATGGCGGCGAGATCGTCGGCGCGCCGCACCTTGCTCGTCGCGTGCCGCTCGAGCGCCAGCACCGCATCTTCCGGATCCATCCCCTGCCCATCGTCCTCGACGCGTACGAGCCGCTTGCCGCCCATCTCGATGACGACGGCAATGCGCGCGGCCCCGGCATCGAGCGCGTTCTCGACCAGCTCCTTCACGACCGACGCCGGGCGCTCGACGACCTCACCAGCGGCAATCTGGTTGGCGAGCTCGGGCGGAAGGCGGAGGATCTGGGACACAGGACAGTTATCAGTTATCAGTTTTCAGT
>JAHDVQ010000062.1:5653-9308 GCA_023384595.1 Vicinamibacteraceae bacterium | reverse complement strand
ACGTTCATGCCCATCAGCCCTGTCACCACCGTCAGCGGACCGAAGACGATGGCGAGCGCGGCGAGCACCTTCATGACCTCGTTCAGGCGGTTCGAGATGAACGAGAGGTAGCCGTCGAGCATCACCGACAGGCGGTCCTGCATGGCGACGGCCTCGTCGGAAATGCGCACCAGGTGATCGTGCACGTCGCGGAAGCGGTAGGCCATCGCTTCGGAGACCGACTCGAACTCGCGCCGGGCGAGCCGGCCCACCGCGTCGCGCTGCGGCTGGACGATGCGGCGCAGGTACGAGATGTCCTTCTTCAACCGGAGGACACGCTTCGTGAAGTCGGACGCCGGCTCGGAGAACGCCTCCTCCTCGAGCGCGTCGATGTGCTTCTCGAGCATGTCGACCTCGGGCCGGTAGTTGTCCACCATCCCGTCCACGATGCGGTGCACGAGCGCCATGGGCCCCTCGCTCATGAAGTGCCCGTTGCGCGCGCACGCCTCGTGCGCGCGCCTCATCGAACGGGACGTCGCGCCGTGCACGGTGACGACGTAGTTGCGGCCGACGAAGAAGTCGACGTCGCGCGTGCCGAAGCCGCGCCGCGACTGCTCCACGTCGATCCCGTGCAGGATGAGGAACAGATAGTCCCCGTAGCTGTCGATCTTCGGATCGTGCGTGGTGGCCAGCGCGTCCTCGATCGCCAGCTCGTGGAAGTGGAAGACCTCGGTGAGGATCCGCGTCTCGTCGGGCGTGGGCTGGGCGAGGTCGACCCAGACGATGGCGTCGCTCGACGCCTCGAGCCAGGCCGGGTCCACGCGCGTCTCGCGCCGCGTGTGCCCGGCCTGGTGAACGAAGACGGTGATCATGACGGTGGCGCCGTCATCATACCGTGCCGGCCGCTCAGTCGCCGACCTTGACCGAGAGCGCGGCGTGCGCCGCCGCGAGCCGCGCCACCGGCACGCGATAGGGCGAGGCGCTCACGTAGTTGAGCCCCACCGAGTGGAAGAAGTGCACCGACGAGGGGTCGCCCCCGTGCTCGCCGCACACCCCGAGCTTGATGTCGGGACGCGCCGCGCGCCCCTTCCGGCAGGCGGTGTCCACGAGTCCGCCCACGCCGACGATGTCGATCGACTGGAACGGATCGCGTTCGAGAATCTTCTTCTGCTGGTAGTCGCCGAGGAACTTGCCGATGTCGTCGCGCGAGAACCCGAAGGTGAGCTGCGTCAGGTCGT
This sequence comes from Vicinamibacteraceae bacterium, assembly GCA_023384595.1. GTDB lineage: Bacteria > Acidobacteriota > Vicinamibacteria > Vicinamibacterales > JAFNAJ01 > JAHDVQ01. The sequence continues at coordinate 8,091 of JAHDVQ010000062.1, read as the reverse complement.
TGGTGCCGAACGAGAAGAACTGCGCCTCGCGCGCGATCTCGTCGGCGGTGACGGCCCCGCGCGGCACCTCGATCATCGTGCCGACGAGGTACTTCACCTTGACCTTCTGCTCCTTCATGACCTCCGCGGCCACGCGGTCGACGATGGCCTTCTGATCGCTCAGCTCGCGAACGTGGCCGACGAGCGGGATCATGACCTCGGGCGTCACCTTGATGCCCTCCTTGACGCACCGGCAGGCGGCCTCGAAGATGGCGCGCGCCTGCATCTCGGTGATCTCGGGGAAGGTGATGCCGAGCCGCACGCCGCGGTGGCCCAGCATCGGGTTGAACTCGTGGAGCTGTTCGACCCGGTGCAGCAGCGTCTGCAGCTTCTGGATCTCGGCCACGTTCCCGCCGTTCGCTTCGAGGCGCGCGATGTCGACCATCAGCTCCTCGCGCTTCGGCAGGAACTCGTGCAGCGGCGGATCGATCGTCCGGATGGTGATGGGCTCGCCGTGCATCGCCTTGAAGATGCCGTAGAAGTCGTCGCGCTGCAGCGGCAGCAGCGCCTCGAGCGCCTCCCGGCGATCGGCCTCGTTGTCGGCGAGGATCATCTTCTGGACCTTCTCGATGCGGCCCTCGCCGAAGAACATGTGCTCGGTGCGGCACAGCCCGATGCCGCGCGCGCCGAACGCGTAGGCCAGCTCCGCCTGATCGGGTTGATCCGCGTTGGCCCGGATGCCCAGCGTGCGCACCTTGTCGGCCCACGTGAGCAGCTTGTGGAACCGCTGGTAGATGTCCGAGTCGGCCGGCGCCATCCGGCCCGCCACCACCTGGAGGATCTCCGACGGGTGGGTCGCCACCTGCCCCAGCTTGACTTCCCCCGTCAGGCCGTCGAACGACACCCAGTCGCCCTCCTGCAGCGTCCGGTCGCCGACGGTGAAGGTCCGTGCCTTCTCGTTGACGCGGATCTCGCCGGCGCCGACGACCGACGGCTTCCCCATCTGGCGGCCGACGACCGCCGCGTGCGACGTCATGCCCCCGGTGGCCGTGAGCACGCCAACCGCGACCTCCATGCCGTGGATGTCGTCGGGCACGGTCTCTTTCCGGACGAGCAGCACCTTCTTCCCCTGCTCGGCCCACTCGACCGCGTGGTCGGCGGTGAACACCACCTGGCCCGACGCGGCGCCGGGCGAGGCCGGCAGGCCGCGCGTGGCGACGGGCAGCTTCTTCCACTCGGCAGGATCGAAGACGGGCGCCAGCAGCTGGCTGAGCGCCATCGGCTCGACCTGCAGCAGCGCCTCGGTGGGCGTGATGAGCTTCTCGGCCACGAGGTCCGTCGCGATGACGACCGCGGCGTAGCCCGTGCGCTTGCCGTTGCGCGTCTGCAGCATGTAGAGGTGGTCGTCCTCGATCGTGAACTCGAAGTCCTGGATGTCCTTGTAGTGCTTCTCGAGCCGCGTCGTGATCGCGCGCAGCTCGCGATACGCGTGCGGCATCACCTTCTCGAGCTCTGCGATGGGCTGCGGCGTGCGGATGCCCGCGACGACGTCCTCGCCCTGCGCGTTCACGAGGAACTCGCCGAAGAACTCCTTCGCGCCCGTCGCGGGGTTGCGGGTGAAGCCCACACCCGTCGCCGAGCGGTCGCCGCTGTTGCCGAACACCATCTTCTGCACGTTGACCGCGGTGCCGATGTGGTCGGGAATCTCGTAGATGCGGCGGTAGCTCTGCGCGCGCGGGTTGTTCCACGAACGGAACACGGCGTCGCGCGCCATCTTGAGCTGCGTGAGGGCGTCCTGCGGGAACTCGCGCCGGCTCTCCTGCTTCACCAGCTTCTTGTAGCGCGCCACCACCTCACGGAGTCCCTCGACGCCCAGATCGGTGTCGACCGCCGCGCCGTGCGCGTGCTTCACCGCCTCGAACTCGTGCTCGAACTTGTCCTTGCCGATCTCGAGCACGACGCTGCCGAACATCTGGATGAAGCGGCGGTAGCTGTCGTAGGCGAAACGCGCGTTGCCGGTCTTGGCGGCCAGCCCCTCGACCGCCTTGTCGTTCAACCCGAGGTTGAGGATCGTGTCCATCATCCCGGGCATCGAGAACTTCGCGCCTGACCGGACCGAGACGAGCAGCGGGTTGGTGGTGGAGCCGAACTCCTCGCCCGTGAGCTGCTCGAGCTTCCGGACGTTGGCCACCATCTCGTCCTCGATCGCGGGCGTGAGCTTCCGGTGGTTCGCGTACCACAGGTTGCACGCCTCGGTCGTGATGGTGAAGCCGGGCGGCACCGGGAGTGCCGCGTTGGTCATCTCGGCGAGGCCGGAGCCCTTGCCGCCGAGCAGATCCTTCATCGTGCGATCGCCGTCGGCGCGGCCCTTGCCGAAGAAGTACACGAACTTGCCGGCGCGGGCCTTCTTCGCGGCCGGCGCCTGCTTCGCCGCCGCCGCCGTCTTCCCCGGCGCCTTC
>JAHDVQ010000062.1:0-5553 GCA_023384595.1 Vicinamibacteraceae bacterium | reverse complement strand
GCGCGGGCGCGCTCTTCTTCGCTCGACGTGCTGTCTTCGCCATGTGTCTTGCCTTGCTCCCTGTGGGTCGGTGGGATGAGTACGGCGACGCCTAGGCGCCGCCCAGTTGGGAGATGTCGGCGACCTCGAGCACGAGATCGCGCACGGAAACCATCAGCATCAGGCGCGAGGCTCGCAGGGCCGCGTCCTCCACCATCACGAACACCTCGGTGAAGAACCGGTCGACCGCAGGGCGGAGCGTCGCGGCCTCGGCCATCGCCTTGCGGTAGTGCCGCGCCGCGACGGCTTCGCGCATCGCGGGCGCCACGCGATCGAAGGCCTGCAGCAGGGCCTGCTCGGCGGGCTCGACGAGCCGGCTGCGGTCGAGCCGCGCCTCGTAGGCCGGCTGCGGCACCGGGCTCACCTCGCGCGCGATGTTCTTCACGCGCTTGAAGAGGACGGCCAGCGCGGCGAAGTCCTGCGATCCGCGCATGCCGGCCAGCGCCTCGAGGCGGTGCCGCAGATCGAGGGGCGCGAGCGCGACGCCGGTGGCCCCGAGGACCGCCTCGATCTCCTCGGGCCTGAACCCGCGCTGCTGGAACACGTACTTCACGCGATCGCGCACGAAGGTCTGCAGGTCCTCGTCGAACTCGGCCAGCGTGCCGTCCGGATACCCGGCCGCGGCTCCGGCCAGCAGCGGCCCGACGTCGACAGCCGCCGTGAGGCCGGTCACCTCGGGCAGATCGACGAGCACCTTGAGGACGCCCTGCACCTGGCGGCGGATCGCGAAGGGATCGCGCGTGCCGGTGGGCCGCTCGCCCGCGCCGAAGAGCCCCACGACCGAGTCGAGCTTGTCGGCCACCGACACGGCCGCCCACACCGCGGCCGCGGACCCGAGCGACTCGCGCGAGGGCTCGGCGTCGGCGTCGATCGAGGCCGGCTGGTAGTGGTGGTAGATGGCCCGCCAGACCGGGTCGGGCTCGCCCTGCTCGCGCGCGTAGATGCCGCCCATCGTGCCCTGCAGTTCCGTGAACTCGCGCACCATGTCGGTCGTGAGGTCGGTCTTGGCGAGCAGGCCCGCGCGCGCCGCATCGGCCGCCGCCTCCGGCGCGCCGAGCGACTCGGCCACCGTCGCCGCGAGCCGCTCGAGCCGCCGCGCCTTGTCGCGGTAGCTGCCGAGCGCGCGGTGGAACCGGACGGTGTCGAGACGATCGAGGCGATCCTCGAGCCGCGTGGCGCGGTCGGCATCCCAGAAGAAGCGCGCGTCGCGCAGGCGCGCGGTGAGCACGCGCTCCGAGTTCACGGCGATCTTCCGTGTGTTGTCGACCTCGATGTTGGTGACGGCGAGGAAGGCGGGCATCAGCCGTCCGCGATCGTCCACCACCGGGAAGTAGTGCTGATGGTGGATCATCGTCGTCGTCAGCACCTCCTGCGGGAGCTGGAGGAACTCGGCCGAATAGGTGCCGGCGACGACCGAGGGGTACTCGACGAGGTCGGCGACCTCGGCGAGGGGCCCGGCGGAGGCGTGGGCCGAGGCGTGAACGCGTCCGCCGAGCCGGCGGGCGTGCAGCTCGAGTTCCCGCACCAGCCGGTCCTGCCGCTCGCGACGGGCGAGGATGACGAAGTGCTCGGCGAGCCGCGCCTTGTAGTCCTGGAAGCTGCGCACCTTCACCGCGCGCCCGGCGCGCCCGCTCACCGCGAGGAGCCGGTGGCCGTGCGTCACGGCGCCGCTTCTCACGTCCTGCACCGATGCCGACTGCGCGAGCGGCGAGCGGCGGATGGTGAAGGGCACGACCCGTCCGCCGTACAGGAACAACAGCCACCGGATGGGACGCCCGAACAGCAGCTCGCCGCGCCCGTCGTCGATCCAGGCATCCCAGCGCATCTGCTTCGGGAACGAGAGGTCGCGCAGCGTGGCGGCGAGCACGTCGGGCAGGATGTCGGCGGCGGCGCGTCCGCGGTGCCGGGCGCGGTACGCCAGGTATTCGCCCTTGGGGGTGGTCACGCGTTCGAGGGCCGCGACCTCCACGCCGTACTTGCGCGCGAACCCGAGGGCAGCCGGCGTCGGCTGGCCGTCGCGGAAGGCGGCGGCGGCCGGCGGGCCGCTCACGAGCTCTTCGTGGTCGCTCTGGCGCTCGGCGATGCGCGGCACGACCGCGGCCAGCCGGCGCGGCGTCGCGTGCGTCTCGGCTTCGGCGTCGCTCGCCAGGCGGAACTCGCGCAGCCGGGCGGTGAGGCGCTCGGCCAGCTGTCCGGCCAGCGGTGTCAGCCAGCTGGCCGGCAGTTCTTCGCATCCAATCTCGAGGAGCAGCTCGCGTTCCATGAGGTGTGATTCGCGCGGAGGAGTCAGTCGGCCGCCGGCAGTGGTTCGGGGGCCGTCGGCGTGGCGGGCTGCGTGTAGGCCTGGGCGATGGCCACCGCGAGCTGGCGCACGCGCAGGATGTACGCGGTCCGTTCGGTGACCCCGATCCCGCCGCAGGCGTCGAGCACGTTGAAGAGGTGTGAGCACTTCAGGCAGTGCTCGTAAGCGGGAATGACGAGCCCTCCCGCGAGCAGGCTCTCGGCAAAGGCGTAGTAGCGGTCGAACAGCTCGCGGTGGAACGCCGCGAACGCCTCGCGAGACAGACCCTCGACCTGGCCGAAGGCGTACTTCGACTGCTCGACCTCGTCACGCCATCGGGCCTCGCGGTACTTCACGCCCGCCCCCCAGACGAGGTCGAAGACGTTGTCGACCCGCTGCAGCACCATGGCGAGGCGCTCGAGCCCGTAGGTCAGCTCGACCGAGATCGGCGCCAGCTCGATGCCCCCGGCCTGCTGGAAGTAGGTGAACTGCGTGATCTCGAGGCCGTCGAAGAGCACCTGCCACCCGATCCCCCAGGCGCCGAGCGTCGGCGACTCCCAGTTGTCCTCCTCGAACCGGATGTCGTGCGCACGCAGGTCGATGCCGCACGCCTCGAGGCTCTGGAGGTACACCTGCTGGATGTCGTCGGGAGCCGGTTTGAGGATGACCTGGAACTGGTGGTGCTTGAACAGCCGGTTCGGGTTCTCGCCGAACCGCCCGTCGGCCGGCCGGCGCGAGGGCTGCACGTAGGCCACGTTCCAGGGCTCGGGACCGAGCACGCGGAGGAAGGTCTCGGGCGACATCGTGCCGGCGCCCACCTCGATGTCGAGCGGCTGCTGAATGACGCAGCCGTGGCCTCCCCAGTATTCCGACAGCTTGAAGATGAGGTCCTGCAGTGTCACGTGGCGGACTCGCGTGGGTAGTCGAATGGTTCGGAACGCTCGATCGCGTGCAGCACCCGGCTGCCGCGCGGCTCGCGGTCGAGATGCGCCGCCATCATGGCGCGGTGCACGGCCTCGACCTCCCGCGATATGGCGGGCGACCACGGCAGATCGGCGACCCGGAGCGGCGGCGCCGTCACGGCCCCCTCGAGGAAGGCCAGTGCCGCCGGCGAGAGGTCGGGCGCGCCGGCCCGGTCGCGGCACCGGTCGCACAAGAGTACCATCGCCGGCCGCGCCAGCCAGGCCCCGTGCCCGGAGAAACCCGCTCCGCATCCCTGGCAGCGGCGGATCGACGGATAGACGCCCTGCAGCCGCAGCAGCCACAGCTCGAAGTAGCGCGCCAGCGGCACCGCCGGCACCTCCGCGGCCAGGGCGTCGAGCGTGGCCGCCCCGAGCCGGAACAGCGTGTCGTTCGGGTCGCTGTCCTGGGCCCAGGCGTCCACCAGCTCCGCGAAGTACCCGACGTAGCGGAAGCCGTCGCCCGACGAGGCGCGAAACGCCGATTCGAGGGCCACGGCCTCGTCGACGCGCACCAGCTCGCGCGATTCCCGCTCGAAGTAGGTCACGTCGACGCGGGTGAACGGCTCGAGCGCGCCGGCGAACCGCCGGCGCGACTTGCGGGCGCCGCGCGCGACGCCGCGCTTCTTCCCGCGATCGCGCGTGAGGAACACGACGATGCGATCGGACTCCGCCAGCCGGTAGGTGCGGAGCACCAGGGCCTCGGCGCGGTACAGCGGCATGCAGCTCCAGTCGGGCCCGGACACCCCTTTCCCGCTCGGGCACCGTACCTGTCGCGCCGGAGCGGCCGGGAGAACCCGGATATTTTACCCCGCCTGATGCAGGAACCTCAGGAACGCCGTCCCCAGGCCGAGGAACGAGAGGAACCCGAACACGTCGGTGAGCGTCGTGATGAAGACCGACGAGGCCAGCGCCGGGTCCACCTTGAGGGCCTTCAGCCCGAGCGGGATGAGCGTGCCGGCCGTGGCCGCCACGAACATGTTGATGATCATCGCCACCCCGAGCACGAGGCCCAGCGCGAGGTTGCCCTGGAGCGCCCAGGCGCCGAGCATGGCCACGGCGCCCACGGCCGCCCCGTTGCCGACGCCGACCAGCGCTTCCTTGAAGAGCGCCTTCCTCGTGTTGCTCCAGGTCAGCTCGCCCAGGGCGAGCCCGCGCACGATGACGGTGAGCGTCTGCGTGGCAGCGTTGCCGCCCATGCCGGCCACGACCGGCATGAACACCGCCAGGGCCGTGAACGCCCCGATCGTGCCCTCGAACACCTTGACGACCGAGGCCGCGACGAAGGCCGTGACCAGGTTCACGAGCAGCCAGGGGAGCCGCCGCTTGAGCGAATCCCTGGCCGGCGAGAACACGCGATCCTCGCTGGTGAGGCCGCCCAACCGGTAGATGTCCTCGGTGGCCTCGTCCTTGATGACGTCGATGACGTCGTCGACCGTGATGATGCCGACCAGCTTGTTCTCTTCGTCGACGACGGGAATGGCGAGCAGGTTGTACGACGCGACGTGGCGCGCCACCTCCTCCTGGTCCGTGTCGTCACGCACGCTGATGAGATCGGTCGACATCACGTGCTTGAGCGGCGTGTCGGGCCGCACGAGCAGCAGCCGGCGCAGCGAGACGACCCCCACGAGATGCCGGCGGCTGTCGACGACGTAGAGATAGAAGACCATCTCCACGTCGCGGGCCTGCTGCAGCTCGGTGATCGCCTGACCGACCGTCAGGTCCTCGGTCAGCGCGAACACGTCCGGGTTCATGATGCGGCCGGCCGTGCGCTCGTCGTACTCGAGGAGGCTGCCGACGTCCTCGCCGCCCTTGCGCGCCATCAGCTCGAGCACCGCCGCCGAGAGCTCCTCGGGCAGGTTGTCGAGGATGGCGGCCACGTCGTCGGAGGGCAGCTCCTGGAGGAGGCGGGCGAGGTCTTCGGGCGGCCGGTCGGCCAGCAGCTCGGCGCCCATCTCGGGCCCCAACTCGCTCAACGCCTCCATGGCGAGGCGGCTGTTGCGCTCGACGAGGAGGTGGAACACCGCCGCGCGGTCGCGATCGACGAGCTCGTTGAGGATCTGCGCGAGGTCGGCCGGATGCTGCTTCTGGAGCAGGTTGATCAGGTTCGAGGTCGCCCCCATGCGCTGCAGGCGGCGCACGGAATCAACGAGGACATCGAGGCGGCGGTGTGGAGCGCTCATGGGCCACGTCCCTGCAGGATGATGACGGCGCGCGGAGCGCCAGCCGAGCCAACAGAGCACGGTAACACAGAACGGGCCTCCGGCTTCCGGC
>JAHDVQ010000325.1 GCA_023384595.1 Vicinamibacteraceae bacterium | reverse complement strand
AGCATCGCGATGAGGCGTTCGCGCGCGAGCGTGGCGTTGACGACCTGGGCCATCGGCTGGAACGTGAGCGCAAGGTCCGGACTCGCGCGCCCGATGGCGTGCGCGAGCGCCCTGGTGAGCGCCTCGGGCGGCCCGGCCGCGGTGCGCACGGTGATTCTGCCCGGCATCGGGCCGCCGTTCCACACGGTCTGCGCGAGCGGCAGGTAGACAAGCGGCGGCGCCGGCTGTCGCGCGTCGCGATAGACCGCATCCTCGACGACGCCGACAATCTGCAGGACTTGCGCCTCCCTCTGGGGCGGCGTCTGCCGGAACGTGCGCCCGATGGGGTCCTTCCCCTTCATGAACTTGTTGACGAACGCCTCGTTAACGATGGCCACGGACGGCGCGCCCTCGCGATCGCGGCGGTCGAAGTCGCGCCCGGCGCGGAGGGTCGTGCCGTAGGTGGCGAACCAGCCAGGCGACACGGCGTTCATGAACAGCACGCGCTCGCGCTCGGGCAGCTCGGGACCGTCGGGGAACTGGAACTCGTTGTTCCATGCCATGTTGCTGACGGGCGTGAGCACCGAGAGCGCGGCACGCTGCACACCAGGGACGCGCGAGGCTTCCTCCAGCGCGCGTTCGAAGAGCGCACGCTGCTCGGGCGGCTCGAGCTGCAGCCGCTCGGCATCGAGGTTGACGACGAGCAGCGGGTCGCGATCGAGGCCGATGTCGCGCGTGGCGAGGGCGGTGAACGTCCGGACGAAGAGGCCGGCCGCCACGACGAGCACGAGGCACAACGCGATCTGCGAGACGACGAGCGGGCCGCCGAGGGTACCGCCGCGCGTGGCGCCCGGGCCGCCGCGCGTGCCCACGAGGGTGCGCGACTGGTACGAGGCGGCCTCCGACGGCTCGGCGCGGCCGGCGCGGAACGCGGGCACGATGCCGAAGAGGAGCGCCGTCGCGGCGGTGACACCGGCCGTGAACGCCAGCGTGCGCAGGCTCACCCCGAGCGGGAGGAACACCGGGTTCTGCGGCGTCGAGATCTGCGACACGATCAGGTGGCTGCCCCAGTAGGCGAACGCGAGTCCGAGCAGCGTGCCGAGCGTGGCCAGGAGCACGCTCTCGGCCAGGAGCTGTCGTCCCAGCCGCCAGCGCGAGGCGCCCAGCGCGAGGCGCATGGCGAACTCGTGACGCCGCGCGTTGCCGCGGGCGAGCAGCAGGTTCGCGATGTTGGCGCACGCAATCAGCAGCACGAGGCCGACGACGACGAGGAGGGCGACGAGGGGACGGCGATACTGTTCGCGGAGCTCGGAGATGCCCATCGCCGCCGGCGCGAGCCTCAACCCGTCTTCCAGGTAACGTGGCAGCAGGTGCGGCGGCCAGTTCGACGGCAGCGTCGCCTCGCGGATGGCCGGCTGCACGGCGCGGAGGGCGGCGGTGGCGCGATCGAGCGTCTGTCCGGGTGCGAGCCTCGCCACGATGTCGAGCCACCAGGCCGAGCGGCCGTCGAGCAGGCTGGCGTTGCCGCGGATGAGGGGCTCGGCGCCGAGCGGCACGGCCACGTCGAACCGGCGGCCGACGGTCGGGCCGAAGAACTCGGGCGGCGTGACGCCCACCACCGTGAACGGCACGCGATTGAGCGTCAGCGTGCGGCCCACGACGTCTGGGGCGCCGCCGAAGTGGCGTTGCCAGAACCCGTGGCTGATGACGACGACCGGGCCGTCACCGCCGCCGCCGCGGGTGTCATCGTCTGGCGTGAAGCCGCGGCCCATGATGGGGCGGACGCCGAGCGTGTCGAAGAAGCTGGCGCTCGTCCAGATGCCTTGCACGAACCGCGACTCGCCGCCGGGCGCCAGGTCGAAGCGCTCGTCGGACCACGCCGCGGCCGACTCGAAGACCGACGCGTGCGTGTCGCGCAGTTCGACCCAGATGGGATGCGTCCACGCTCCGGGGCCGAGCACGGCCAGCCGTTCGGGTTCGTGGACGGGCAGGCTTCGGAGCAGCAGGCTGTCGACGATGGAGAAGATGGCGGTGTTGGCGCCGATGCCGAGCGCGAGCGAGAGGACGGCGACGAGCGTGAAGCCGCGGTTCGCGCGCAGCAGGCGGGCGCCGTAGCGCAGGTCCTGGGCGAACTCCTCGATCCAGCGCGTGCCGCGCTCGTCGCGGCAGGCTTCCTTCACCTGGTCGAGCCCTCCGAGGGCCTGGTGTGCCCGGCGCCGCGCGGTCGGCTCGTCGAGGCCGGCGCGCACGAGGTCGTGGACGTGGCGCTCGAGGTGGTCGCGCAGCTCCGCGTCGAGTTCCCGCTCGAGGCGGCGCGTCCTCAGGAGGCGGGCCCACCAGGTCATGACGCTTCTCCTTCGGCGGCGGCGAGGATGTGGCCGATGGCGTCGGTCAGGCGCCGCCAGCTGGCTTCTTCGGCGCCGAGGTGCGCGCGTCCGCGCCGGGTGAGCCGGTAGAACTTCGCCTCGCGTCCGGTCTCGGTGAGGCGCCACTCGGCGGTGAGCAGGCCGCGGTTCTGGAGCCGGTGGAGGGCGGGGTAGAGGGTGCCCTGCGTGACCTGCACGACGTCGCGGGACATCTGCTGGAGGCGCTGGGCGATGGCGTAGCCGTGGAGGGGGCCGAGGGCGACGACCTT
>JAHDVQ010000324.1 GCA_023384595.1 Vicinamibacteraceae bacterium | reverse complement strand
GTTTCCGAGCTCGATGCCGAGGGTGTCGAGGATTCGCTGCCCGACGTGCTGGCGGTGCTGGTAGCGCTGTCAGTGCCTGTCGTGGCCGTGTCGCTCTTGCCCGCGCCCGATCCGTTCTTGCGCGCGTAGTCGGTGATGTACCAGCCCGAGCCCTTGAACTGGATGGCCGGCGACGAGAGGAGTTTCCTGACACTGCCGCCGCACGAGGGGCAGGCGCTCACCGGCGGGTCCGAGAACTTCTGGATCGTCTCGAAGCGGTGGCCGCAGCGGTCGCACTGGTATTCGTACAGAGGCATGGCGTCGGTTAATCCTTTGAGAACAAGCACTTAGCCTATCACACCCACACCGCCCAGCGCGTCACACGAGCATCGGCCCGCCAGCCTCCCCGAGCAGCATCTGCCGGTGGAAGGCAAAGGGCGCGAGGCCGTGGCCGAGCACGCGGTCGTGGAAGCTCCTGAGCGAGAACCCCTCTCCCTCCTTCTCCCGCACGTCGTCGCGCAGCTTCAACATCATCAGGCGCCCGAGGGCGTAGGTGACGTACGACGGATCGAAGGTCCCCCGCTCCGCTTCCCGGCGGGCGCTGCTCTCTTCGAGGTACGCCTCGTCGCGGAAGAACCGCACGCCCTGCTCCACCGAGAGGTCCTCGGCGTGCAGGCGGACGCCCACCACCAGCCGCGCGAGCCGGACGAGCACCTCGGCCAGTTGCCCGAGCCGCCTGGCGTGCTCGCGCTTCGCGAAGCCCTCCTCGAAGATCATCTGCTCGCCGTAGTGCGCCCACCCTTCGACGAACGAGGTCGGGGCCGAGAGAATCGACCGCCGCAGCTTCGACTCGACCCGCCGCACGTGCTGGAAGTGCAGCACGTGCCCGGGATAGGCCTCATGAGCAGTAATCGACCAGAGCACGGCGTGGCTGAAGTCGCGCAGGTGCTCCTTCTTCTTCTCGTCGCTCCACGACGGGTCGACGTCGGTCAGGTAGTAGTAGGTCTTGAGGGGCCGGCTCTCGAAGGCGCCCGGTGACCACACGCTGGCGAACGTCCAGCGGTAGAAGGGCGGGGTGGGGCCGATGACGAGCCCGTTGTCGTCGGGGAGCGACACCAGGTTGTGCTTGCGCAGAAACGTCGCCAGCTCGGCCACCTGCTCCCGCGCCGTCGCCACGAGCGTGCCCGCCGACGGGTGCGCCTCCTTGACCTTCCGCCACACCTCGACGGGGTCGGCCTTGTCGATCTTCGCGGCGACGCGCTTGAACTCCTCCTGGCTCTCGGCCAGCTCGCGGAGCGCGATCGTCAGCAGCTGCCCCGATCCCGTCGTCAGGCCCTCGTCGAGGGCGAGCTTCTTCTCGAACCTGGCCTGACCGAGGCGGAACGATCCGCGCGCACGGGGCGCCTGCTCGGTCTCGAGCCACTGCGCGAAGCGGTCGAGGGCCGCGGTCGCCTCGGTGGCGGCATCGGCCAGGTCCGAGAGGACCGCGAGGTCGTCGACGGCCGCAAACGCCCTGGGGAGGTCGCGGTCGATGAACGCCTTGACGCCCCGTACGGTCTCGAGCGCGTTCTTCACGAAGATGCCGGGCGCGTCCTTGACGTTCGCCTCGGCGCTCTGGAGCAGACGGGGCACCTGACGCAGCTTTGAGAACACGCGCCGCGCGCGCTCGGCGGCCGGCGCGTAGGCGAAGATGGCCTGGGCCGCCAGGCTGAGCGCCACCGTCTCGGCGTAAATCTGGGGGTTGCGCTCCCAGCCTCGAACCTGCTCGAGTTCATGCATCCGCCCGCGGACGTTCGCCTCGAGCATGGCGCGCTCGGCCTTCTCTTCGGCGCTGAGCGTCTCGGCGTTGATGGAGTCGAGACGGCGTCCGAAGTTGCCGAGATCGCGCAGGTGCGCGTCGATGGCTTGCCGCGAGTAGTCCTCGAGCAGGTCGTCGTGCGTGTGGATGCCGTCGAAGGTCGCCGTCGTCGGGTGCACTTCGTGCAGGTAGGCGAGGTAGTCGTCGATGAAGCGCGGCAGCGGCTCGGATGAGTACATCGGGGGTTGCTCCCCTCGGGACGGTCGAAGAATCAGGGCGTGCACGGCGCCGACACAGGCGGCCGGGCCAATCCTCCAATGGTACAATAAGCGGCCTATCTCCCGTATTCCGGCCTGATTCCGCATGCCCGGCACCCTCTACCTGGTGGCAACCCCCATCGGGCACCTCGACGACATCTCGGCCAGGGCCCTGCGCGTGCTCGGCGAGGTCGCGACCATCGCGGCCGAGGACACCCGGCGCACCCTCAACCTGCTGCGGCACTTCAGCATCCACACCCCGCTCCTGAGCCTGCACGAGCACAACGAGGTCGAGCGGACGGCGGGTCTCGTGGCGCGGCTCCTGGCCGGCGAGTCCGTGGCCCTGGTGAGCGACGCAGGAACGCCGCTCGTGTCCGACCCCGGAGCCGGGCTGGTCCGCGCCGCCATCGACGCGGGCGTCCGGGTGGAGGCCATCCCCGGACCGAGCGCGGCCTTGGCCGCCCTCGCCGTGTCGGGGCTCGCGAGCCCCGCCGGCTTCACGGTGGCCGGGTTCCCACCGTCCCGGGCCGAGGCGCGGCGCCGGTTCCTGCGGGCGCTGGCCGCCGAGCCGCGGCCGGTCGTGCT
>JAHDVQ010000323.1 GCA_023384595.1 Vicinamibacteraceae bacterium | reverse complement strand
CGGTAGCCGGATGGCGGATGCCTGCTAGAACTGGAAGTAAATGAACTCCGATCCTCCGAAATCGCCAAAGAGCACCGTCAGGTAGAGAATCGCCGCGTAGACCGCGTAGCGGGCGGGCATGGGCCAGTCGACGACGAACGTGAGGTCGTCCTTCCACGCCTCGATGACGTGGATGGCGAGCATGGGCGGCACGTACTGCAGGAGCGGCATCGCCAGCGAGGCGGTCTGGGGTCCTGGCGCACAGTTGGTGACGAGCGCGGCCGTGAGCGCGCCGATCTGTTCGAACGAGCGCGCGCGGAAGATGAGCCACCCGTAGCAGGTGACGTGGAACATCACGAGGCCGAGCGCGACCGAGGCCGGCGTGACCGCGGCCGACACGCGCCGGCCGGCCGCCGCGGCACGCGTCTCGGCCCACCGGTACACGACCAGGATGACGCCCTGGTAGATGCCCCAGACGACGAAATTCCAGGCGGCGCCGTGCCACAGGCCGCCGAGCGCCATCGTGATCATCAGGTTGCGGCGCGTCGTCGCCTCGCTGCCGCGGTTGCCGCCGAGCGGGATGTACAGGTAATCGCGCAGCCACGTCGAGAGGCTGATGTGCCAGTGCCGCCAGAACTGGCGCGGCGTCTGCACGAAGTACGGGTAGAGGAAGTTGATGTTCAGGTCGATGCCCATCATCTTCGACGTGCCGCGCGCGATGTTCGAGTAGCCCGCGAAGTCGCCGTAGATCTGGAACGCGAAGGCGTAGGTCGCCAGGAGCACGTCGAGCCCCGTGGGCGAGGCGGCGCCGGCGCCGAAGACCGCCTCGGTCACGCGCGCGAGGTTGTCGGCGACGAAGATCTTCTGGAAGAGGCCCCACAAGATGAGCCACGCGCCCTCGGTCATCTGGCGGCCCGTGATGGTCCGCGGCGCGTCAATCTGCGGAATGAGCTTCGACGCGCGCAGGATGGGCCCCGCCACCAGATGCGGGAAGTAGGCCACGAAGACCGCGAAGTCGAGCAGATCGCGCGTGGGCGTGATCTCGCGGCGGTACACGTCGACCACGTAGCTGATGGTCATGAACGTGTAGAACGAGATCCCGATGGGGAGCAGCACGCGGAGCGTTACGAAATCGGCATTGAAGCCGATGCCGTTCAGGAGGACGGCCGTGCTGTCGGCGAAGAAGTTGAAGTACTTGAAGAAGCCGAGCGCGCCGAGGTTGTAGGTGAGGCTGACGAGGAGCCAGATCCGGCGCCTGGTCGACCCGGGGCGCGACATCGCGAGCGCGCACACGTAGTCGACCAGCGTCGACCCGATGAGCAGGCCGAGGAAGCGCCAGTCCCACGCCGCGTAGAAGTAGTAGCTGGCGAAGAGCAGCAGCCAGTTCTGCGGCCGGTGCGGCAGCAGCCGGTAGAGGGTGTACACGACGACGAAGAACGCCGCGAAGTGAAGGGAGTTGAAGACCATCGGGCCGGGGCGTCCTACGGTGTCGCGTCGGGCGCGCGTGGCGCCTCGACCTGCTCGCCGACGAAGCCCGCGAGCGCCGCGCCCGCCACCTCGTGGCCGCGCCTGGTGAGGTGGATGTTGCGCTGGAAGAACAGGCCGGCCGGATCGGGCTGGGCGCGCAGCACCGGCAGCAGATCGAGCATCGGGAGGCCCAGCGGGGCGAGCGCCTCGGCGAAGCGCTCCGACGCCGCGTCGCGCACGAGCGTCGCGCCCGCGCGCGTCACGGTCTCGTGCAGCCGCCCGTAGTCGCCGTCATCGAGCTGGAAGCGCGCCGGCAGGAGGACGATGGCGGTGCGCGCGCCGCGGGCCTCGGCCAGCCGCGCGATGCGCCCGATGTAGTCGCGGGTCAGCTCGAGCCCGCGCCGCACGTCGCCGGGCGGGTTGGCAAAGTACGTGGCGAGCGGCCGCTGCGGCACGTCGGCCTGCGGCTCGGCCCGTACGCGGTCGATGACGGCGCGGGCGCGCAGGCGCAGCGTCTGCAGGACCATGCTCCGCCGCACCGTCCGTCGCGCCGCCTCCTCGAGATCGGCCACGAGGTCGCGGCCCGTGGCCTCGAGGGCGACGCGCGCGTCGGAGTCGACGGCCTCGATCGCGTCGTTGGCGACGAAGACCGCGACGATCACGACGTCGGCCTCGAAGTGGGAGGCGACGTGCTCGAAGAAGCGCCACTCCTCCACGGGGCCGTAGCCCTGGACGCCGGCGTTGATGACCCGCCAGTGCTCCTGTCCGCCGCGCTCCGCGTTCAGCGCGCGCTCGGCCACCTTCATGAACGTCTGCTCGAGCGGTACCTGGACCGACATGACCAGCGAGTCGCCGAGCACGACGACGCGCCGTTCGCCGGGCGCCTTCCTGCCGAACTCCTCGTCGCGGACGCCGCGGCTGTTGATGGCGAGGTCCGTTTCGAACTCGGGGGTCTTGTACCGCGTGCTCGCACCGGGCTGCAGGCGGTGCCCGACGCGCGGATCGCGCATGAAGAGCGACTGGAACTCGGGCGCGGCCTCGGAACCGCCCACCACCCGCATGCCCGCCTCGAAGACGAAGAACTGGGCGGCGACCATCGCCAGGAACCACACCACGCGCCGCGCTCTCGTGCCCATCACAAAGCGAAGATTGTATACTGCGCGGACTGCTTGCCTTCCCCCCC
>JAHDVQ010000322.1 GCA_023384595.1 Vicinamibacteraceae bacterium | reverse complement strand
CCGCCCTCGAGCGCGCGCACGAGCGGCGCGTCGAGCCCGTAGACGTCGCGCATGTAGCGCAGCTCCCCCGAGGCGCCGACACTCACCGTCCAGTAGACGATGAGCACGGGGAGGGGCTCGTCGAGATAGACGGTCTGCTGCTTGCCCGAGGCGACGGCCCCATCGATGGCCTCGCGCGTCCAGTCGCCCTGGCCGCCGAGCAGCCGCTCGGCGAGGTCGAGCGGGTTCTCCACGCGAATGCAGCCCGAGCTGAAGAGCCGCTCGTCGGTCGTGAACAGCCGCCGGCTCGGCGTGTCGTGCAGGAAGATGGCGTGCTCGTTCGGGAAGATGAACTTCACGCGGCCGAGCGCGTTGTCGTCGCCCGGGGGTTGCCGCAGCGTGTAGGGGAAGTTCGACGCCGAGGCGCTGGCCCAATCGATGCTGGCCGGATCCACGGCGCGCCCCTGCCGATCGAGGATCGTCAGCCCCTTCTGCTTGATCGTGTTCTGGCCCTTCTTCATGCCGGCGAGCACGTCCTGCGCGAGGATCGTGGGCGGCACCGTCCAGTCCGGATTGAACACGAGGTAGCGCATGTCGGCGCGGAACGACGGGGTCTGACGTGCGGCGCGCCCGATCTGCGTGCGGGTCTCCCAGACGTTCTTCCCGTCGCGAATCAGGTAGACCTTGTAGGCCGGCAGGTTCACGAGCACGAACGAGTCGGCGAGATCGCCGACCACCCAGCGCGCGCGCTCGAGGTTGGCGCGAACCTGCGCGATGCGCCCCGCGACGGGCACGTTCATGGCGGCGATGGTGGCGCGCCCGATGGCAGCGTCGGGCGTCAGCCGGTGGCGCTCCTGGAACAGCTTCACCGCCGCCTCGAGCGGCGCGTCGTAGGCCGGGCCCGCGTCGGCCAGCGCGGCGTCGAGTTCGCCGGTGGCCGCCAGCCGCTGCCGCACCGCGGCCACGCGCGCGTGGGTGTCGCCCGGCTTCAACGTCGGTCCCGCGGGCACCGTCGGCCAGCCGCCGCGCTCCTCCATCGCCCGCAGCGAGGCGAGCGCGCCCTTCAGCCCCTGGTAGATGAAGTGGTTCGGTGCGAAGCCCGCGAGCGCCTCGCCCGGCGACAACGCCTCGGCGACCAGCCGCACCAGCGTCTCGAGCGGCGGGGCGGCCGCACGCGGATCGACGTTCCAGCGCGAGTCGAGCGACAAGGGACGCACGCGTCCGTAACGGACCTCGTCGATATACGCCGCCACCGCGTCGGTCGCCACGAGCTGCAGCGCGACGTCGGACGCGAGCCCTGACGCGCCGCCGGCCTCCGCGAGCCGCCGATCCAGCGTCGCGACGTGGTAGTCCTCGGGTGCGAGGCCTTCGGCTTCCGCCGCGGCCAGCACGCCGCGCACCGCGCGGAGACCGTCGAGGTCGGTCCAGGCCGGCCGGAAGCCGCGCGCCTCGAAGAACCGCACCACGGCCTGCGGTCTCCGAAGACGAACGTCGCCCGCAGCGGCCGACGCCCCGGCCTCGCGAAGCGCCTCGACTCTGACCCGGAGCGCCTCCTGGGCCTCCTGCGTGGCCTCGCTCGCCGGCGAATCCTGCGACCAGGCGGGCGCAGGGGCCGTCCACACAAGAAGGACGGCGATGGCGAGGAACCGGCACAACGCCTGACGCGTAGAGGTCTTCAAGGATCCGAGGGGCAGATGAGTAGGCATGGGTCTGTCAATCTTAGCTCAGCCCCATGTCCGGCTCGAAGCTTGCACATTAGGTGGATGACGGGCGGGGCGGCACGGACCGCGACCATATTTGGGCCGTTTTTTGGGGTTTTGCCGCTTCAGCTGTCCCCGTCATTCCAACGAATGACCGGCAGGGCGGACGGCTCAGCCGGTTGACCGTCAATCATCGCGCCGTGCCGAATCCGCGCGGCGGCACGGTATACTTTCACGTTCCGCCGTTTGGCCCTCCGGCCCCAACGGAGATCACGTTTCGAATGAACGAGCAGTCCCCCGACTTCTCCCGCTCTACCCGTCGCCGATTCCTGACGACCGCCGGTCTCGCGGCGGCGGGTGCGCTCCTGGCACCCGGGTCGCTTCGCGCTGCCGCCCACCCGCGGCGGCTGTCGTTCGTGCACACGCACACGAGCGAGCGGCTCGCTCTGGCCTACGCCGACGACCTCGGGCACCTGCCTCCGGCGCTCAAGCGCATCGACTGGCTCCTGCGCGACTTCCGCACCGGCGCCGTGCACCCCATCGATCCGGCGTTGCTCGACCTGCTGCACGCGCTCTCGCGCAAGACGGGCGCGAGCGAGCCCTATCACGTCATCTCGGGCTACCGCTCGCCGGTGACCAACGCGATGCTGCGGCGTCGCGGTGGCGGCGGCGTGGCCACGCACAGCCTGCACATGGACGGCAAGGCCATCGACATCCGCGTGCCGGGTGTGGTGCTCGCCGACCTGCGCGACGCGGCGAAGTCGCTCCGCCTTGGCGGCGTGGGCTACTACCCCTCGTCGAACTTCGTGCACGTCGACACGGGGCGGGTGCGTTACTGGTAGAGCCTGGAACCTGAAGCCTGAAGGCTACGGAGCCTACAAAGCCTATAAAGCCTACAAGGGCTACAAAGCCTACAAAGCCTACAAAGCCTACAAAGCCTACAAAGCCTACA
>JAHDVQ010000061.1:18489-23150 GCA_023384595.1 Vicinamibacteraceae bacterium | reverse complement strand
CCGCCCGGGCGCTGACGGCGCCTTCGTGGCTCGAGCGCCGATCGAAAGGGTGAGGCACATGGAGAGACGCACGTTCCTGCGGGCGCTGGCGGCGCTCCCCGCGGGCGCCGGCCACCAGGCCCGGACGCCAGCAGGCGCCTTGACTCTAGTCGCGGCCGGTGAGGACCGCTTCGGCGAGGATCGCGGCCTCGGCATCAGCGTGATGGACTTCAAGGTGGCCACGCGCGACGCGGGGGGCGGGCTCTTCGTCCTCGAGCAGACGTTTCGAGAGAAGGGTGGTCCTGCGCGCCATCTGCACCACGAACAGGACGAGTGGTTCTATGCCCTGGAGGGGGAGTTCATCGTAGAGGTCGGCAGCGAGCGCACAGTTCTCCGCGCCGGCGACTCGGTGGTGGCGCCGCGGCGCGTGCCCCACGTCTGGGCCTTCACGGGCGGAGGAACGGGCCGCCTCCTGGTCGCGTTCGCGCCCGCCGGCAGCATGGAGGCATTCTTTCGCGAGATCACCAGGGCGAACGCGATGCCTCCGCAGGACCCAGCGCTGTGGCAGGCGCACGGGATGGACCTGCTCGGCCCCCCGCTGCAGGTGTGAGGCCTGCGCTGAGACCTTCACCCTTGCGCGCGACGTGGCTGGCGCGTTCGCGGCAGCGCGGCGGCCTTCCCGGAGTTGACGATGACGACCCAACGTGAGCGGATGCTGGCCGGCGAGATGTACGACCCGTTGGATCCCGAGCTGGTGGCAGGGCGCGTTCGTGCGCGCGATCTCTGCCAGCAGCTCAACGTCACGCGCGAGTCCGAGGAAGCAGACCGGCGGCGCATCCTGCGCGAGTTGTTCGGCAAAGGCGGCGACAGCGTGTGGATGCAGCTCCCGTTCTACTGCGACTACGGGACGAACATCGAGCTCGGCGAGCGCGTGTTCTTCAACTTCAACTGCATCGTGCTCGACGTCTGCCCCGTCCGGATCGGCGATTTCACCATGTTCGGACCGGCCGTGCAGATCTACACGCCCCTGCACCCGTTCAACGCGGACGACCGGCGCCGAAAAGAGTTCGGCCGTCCGATCGAAATCGGGTCGGACGTGTGGGTGGGCGGCGGCGCGATCGTCCTCGCGGGCGTCCGCATCGGTTCGCGGGCCGTCATTGGCGCCGGCAGCGTCGTGACGCGCGACGTCCCTGATGACGTCTTCGCGGCGGGAAACCCCTGCCGGGTCATTCGCGAGATCGGCAAGTAACGCGCGCGCCGGCTCGAGGACGTCCACCGGCGGCCCGGCGCGTCGAGCTGCTATGCTCCGAATGTGAAGGTCTTGCTCGTCGTCATCGATGCGGCGTCGCCACGGGTCGTCGGTCCAGCCGTGCAGACGGGACGCCTGCCGGTGCTGCAGCGGCTGGCGGATGCCGGCGCGATGCACCGCGCGATCTCGATTTTCCCGTCGATTACCCCGGCCGCCACGAGCTCCATCATCACGGGCGAGTATCCGTCGAGGAGCGGCATCACCGGCGCGTCGTGGTATGACGAGGCGCGTGGCGAAGTGGCGTATTACGGCGACGATTTCTGGGTCGTCGCCCGCGAGGGATTCGGCTCGTTCGTGCGTGATTTCCTCGTGCGCCTCAACGGTGACCGGCTCACGGCGCCAACCCTGTTCGAGCTCGTGGAACGCGGCGGCGGCCGGCGCGCGGCGTGCCTCAACTACCTGGTGTATCGCGGCGTGCACGAGCATCGTGCGCGCGTCCCGACGCCTCTCGCGTTCCTGCCTGGTGTGCCGCGAACACAGACGATTCACGGACCCTCGACGTTCTGCCTGGGCGACTTCGTGGCGACGCACACCGTGCGGGGCCGCAAGCTGAAAGACAAGGGCGGGCTCTTCCATCGCTTCGGCATGGACGACGCCTCGACGGGCGCATTGCTGTGCCAGCTCGCGGAGGACCGGGCCCTGCCTGATTTCACGGTGGCGTACTTCGCCGACAACGACTACCGGAGTCACGAGGTGGGTCCTCACGGCGCGTTGCCCGTCCTGGAGCGCGTCGACCGCATGCTCGGTGACGCGTTCGAGGCGGCCGGCGGACTCGAGTCGTTCCTGGAGGAGACCTGCGTCATCGTGACGTCGGACCACGGCCATTGCGAGATTCTCCCTGAAGAGGAGCAGGCGGTGATTCGGCTGGACCAGCTCCTGCAGGAATTCCAGCAGGCGACGTTCGGGCGCCCCTGGCAGGCAGCAGACGACGTGATGCTCTGTCCGAACATGCGGGCCGCACAGATCTACGTGCAATCGCCCACCGTCGTGCGCGTCGGCGCCATCGTCCGCCGCCTGTTGTCGGAGCCGCGGGTCGACCAGGTGCTCTGGTGCAGGCGTCTCACCAGCTCGGAACTGCCGGGGTACGCGGTCGCGACCTCGAGGGGGCGGCTGGAGTTCTGGCGCGCCGACGCCGGCGCGACGCCCCGCGCACACGACGAGTTCGGCACGAAGTGGACCTGGCAAGGCGACCCCGCCGTCCTCGGCCTGGAGCTGGAAGGGGGCGTCTTGTGCGCGCCCGATTATCCCAACCTGTTCGAGAGAATCGCCGGCGCGCTCGACAGCCGGAACAGCGGCGAGATCTGGGTGACCGCGAAGCCGGGATGTGAGTTCGAGGTGCCTGGTGGCACGGCGCACGTCGGAGGCGCGTCGCACGGGGCGTTGCACACCCTCGACTCGGACAGCCTGCTCATCGTCTCGGGACCGCCGGGCCTGCTCGACACGCGACAGCCGTTTCGCTCCGTCGACGTCGCTCCGCTCTGCGCGAAGCTCCTCGGCGTACCGGTGCGCTACGGCGTCGGCGACCCGCGCGTGTAGCGCCGGGGCGCGTTCTCACTCAGATCTCACACCTTGCTCACAGAAGCGTGAAGACTCCCCAGGGTCGTCCCGGCAATCATGCGGGGCGAGCGAGCGCGGCCCTGAGCGGCGCAGCCCGACGGCGCGAGGGAACATGGTGAAACGACGCACGGAAGTCTGGCTGACACTGATCCTCCTGGCCCTCGGGCTCATCCCCGTGGCCATTCTCGGTCTCTGGTGGTACATGGGCGCCTCCGCGACCCCCCTGCACGCGACTCCACAGGACGTGCGGTCGGTGACGACGTCGGCGCCCCTGCCTTCCTGGTCCGAGGCCGTGGAGCGGGGGCGAGAGGTCGTCCGCGCAGGCCTCGTCGAACAGAACCTGCCGGGACTGTCGGTGGCGGTCGGGATCGGGGACGAGATCGTGTGGGCCGAAGGATTCGGTTGGGCCGACCTCGACGCGCGGGTTCCCGTGACACCGGATACGAGGTTCCGAATCGGCACCGCCTCGATGGCCCTCACCTCGGCGGCGGTCGGCCTGCTGCTCGAGAAGGGCCGGCTCAACCTCGACGACCGGATTCAGACGTACGTGCCCGAGTTGCCCGAGAAGCAGTGGCCGGTGACCCTGCGCCAGTTGATGGGGCACTTCGCCGGCATCAGAAACGATGGGGGCGACGAAGGTCCCCTGTACGCGGAGCGGTGCGAGCGGCCGGTCGAGGCGCTGCAGGCCTTCGGCGAACGTGAGCTGCTGTACGAGCCGGGTACCCGGTACCGCCATTCGAGCTACGGCTGGATCGTGGTGAGCGCGGCGGTCGAGGCCGCCGCCGGCGAGCCGTTCCTCGAGTTCATGCGTGAGCAGATCCTCGATCCGCTGGGCATGCGCGACACCGAAGCCGACTCCGCCACCGGGCCGATCCCGAATCGGGCGACGCCGTACTTCCCCAGGTTCGCGTCGGATCCCCGCTACGGCCTGCACGTGATGCGCCCGATCGACTACTCCTGTTACGCGGGGTCGAGCGTGTTCCTGTCCACCCCTGGCGACCTGGTTCGCTTCGGCATGGGGATCAACAGAGGCACGCTGTTGCAGCCGGCCACGGTCCAACGGCTCCAGGCGCCACAACGGCTGGCCTCGGGAGAAGAAACCGGATACGGCCTCGGCTGGGATCTCGAGACCGTGACGCTGGCCGGCGAGCAGACGCGGTGGGTCGGCCACGAAGGGACCTCGCTTGGCGGGATGGTCGCCTCGCTCATGACCTTCCCCGAGCGTGGCATCGTGGTGGCCGTGATCTCCAACATCTCCTACACCGACACCGAGGCGATGGCGTTGACGATCGCGGAGGCGTTCGCAAACGCAGCGCCGCGGTTACGGCCGTAGGGTCAACGCGGTTCCCGGAACGGACGCGACCGCGGCCTCCACGTTCGCCGCGCGCAACGATGCCGCGACCTGCGGCGCCTCGCCGGGCGGAACGTGCATCGCGACGAGCCGCCGCGGACGAATCGACCGCGCCACTACCCCCCTGTTGCCTTCGTCGGACACGTACCAGAACGGCACGAGCGCCAGGTCCACGCGCGGAAGCGACTCGAGCACGGTGAAGTTGTCGGCGGCGGGATCGGCGTCGCCGACGTGGAGCACGGGGGCCGGCCCGCCGATGAGGAAGCCGACGTGCTGTTCCGGCAGCCTGCGGGCCGGGTTGTGACGAAGACGCAGCACGTGCACGGGCACGCCGCCCACGTCGACGGCCTCGGAGCGGCCGAGCGACGGCAGCACGGCACGCAGGCGCGAGGCGCTCAGGCCCGGCGCGACGCCGCGGACGCGATCGACGACTTCCGGCGACGAGATCAGCACCGTCCGTACGCT
>JAHDVQ010000061.1:12964-18389 GCA_023384595.1 Vicinamibacteraceae bacterium | reverse complement strand
GCGGAGTATGATCACGCCGGACGTGGAGGGTCGCCCGCGTGTCAGCCGAACGGCCGCAGCAGAACGAGGACGCGTCGGCTGTGGCCCGCCTCCAGGAGCGTGCGCTGGCGGACCAGCTCGCCCTGAAGGACCGCGCACTCGACGTCGCCGCCGAAGGCATCACGATTGCCGACGCCCGGCTGCCGGATCGCCCGCTCATCTACGCCAACGAGGGCTTCGAACGCGTGACCGGGTACGCCATCGCGGAGGTGCTCGGCCGGAACTGCCGTTTCCTGCAGGGACCCGGCACCGACCCGGCCGCGGTGGAGGAGATCCGGACCGCCATCGCCAACGAGCGCGAGTGCCTCGTCGAGATCCTGAACTACCGGCGCGACGGCACGACCTTCTGGAACCGGTTGTCGATCACGCCGGTTCGCAACGACCTCGGCGAGGTCACCCACTTCATCGGCATCCAGTCCGACGTCACCGCGCGTCGCGAGGCCGAGCACGGACTCCGGCGCGCGAAGGAAGCGCTCGAGCACGACCTTAGGCTGGCAGCGCGGGTCCAGCAGGCCCTGCTTCCTCCCGCGGAACAGCAACTCGGCGGCTTGCGAATCGCGCGCGCCTTCTATCCCTGCACGGATCTCGCCGGCGACGCCATGGGCGTCGTGGCGTTCCCGGAGGGCCCGGTGGGGCTGTACCTGCTGGACGTGAGTGGACACGGCGTGGGCGCGGCGCTCCTGTCGTTCACGCTGAATCACACGCTGTCGCCGTCGGCCGAGGGCTCGCTCCTCATCGAGGACAGCCGTCAGGGACCGAGTGTCGTTCCGCCGTCTCGTGTCGCCGAGCGCCTGAACCGGCAGTTCCCCATGGACCGGACGCGGCAGTACTTCACGTTCGTCTACGGGGTGTTCGACGGGGCGCACGGGCGGTTTCGGTACGTGATGGCCGGTCATCCGGCGCCCGTCTTCCTGCCCATGACGGGGCCGCCAGCACCACTGCATGGCCGAGGGCTGCCGATCGGCATGATTGAGAACGCCACCTACGACGACGAGGTGGCCGTCATGGAACCTGGCGACCGGATCTACTTCTATACGGACGGCGTCATCGAGGCGCTGGACTCCTCGGAGGAGGAGTTCGGTCATGCCCGGCTGATGACAGAGATCGAGCGGCATCGCGAGCTCCCGTTGCCGTCGGGGCTCGACCGTGTCGCCGGCGCCGTGCGCGAGTGGTCGGGGGGCAGCCTGCGCGACGACGTCACCCTGCTTGTGATCGAGCGAGGCGAGCCCCTTCGCCCCGCCTCGAGTGCGCGGACCGACTGAGCGACCCCGCCGGGATCGTCGCCGAATCACGTTCAGGACTTAGCCCACCCGCGGATGGGCGAACGCGCCCGAAGGAGCACGGCATCGTCGTGGCCGCAAGGCTACGACGTCGGCTCCGGCGGTTGTTCGGCGGACGCTTCCAGCACGAGGTCCGCGAACGTCCGTGGCGTCGGCACGACACGATGGACGAGCCGCGCCACGGCACGCTGACGCGCGAGCACGTCGTGCAGCGGCCGGAGAAGGGCGCCGTAGAGTGTGACCGCGTCACCCCCTTCGGCTTCGAGGACGGCGCGAGCCGCGAGACGGCCCGACAGCAAGGCCGAATGCAGGCCTCCTCCGGTGAAGTGATCCCCCAGGCCCGCGGCGTCGCCGGCGAGCAGGACCGACCGCACGCCGGCAGGCACCGCGACCGGTCGTGTCTCGATCGCGGCGGCGGCGAACGTCGCGGGAAGGGGCACGCCCTCGGCGTCGGCGAACGCCTGCAGGGCGATCTTGAGCGCACGCACCGGTTGTACGCCATAGGTGCCGATGCTCAGGTGCGTCGCCTTGGCGAACGTCCAACCGTAGCCGCCATCCACCGCCAGGAAATCGAAGAACGGAGGCCGATCGACGAGCGCGGGCGGGCAGTGATCCAGCGGCACGTCGGCGACGACCGCGTAAGGCCTTGCCCCACGCCTGACGACACCGATCGACCGTGCGACCGCACTCGACGAGCCGTCGCAGCCGATGAGTGACGCGGCGCGGAGCACCTCCCCGTCGCGCGTCGTCAACACGACACCGCCGGCGTCCGCAACTGACGCGACCCCGGATATGACGCGAAACTCGGCGCCGGCCTGCTCGGCCCGAGCCAGGAGCGCGTGATCGAACTCACGTCGCTCGACGAGCATCACCGGCTCGCGCACCGTGTCCACCGCGTGCGGGCCGATCCGAACGAGCGTGCTCTCGAACTGTCGCGCTATTGCCGCCTTGCCATCCAGTTCGAACAACCGGCCTGCCCTCACCGCCATGAGGCCGCCACAGGGCTTCCCGCGCGGGAAGGCGACGATGTCGAGGAGGAGCACCTTCTGTCCGGCGGTGGAAAGGGCACGGGCTGCGGAGCTTCCCGCGGGACCTGCGCCGACCACGATGGTGTCGTACCGGACACCGCTCATGGCGACCCGCTCGCGAGGTCCTTCTGGTAGGGAACCACGCCCAGGTACGCCTTCACGGAGGGCCCCAGGCGGCGGTCGAACAGGAGCTTGAGGTGGTTCACGTGGAACACGAGGAAGTGCGCGCTCCCTGCCGGGGGTGCCTCTTCCCAGGCCGGCATTCTGCGCGAGCCGCGCACCCGCAACAGCGCCTCCACCTTCTCCGGCCGCAGGCGCACATACCCGTCGAGGTACTCGAGCAAGGCCGTCCATCTGCGTTCGGCGGCAGGGTTCCGCCGCGACAGCTGAATCTCCCACCCCGAGCGATCTCCCGCGCTGGGAGGCACGTCGATGGAGAGGTCGAGGTAATCGCTCAGAGGGACGAGCCCGTCGCGGCTCCGCGCGAGATCGCCGGCAACGGCGCCGTAGCCGGTCTCCTCCAGGTAGTCCTTCAGCGTGCCCGTCGAGACACTGCCGTCGAAGCCGGACAGACAGAGCCGCAGGCCAACAGGCGTCCGCGATTCCATCAGTCCGATCTGGCGCACCTTGCACCCGTCGGGCAGGCGGCGAATCGCCTGTTCGGCGGCGCCGAGCGCCTTCGCGCCAGGTCCGCTGCCCGCGGGGCTCGCCGCAGACTGTGTCTCCAGCTTCTGCAACAGGGCCAGCGCGTCCGCGCGACAGGAGTCGGAAGGGCGTGAGGGATCGAGCGCGTAGGCCGGTGTGAAGAACCGGCTGGGCGCCAGGCCCGGGTCGATTCCACTGTCGAACTCGAGCCAGCCCATGGCGAGGCGCTGGTTCACGCCTGCGGGCAGTGGCTGCAGCCACGGCGAGGCCGCGTCGACCTGATAGGAGAGGTCCGCCAGCGAGCTGCGGCGATCGAGCCGGCACTCCAGGAGGATGGAAGTGGGCGACAGGTCGCGAGGGGTTCCGCGCGCGGCACGGAGCAGCCGTTCCCAGCCCCTTCGCGAGATGAGGGCCGCGGGAATCCCCGCCCGCGCGGCCCGGACGAGCGACCCGGGATTCCGCGAGCCATCTACTGATGTGCTTGGGGTCATCGGCCGATAACAGTATAGATGGGTTGCCTCGGCTGACCTGCCGTCCTGCGCAACCCCGGCCTTCAGTCATCCATTCATCCAAGGAGCGGACATGTCCCTCGCCAGCGCGCAGCAATTCCTCGACAAAGTGAAGACCGATGAGACCTTCGCCAAGGCCGTTCGCGGCGCCACCACCGCACAGCAGCGGGCGGCGCTCGTCGCCGGTGCGGGCTTCGATTTCACGCAGCAGGAACTCGATCAGGTCCGGAAAGGCGAGCTGTCGGACGAGGAGCTCGACTCGGTGGCCGGCGGCGGCTACCTGTGCGTGACCGACGCCTGCGCGACGCACAAGTAGACGCCAGGGCCGCGGGTTCTGGAGTCGTTCTTGTCTTCGCCGGATCTGACCTGCCTCGTGCCCGAACAGGGTCGGGTGCCGGACCGCCAAGGTGGTCCGGCACTCGCCCTGCGCTCCCGCCTGGGTGCGGATTCGTTCTCCATTCGCCACGGTGGCGACACCTACCTGTTCTCCCCGATGACCAGGTCGTTTGCCGGCGTCAGCGCGCGCCTGCTGAACCTCCTCGGTCGCTTCGACGGCACCGCCGACACGGTGTCGGTGCTGCACGGGGCCGGACACTCGCTCCATTCCATGCCGGTCATCGACCTGCTGGTGCGAATGGGCGTGCTGTGGAACGACGGCTTCGGACCCCTGCACCCGAGGGTGCCGGATGGACCCGAGCCCGTCTTCACGGTCATGCCCACGACGGCGTGCCAGCTGCGCTGCGTCTACTGCTGCTCCGACGCATTGGACCCCCAGCGCGGCCGTTTCGTCGATCCCCGTGTGTTCGCCGTCGCGCTCGACGCGTTTCTGTCGGAGATCTTCCGCTTTGCCTCGCGTGCCCGGCTGGGGTTTCACGGGGGCGGTGAACCGACGCTGAATCCGCGGCTGATGCGCGAACTGGTGCGCACGTTCGTCGAGCGATGTGACGCCTGCTGGATGGCGCCATCCTTCACGATCACCACCAACGGGACGTTCGGCGACGAGATCTGCGCGCTTCTGATCGAGCACCGCTTCGACTGCCGGGTCAGCCTGGACGGCCCTGCCGACGTCCAGGACCGTCAGCGGCCGCTGCGAAACGGGGCGGCGAGCTTCGGGAGGGTCATCAGGAACATTCGCAGGCTGGTCGGCGAGGGAATCAGGGTCGAGATCCGTCCCACGGTCACGGCCGCCAGCGTCGGACGGATGGTCGAGACAATCGAGATGGCCGCCGCAGAAGGCATCGCGTCGGTGCACTTCGCGAGGGCCCTCGTCAGCGCGCGCGCGCGGAGCAACGGCATCCAGCCCCCCGATCGCGACGTCTTCGCCGACGGGTTCGCGGCGGCGTGCAGGCGCGCGCTGGAGCTGGGTGTGGCGATCAAGGGCGACGGCGCCCACTGCCTCGGCTTGCCCACCAACCGCTTCTGCGGGGCCTGCGGATTCAACTGGATCGTGACGGCTCACTCCTGCGTGAGCGCGTGTACCGAGATCCAGGGTCCTGCCGACCCCGACGCCGAGCACTTCCTCGTGGGGCGCGTGGATCCCGAACGGCAGGTCCTGGAGACGTTCCCCGGCAAGCGCGAGCGGCTGCGGGACCGTTTCGTGGAGAACCTGCCGGGCTGTGCAGATTGCTGGCTCAAGTACTCGTGCGCAGGCGAGTGCCCGCTCGAGGCCCAGCGCGCGACGGGCGACATGATGAACACCCACTCGCCGGCGTGTGACGTGATCCGCCGGATGAACGCGGACCTCGTGGCGCTGCTCGTGCACTCGACCACGACGAGCATCCCAGCCGGCCTTCGCTCACACCTGCCATACGAGCGTGTTCGCGCCACCCTGTGAAGCCACGCCGACGGGTACGTCCGCATGCAGAGCTGCGACATCAAGCGTTTCGTGGATTGGTGGAGGGGCGACGACGCCTTCCGCGCGCGG
>JAHDVQ010000061.1:1458-12864 GCA_023384595.1 Vicinamibacteraceae bacterium | reverse complement strand
CGACATCAAGCGTTTCGTGGATTGGTGGAGGGGCGACGACGCCTTCCGCGCGCGGGTCGAGGCGGATCCGGCGGGCACGGTCGCCGCATACGGCATCCGCGTCGATCCCGACGCGGTCCGTTCGCTGTGTGACGCAGACCCCGGCGTCGACGGTGCGGCCCATCCCGCGCTGGCGCCCTACTACGAGGATCTCCGCGCGCGCGCGGCCGTCTACGACGAGCTGGACCAGCTCGAATCGACCATCGCAGACCCCGGGTTCGCCGGCTGGCGCCAGCGCCAGCGGCAACGGTTCGCCACCCAGGCGCCAGACGCCTGGGGGCGGAAGAACCCGCACCTGATGTTCTCGATCGAGCTGTCGGACGGGTGCTCGATCGCGTGCCCGTACTGCGCGGGCGCCCCCGGTCGGCTGACGTCGGTCAGCCGGTTCACGCCGGCCAACGCGGCGCGCTTTCGCGGGGCCATTCAGGCGATCAAGGCGATGTCGGGCTGTTCGACGCTGTCGGGCGTGCTCTACCACTTCACGGAGCCGCTCGACAACCCGGACTACGAGCGGTTCCTCGAGGCCTATCGCGAGGAGCTCGGTGTCGTGCCGCAGACCACGACCGCGGCATGGGCGAAGCGGCCGGAGAGAACCCGCCGTCTCCTCGCCATGGCGCGCGAGCACGGCCGCGGCGTGCAGAGGTTCTCGGTGAACAGCGTGGAAGCGTTCCGGTCGTGCATGGCCCTCTTCACGCCCGAGGAACTGCGCCACGTGCTCATCGTCCATCACTACCCCGAAGCCGGCGGAGTCTACTACCGCAGTGGCCGCGCTCGCAGCCGCGACGATGCGGTCGACGGCTCGATCGCGTGCGTATCGGGTTTTCTGATCAACCTGCCCACCCGCACGATTCAGCTGGTGAGCCCCTGCATCGAGCCGGCGCGCTGGCCGAAAGGATTCCGCTCGTTCGCGACGTCGACCTTCGAGAGCGACGACGATCTCGCGGCGTTCGTCGCGCGGCAGCGCCACGAGGTCTTCGACCGCGTCCTGCACGATGACGCACCGGTGGCGCTCAGGAACGACGTCTCACTGCTGGAAGCGGAGGATGGCACGCTTCGCCTGCGCACCCTGTATCGCACCTTCACCTTCGGCGACCGTCTGCAGCAGCGCGTGCTGCGCCACTGCTCCCCCACAGCGACGGTCGCCTCGGTCATCGACGACTGCTCCCGCGAGCACTCGTCCGCCCCGGTGTTCGCGTTCCTTCAGCTGCTCTGGGACGCGGGACTCCTCGAAGACGGCGCATGGCGATGACGTGCGCGTGGCGTTGCGCGTTGGTCGCGCTCACGATCGTGGCGTGCAGCGGGCCTGCCGCGGCCCAGGCGCCGATCGAGCCCGCCCCACGCGCGCGGGTCGAGGCAGACCTGAAGACGCTGGTCGCCGACGCCCTCGAGCGCAACCTGGCGCTAAGGACCGAGCGTCTCGTCCCGGACATTGCCGCGGCCGAGGTCCGGGCGGCGCGCGCGGCCTTCGAGCCGACAGTGCAGTTCTCGCCGGGCTTCGGACTTGGCCGGCAAACCGTGGGCACGGCCGCGGGCCCCCTCACCAGCACCACGAGCCGGCTGTGGTACGGCAACGCGCTGTCGGGCGCGCTTCCGTACAGCAGCCTCTCCGTCGCCGGAGCGCTCCCGACGGGGACGACCTACAGCGTCGCCTTCGACTCCGAGCGCCACGGCGAGCGTCCCGCGCAGCGTCAGCAGCACGCCGTGGAGGTCGACACCCAACTGACGGTGTCCTTCGCGCATCCGCTGCTGCGCGGAGCGGGCGCGTCGATGGCGCGGGCCGAAATCCGCGCGGCTGATCTGACGGCACGCGCGGCGACGGCGCGGTTCAACCGGCTCGCCGAGGCCACCGTCGCCGCCGTGGAGCGAGCCTACTGGGCCCTCGCACATGCCGAAGCGAGCGAACGGGTGGAACGCGAGTCGCTGCAGCGGGCGCAGACGCTGGCCAACCGGAACGAGCAGCTCGTCCGGCTGGGCCTGGTGGCGGAGGTGGACCTCCTGACGGCGACGCAGGCGGTCGCGGCGCGCCAGGCGCTGGTGACGGCGGCGGCCAGCAGCCGGCGTGATGCCGCAGAGCGCCTGATCTTCTTCGTCTACGGTCTCGAGGCGGCGGACCGCCTCGCGGGCGCCGAGACGCTGAGTGTGTCGGCCCCGGTCGTCCCGCCAACGCTGCCGTCGCTCCAGGAAGCGGAGCGCGCGGCGCTCGCTCGTCGTCCCGACCTGAGCGCCGCACGTGAGGATGCCGCCGAGGGAGACGTGCGAGTCGAGGTCGCGCAAAGCGATCTGAGGCCGGGACTGCAGGTGACCGGCTCCTACACCGCGGCCGCGAGCAACGCGGCGGCCGTGCGGCTGTGGGGTGCCGAGCGGGTGGGCGACCTGGCGGTGACGGGTTGGCAGGCGGGCCTCGTGGCGACGGTGCCGCTCGGGAACGGCCGCGCCAAAGCCGGCTACCAGCAGGCCGTGCTCGAGCGGTCGCGGCGCGAGGTCGGCGTGGCCGCCGTCGAGCACGACATCCGCCTGGAAGTCCGCCAGGCGATGCGCGCCATCACCGAGGGGTCGCAACGCCTCGCGCAGACGGAGACGGCGCTCGCGCTCGCAGAACGGCAGTACGACGCGGAGCTTCGGCGGCTGGAGCTCGGACTCTCGGACTCCTTCCGCCTCCTGCAGTTCGAAGACGTGGTCGGCGATGCGAACCGCGCGGTCATCGAGGCGCGGTACGTGCTCGCCTTCGCCGTGTCGGACTACCACCTCGCTCTCGGGGGGAATGCCGAACGGTACGTCGCGGCCAGCGCGTCCACGCCCGCCGCACGGCAGGTGCGCGATGAGTGACCTCTTCCGCCAGACGGCGCTCGAGCGGCTCTCCAGCCCGGAGCGCCTCGACACGCTCATGCAAATCACCCGGCCGCGCGCCTGGATCGCGCTCGGCGCGCTGATCGCCGTCGTCGGCGGCGCGATGGTGTGGGGCATCTACGGGCATGCCCCGGACACCATCGAAGGGGCAGGCATGCTCATGCGACGCGGTGGGCTCTTCGAGATCGATGCCCAGGGCGCCGGAGTGATCAGCGAGGTGCTCGTCAAACCTGGCGATCGCGTGCGGCCCGGGCACGTCGTGGCCCGGATCGCCCAGCCCGAACTGGAGCGCACGATCCGGCAGACCGAGGCGCTGATTGCGGACATGACGCGTCACGGCGCGCAGCGCGGGCAGTTCATCGGGCGCGGCAAGGACCTCGAGAAGGCAGGTCTCAGGAGCCGGCTTCAGCAGATCGAGGACTCCACCGCTGCCCTCCAGGCACAGGTTCGCTATCTCGAACACCGGCGCGACGCGCAGGCACAGGCGCTCGAGGCCGGTCTGATCGCGCGCGACGCGTACGAGGACACGATCCAGGAACTCGCCCGCGTTCGCGAGGGGCTCGGCTCGCTCGACACCGAGCGACGCCAGATTGCCGCGCGCCACGTGCAGCTCGACAACGACGCGAACGAGCGCGTGTTCTCGCTCGAACAGGAACTGCGCGCGCAGCAGCGGCAGCTCGACATCCTGCGCGATCGCCACGCCACGGCCGCCGAAGTCGAGAGCGCTCACGGCGGCCTCATCGTGGAACAGCGCGCCGACCCGGGCGACGTGATCGACGCCGGAAGGGCCGTGTTCACCATGGAACTGTCCGACGCACCGCTCGATTCGGTGATCTTCGTGCCGCTCGAGGGCAAGCGGCTGAGGCCCGGCATGCAGGTCCAGCTCTCGCCGGCCGGGGTCGCGTGGGAAGACTACGGGTACATGCTCGGCACCGTGCAATCGGTGTCGCCGGGGCCTGCCAGCTCCGCATCGATGAATGCCCTGCTGCGCAACGACACGCTGGTGCAGCAGTTCAGTGCGGGCGGCGGCGCCTACATGGTGGTCGTCGACATCCTCGAGGACCGCCGCACACCATCCGGCTTCAAGTGGACCACGCGCCTCGGGCCGTCACTGCAACTGGGAAGCGGCACCCTGCTCCGCGCCCGCTTCATCGTGAACGAGGAACGGCCCATCGAACTCGTGGTGCCCGCGCTCAGGAGGTGGCTGGGTGTCTAGGCGGCGACGGGTGCGCACGCCGACCGTGCTGCAGATGGAGGCCGTCGAGTGCGGCGCGGCCTCGCTCGGCATCGTGCTCGCGCACTACGGCCGCCGGGTGCCGCTCGAAGAGCTGCGCGTCGCCTGCGGGGTCTCGCGCGATGGCTCGAAGGCGTCGAACATCCTGCGCGCCGCCCGTGCGTACGGTCTCGAGGCCCGCGGCTACCGGTGGGAGGTCGCCGACGTGCGGTCCGCGACGCTGCCCGTCATCGTGTTCTGGAACTTCTACCACTTCCTGGTCGTGGAGGGGTTCGGCCGCGGCAAGGTGTTCCTCAACGACCCGGCGGAAGGGCCGCGCGTGGTGAGCGACGCGGAGTTCGACGCCTCGTTCACGGGGGTCGCGCTGGTGCTGACGCCGGGCGCGGGCTTCGAGCGCGGCGGACGGAAGGCCAGCCTGGTCGCGGCGCTGCTCGAACGCGTGCGGGGCTCCGAGGCGGCTGTCGCCTTCGTCGCGCTCACCGCGCTGGCCCTCGTGGTTCCAGGGTTGCTGCTTCCGGTCTTCGCGCGGTTGTTCGTCGACAAGATCCTCGTCGCGAACATGGACAGCTGGTTCAAGCCCCTGCTGATCGGGATGGTCCTGACGACGCTCGTGCGTGCGGCGTTGTCGGCCCTGCAGCACCGCTACCTGCTGCGTCTCGACACGAAGATCGCCATCGCGACGTCGAGCCGCTTCCTCTGGCACGTGCTGCGCCTGCCCATCCAGTTCTTCACCCAGCGGTACGGCGGCGACATCAGCGCGCGCGTCGGGTTGAACGATCACATCGCCACGTTCCTGTCCACGCGGCTCGCGCTGACGGCGATCGACGCACTTCTCGTGGTGTGCTACGCGGGCCTGATGGCCGCCTACGATGTAGAGCTGACAGTGGTCGGCGTGGGGGCGGCCGGCCTCATCGTCACGGCGACGCTGCTCGTTAACCGCAGGCGGGTCGATGGCAACCGGCGGCTGCTGCAGGATCAGGCCATGGCCAACGCCACCCTCATGGGCGGGCTCGCGACCATCGAGACGCTGAAGGCGTCGGGGACCGAGTCGGACCTCTTCTCGCGCTGGGCCGGATATCACACCAGGCTCATCAACGCGCAACAGGATCTGGCGCTCGTCACGCAGGTGTTCCTCGTCATTCCTCCACTGCTCATGGCGGTGACCAACGCGCTGGTGCTGTCGCTCGGCGCGGTCCGCGTCATGGACGGCACCCTCACCATCGGCATGCTGGTGGCGTTTCAGGCGCTGATGGCTGGCTTCCTGACGCCGGTCAACAACCTCGTGTCGCTCGCCGGCACCCTCCAGGAAATGGAGGGCAACATGAACCGCGTCGACGACGTGCTGCGGTACGACACCGACCCGCAGACCAGGCCGCAGGACTCCGCCGCGCGGGGTGCGGCGACAGGGGCCAGGCTGACGGGAGCCGTCGAGCTCGACGACGTGGCGTTCGGCTATGCCACGCTGGACGGACCCCTCATCGAGCACTTCGACCTGACACTCGAGCCCGGCGCGCGCGTCGCGCTCGTTGGGCCGTCGGGCTGCGGAAAATCGACGATCGCGAAGGTCGTCACGGGGCTCTACGAGGCGTGGGCTGGCGAAATCAGGTTCGACGGCCGGCCGCGGCGCGAGATCCCGCGTGCCTGCCTGGCCGGGTCGGTGGCGATCGTCGACCAGGACGTGGCGCTCTACGAAGGCACCATTCGCGAGAACCTGACCATGTGGGACCCGACGATCCCCGACGCCGCGATCGTCGCGGCGTGCAGGGACGCCTGCATCCACGACGACATCACCGCCCGCCACGGCGGCTACGACAGCCGTGTCGAGGAGGGAGGGGCGAACTTCAGCGGCGGGCAACGCCAGCGCCTGGAGATCGCACGTGCCCTGGTCGACAACCCGCGCGTCATCGTGCTGGACGAGGCGACGAGCGCGCTCGACACGGTGACCGAGCAGACCATCGACCGCAACCTCCGGATCCGGGGCTGTACCGCCATCATCATCGCGCACCGCCTGTCGACCATCCGCGACGCCGATGAAATCGTCGTGCTCGATCGCGGGAAAGTGGTCGAGCGCGGCACGCACGAACAGCTCGTCGGCGCGGCCGGCCTGTACGCCCAACTGGCGGCGGAGTCGTAGGTGCCAGCATGAGCGTGCTCTCCGTCGCGCCACCCACCGACCGCCAGCCCGGGATCATGACGCACTTGCGGGCGCTGGGACAGCCGTTGACGGGCGGCGGCGCTCAGCCCTTCTTTCTCGACGATCCCGGCACCGTGTGGCTCGTGGACCGCGGCGAAGTGCTCGTCTTCGGCGTGCCCGTGAACGGAGGACACATCGCGGGCCCGCGGCGTCACCTCTGGACCATGCGGCCGGCAGAGATGCTCTTCGGCGTGGAGCCATCGAGCGGTCCATCGCCGATCGCGCTGCTGGCGGTCGGTACCGCAGGGTCGCGCGTGTGGAAGTTGCCGCGGACCGCTCTCGAATCGGTGGCGACGCAGCCCGAATGGGCGCCCGAGATCGTCCACCTGCTGGAGGCGTTCATCGCGCACGCCTCCGATGCGGTGGCTTCTCGAAGCGCGCCGCAGGTCGACGCGCTGCTCGACGCCGGCGAGACGGCCACGCTGGGGGTGGGACAGCGCGCGGCGACGAAGCAGGGGATCATCTGGGCCCTCGCGCAGCACGGCCGTTGCTCGGTCGCCGATCGGTCCGCGTTCAGCATCGACCCCTCGGCCGGTCCGTTTCCCATCGCACGGGGCTCGTGGATTGCGGCCGAGCACGATGACGTCCGCGTCTCGGCGCTCCGGACGCAGGATGTGCTCGGCGACGGCAGTGCCTGGCAGGGCATCGAGCGACTCTGCAGGTTTCTTCAGGGCTGGGTCGAGCAGGATGCACGGGTGGCCGAGGCCGCCGATCGACAGAGGTCGGCCCTCAAGACCGATGCGGATGCGCGAATGCGCGAATCCGCCCTGCTCGGATTGGCCGGCGTCCTCACGGACGTGCCAGCGGCGGCGCCGGCCGCCGGCGAGGCCGATGCGCTGCTTGCCGCCTGCCGGGCCATCGGGCGCACGGTGGGCATCACGTTCGACCCCCCACCCGAATGGGAGGTGTCGGGACGCGCCCGCGACCCGCTCGGATCGATGTGCCGGACCTCGCGCGTGCGATACCGCCGCGTCGCGCTCCATGGGCGCTGGTGGCGCACCTGTGACGAGCCGCTGCTGGCGTTTCGAGCCGAGGGCCGGCACCCGGTCGCGCTGCTCCCCGGCCGTCGCGGCTACAGCGTGTTCGATCCGATGCGCGGCGAGCAGCGACGGTTGACGCCGGATCTGGCCGCCACGCTCGACACGTTCGGTTATCAGTTCTACGCCCCGGCACCCGCCGAGCCGCTGAGCGGCCGCGCCATCGCCGCGCTCGCGTTCACTCGCACGCGCCGCGACCTGTGGCAGGTCGCGCTGGCCGCGCTCGCCGCCAGCCTGCTCGGGCTGGTGGTCCCCGTCGCGACGGGCCGGATGTTCAGCGAGATCATCCCCAACGCCAACCCGACGGATGCGTTCACGATGCTCGGGGCGCTCGCGGCGATGGCGATGGGCACGGCGCTCTTCGAGGTGACGCGCGCCGTGGCGCTCGTCAGGGTGGAGGGGCGGACCAGTGCCACGCTGCAGTCGCTGATCGTCGACCGGCTGCTGAGCCTTCCGGTTCCCTTCTATCGCAACTACTCGGTCGGGGATCTGGCGCAGCGCGCCTCGGCGGTCAACCGGTTGCGGACGCTCTTCAGCGGCGCCGCCACGACGAGCCTGCTGAGCGGCACGTTCTCGCTGGTGTACCTGGGCCTCCTGCTGTATTACGACGTGATCCTCGCGGCCGTCGCCGTCGGGCTCCTCGTGGGGGCAGCGCTGGCCAGTGCCGCGTGCAGCGTGGCCGCCGTTCGAATCGGGCGCCGCGAGCAGGATCTCGCCGGCCGCATCGGCGGGCTCGTGTTCCAGATGGTGTCGGGCATCGGCAAGCTGCGTGTGGCCGCTGCCGAGGGGCGGGCGTTCGCCGTCTGGTGCGCGGGCTTCCGCGAACAGAAGCAGCTGGCGCTCGCCTCGGGCCGCTACCGGAACGCCATCAGCGTCATCAACGACGTGCTGCCCCTCGTGTCGCTGGCCGTGCTCGTGGGCGCCGTCCACTACCGCATGGCGAGCGGTCACGACCTGCACACCGGCACGTTCATCGCGTTCAACGCCGCCTTCGGCGCGTTCCTCGCATCCGGCGTGGCGTTCAGCAACACGATGATCGGACTGCTCGACGCGGTGCCGATTCTCGAGCGCGCCAGACCCATCCTCGACACGCCGCCCGAGGTCAACCCGGCCAGGCCCGATCCCGGCGAGCTGACCGGGCGCATCGAAGCGAGCCACCTGTCGTTCCGCTACGGCCCGGAAGGGCCGCTCATCCTGCAGGACGTCAGCTTCCGCGTCGAGCCGGGCGAGTTCGTC
The DNA here is from genome assembly GCA_023384595.1 of Vicinamibacteraceae bacterium. Classification (GTDB taxonomy): domain Bacteria; phylum Acidobacteriota; class Vicinamibacteria; order Vicinamibacterales; family JAFNAJ01; genus JAHDVQ01. Next base: position 4,277 of record JAHDVQ010000061.1, on the reverse strand, counting down.
GCGTTTGTCGGCCCCTCCGGATCGGGCAAGTCGACGCTGCTGCGCCTGCTCCTCGGGTTCGAGTCGCCCGAGAACGGCACGGTGTACTACGACGGCCACGATCTCGCCTCGGTCGACGTGTCGGCGGTGCGCGGGCAGATGGGCGTCGTTCTTCAGAGCAGCCGGCTGATGGCGGGCGACGTGTTCACGAACATCACCGGGTCGGCGCCGTTGACGCTGGACGACGCCTGGAAGGCGGCCGAGATGGCGGGCCTGGCCGACGACATCCGGGCCATGCCCATGGGCATGCACACGCTCATCAGCGACGGCGCCTCCACGCTGTCGGGCGGACAACGCCAGCGCCTGATGATTGCGAGGGCGCTCGTCAGGCGGCCGCGCCTCATCTTCTTCGACGAAGCGACGAGCGCGCTCGACAACCTGACGCAGGAGATCGTGAGCCGCAGCCTCGAACGGATGAACGCCACCCGGCTGGTGATCGCGCATCGGCTGTCCACCATCCGCCACGCCGATCGCATCTTCGTGATCGAGCGGGGGCGTCTGGTCCAGACGGGGACCTTCGACGAGCTCTCGCAGCAGCCGGGCCTCTTCGCACAGCTCATCGCCAGGCAGGTGGCGTAGGCGCGGCCAGGGCCGGCCAGCCGGCCCGCAATCTGCCTCGACCTCCGGCGGCTACAAGGTGAGTTCGCCGTTGGCCGGACGGTCGTCCCAGGACACCAGGAACAGGCTGGGGCGGCCGCTGCGGACGGGCGTCACAATCGGGGCATTCCCACCCTGGCTCACCGCGACGGCGGTGACGATCCCGGCTCGCCCGGCCTGCTTGTCGCCGCTGTCCCCCAGTCGTCGCAGCCGTCGGTCGTCGTCCAGCTCCCATTTGATCAGGAAGAGGTTCTCGTCCTGGTCGGACACGGCAGACAGGCACCCGTACGGACGGGCGACGAGAGCGTTGCGCACGATCTCGCCGGCGGCCCCGTGCGTGGCATCCACCCGCTGAACCAGCCGTCCGTTGTCCGAGACCGACAACGAGATCAGCAGCAGCCTGTTGTGGCTGTCGCGGCACGACAGGATCAGGGTGCGTCCCTGGTGCCGGCTGATGAGCGCGAGCTGGCTGGCGTCTCCAAGGGCGTGTTCACCGGTGTCGCCGGTGTCGCCCCGGCGCTCGATGCTGTTGTCGTCGCCCACGAACCAGACGATCACCCGGACGCGGCCGGTGTCGGCTGACGTCCTCGACGCGGTCGCCACGAGGACGCCACGCTCCGAGGCGATCCGTCGAACGAGCGTCACCGCGATGTCCGACGCTTCGCCTGCCAGGGTGCCGCTGTCTCCGCGTCGCGTGACCGACCCGTCGGCGTTGACCTGCCACACGATCAGCAGCAGTCGTCGATGCTGATCGTCGGTGCGGCAGACCGTCAGGCAGCGGTTCCCCGACAGCGCGATCACCTTGATCTGCATGGCGGAGCCCGCCTGCTGGCCGCTGTTGCCGGGGAACCTGGTCAGGCCGGTGCCGCTCGCATCGTAGGCGATGAGCATGAGGTTCTTGGTGCTGCTCCGGAACGCCGTGACAATCCGGCCCCCGACGTCGGCCACGCTCACGCTCGACGCCCTGCCCGCGGGAGCGCCGTGCGTGTCGGCGATTCTCGTGATGCCCCCGCGGTCGTCCACACGCCACCTGATCAGGAGCAGGTTGTGGTCGTCGGTGTCGTCGACGATCGCGGTCACCAGGTCGGACGTCCCCGAGATTCGCGTGGCCGCAATCTCGCGGGCATCGCCGGCGTGATCGGGATCGATCGAGCTGTCGGAGCGGCGCACGATCGGCCGGGTGGGATACATCGCGTCGAGAAAGGCCCTGTCGGTGGCCGTGAACGTGTTGCTGCCGTTCAACCTGGTGCCTGGCGTCACGGGTTGAATGGTCGGATTCCCGTTTGCCGAGAACGTCGTCGCGGCATAGTGCATGACCGATCGGAAGTCGTACGGATCGGAGTTCAACGTGTTGGTCCGGCGCCTGAAGTTGCCGCCCCTGTTCGGCTGGATGTTGCCGGTGTTGATCGTGACGAAGTTGTTTCGATCGCTCCGTTCGTGCTCGTGGAACAGGCCGACCGCGTGCCCGATTTCATGGATGAACGTCCCCGTGCCCGAACCGGGAAGGCAGAAGACGATCTGCCGCCCGCCCTGCCGGCCGATGGCCGCATCCCCGTTCTCCGCCTGCGACTGGCAGAAGAACTGCCCGTTCCTGAACTCGATGAAGTCCCCGGCGGAACTCCCCTGGCCGACACGTCTGACGAACCGCAGGTTGGTGGTCCGTTCGATCTCACGAATCGCGTCGTGCAGCTCGGTGACGTTCGTCATCCCGGAATGGACCGTGAAGGTCACGAGGCCGCCCTTCCAGCGGCGGTCGAGGCTCCTCGAACAGCACCCCATCGTTGCCTCCATCGCCGGTGCCGGCGCTGGAGCGGCACGGAGGATCGCCACGACCGAGCCGTGGCCGTGGGAAGGTGGAGCCGTGCTCGCTGAGCGATGCCCCGGCACACGCTCCGCCCGCGCTCGCCTGGAGGCGGAGCCATTGTCGGGGGTTGCGGAAGAAACCGAAGGATACGCCGTGGCACCTGCGGATGCAACCTCAGCGACGTCCCGCGCCGTCCCCGGGCAGGGCCGGCAAAGGGTAGAATGGGGGCCTTCAGCGCATCCCGAATCAGGCTGGTGGAGGTGTCCAGTGACGAGGTTGTTCCTAGTCGCCGCGGCGGCGACCCTGACGGTGTGGTGTCCTCCCGTCGCGGCGGCGCAGCCGGCGGACTTCGACCTGAAGGAGTGGGACGTCGAGTGGG
>JAHDVQ010000061.1:0-1358 GCA_023384595.1 Vicinamibacteraceae bacterium | reverse complement strand
GTCGCGGCGGCGCAGCCGGCGGACTTCGACCTGAAGGAGTGGGACGTCGAGTGGGGCGGGCGCCCGCGTGACCCGGCCGTCGCGCCCGATGGTCAGGTGTGGTTCGTCGGGCAGGCGGGCAACTACATCGGCCGGTTCGACCCGAAGACCGAACGGTTCACGCGCTACGAGATCGAGGACGGCACCCATCCGCACACGGTGATCGTCGATCACACGGGCGTCGTGTGGTATGCCGGGAATCGCAACGGCCGGATCGGCCGGCTCGATCCGGCGACCGGCGCGATCAGGACCGTCATGACGGGCGAGGCACGCGACCCGCACACGATGGTGTTCGACGGGAAGGGCCACATCTGGTTCACGTCGCAGGGGTCGAATCGTGTCGGGCGACTGAACATGGCCACCGGGGCGCTGGATCTGCTGACGCCCCACGATCAGCCATCGAACCCGTACGGCATCGTGATCGATCCGCAGGGCCACCCCTGGGTGGCGCTGCTGCGCACCAACATGGTGGCGAAGATCGACCCCCAGACGATGACCGTCGTGCGTTACAGCCAGTCCGACGCGACGTCACGCTCGCGGCGGCTCGAGGTGACATCCGACGGGATGGTCTGGACCGGCGACGAAGCCCGCGGCTTTCTGATCCGCATCGACCCGAAGACGAAGCAGACCCGCGAGTGGGCGATGCCGGGCGGTCCGGGCTCGCGGCCGTACGCCATCACCCGGGACGATCAAGGGCGTCTCTGGATCTCGGAGACCGGTCCCGAGAAGCGTCTGGTCGGATTCGACCCTGAGGCCGGCGCGTTCTTCGCGAACATCGCGGTGAGCGGGACGATTCGCCACATGTTCTTCGATCCGAAGACGAAGTGGCTGTGGTTCGGCACCGACGCGAACAGGATCGGCCGCATCGACACGAAGGCCCGGGGCGCTTCGTGAGGCCGGGCGTGCTGGCGGGCGCCGCGACGCTCGTGGCGTCGGCGGCGCTCGTGCTGGCGGTCGCGACCCGGGCGTCGGGTTACGCCGAGGGCGCTCCAGCGGGATTCTCCGGCGGCTTCAGCGAGCAGTCGTGTCATGCCTGCCATTTCGACGCCGAGCCCGACTCGGGCCCCGGACGGGTCGTCATCGAGGGCCTGCCCGAGCGCTTCGCGCCCGGCAGACGCTATCCGTTGACGATCACCCTCACACGGGCGGGGATGAAGCGGGGCGGCTTTCAGTTGACGGCGCGCTTCAGGGAGGGCGGCACGCAGGCAGGCAGCCTCGCTCCGGCCGAGGGCGATGAGACACGCGTCCGCCTCGACGTGCAGGGCGGCATCGAGTACCTCGGCCAGCGCCGCGAGGGAGCCGCGCCCGTGGCAGCAGGC
>JAHDVQ010000060.1 GCA_023384595.1 Vicinamibacteraceae bacterium | reverse complement strand
CCGGGGTGGTCGGGGTCAGGTCTTGAATGCGCGGTTTTTTCACGACCTGACCCCGGTGGGGGCGGGTTCGTGGTACGCCAAGGCGGTCACGGTCTCAAAGGCTTCGGCGAGAACCTCAGCATCCGCAGGCCGCCCCAGATGACGGGGCGGCCTGCCTCGACCCGCCCAACTTCTGGCGTCGGTTCGACCGCCAGCAACCCGGCATCGGCGTATCCCACACCGAGCGCGAGCACGCGCGCGATCCCATCACTGACGCCCCAGTAATGCGCGTCGTGCAGCAGCACCGTCGCCCCGGGCTCCAGATACGTCGTGATGCCGATCAGATCGCCTTCGACACCGGCCGCCGTGTGGTCGCCGTCGACGAAGACGAAATCGAAGCGCCCGCCGGCCCGGTGTGAGGCGAGGGGCAGCGCGGCGGGCGACCGCCCCTCGACGAGCACCGCGCGTGGCTCCAGCTCGCCGCGCGTGTCGGCCGTCCAGCGCGGGGTGGGCTCGATCACGACGAGTGCCGCCGATGGCTCGAGCGCGCGGTGCAGGAGGAGTGTAGACCCGCCCTCACACGAGCCGATCTCGAGGACACGCTTCGGGCACGAGGCGCGGGCGAGCGCGAACAACAACAGGCGTTCGCGCGGCGTCATCTGGGCGGGCACCTCGAGCGTCGATGCGGATATCATGGCGTGTCTCAATGGCGTCGGCAATCCGGCACCTCCAGGACCGGCAAGGCGCCGGCACCCGACGGCCGATCACCGGCGCCAACAGCATAGCCGTTCGTCGGCTCGACATCAGGAAGCCCATGAGCTGGCCCGATCGCATCCTGCACGTCGCCCCGTTTCTCTGGAGCGGCGCGGGCCGTGTCATCGTTCGGCTCGCGCAGGAGCAGGTCCGTTCGTCAGCGGTCATGGTGACGAGCAGCGCGCGGGTGGACGAGCTGCGCGACTGGGCGCCGTACCGCCGCGCGCTCGCGCGCTCAGGTATCGCCTTGGGGCGCATCGACTTCTTCAGACGCTCGCCGGAACATCTCTGGCCGGCGACCGACAAGCTCGCACGGGCCATCGAGGCATTCGCTCCGTCGATCGTCCACGTTCACAGCGGCGTGCCGGCCTGCGCCTGCGCCGTACTGCGTGATCGCGGACTCTGGCAGGGTCCGACGATCGCCCACTTGAACAGCTGGGCGCCTCGGCGGCCCCCGTGGATGGACCGGATGGACGCGTGGGGCCTCGCGCAGGCCGACGTCGTTGTGTGCACATCGACTGCCTACCGGAGTCGGCTGAGGGCCCTGGGGGTCCCGACCACGAAGCTGCACCTCGTTGCCTGGGGCGTGGACGTTCCCGCCGCGCCCGCCAGCCGAGCGGCATCCGGCGGCCCGGTCATTGGCGTGCTCGGCCGGATCGAGCCGAGGAAGGGTCAGCACCTGGTCGTGCGGGCCTTGTCGCACCTGCGCACCTCGTACCCCGATGCGCGCCTCGAGTTGATCGGCCCAATCGCCGATCCGGACTATGCTGAACGCGTCCGGTCCGAGATAGAGAGGCTGACTCTCGCCGCCCACGTGCGTCTCTCGGTCTCCGTGCCCGACCCGACGTCGCACATGCGCCGATGGACCGTGGCCGTATCGGCATCGGAGGACGAAGGGCAGGGGCTCGCCGTTCTCGAAGCGATGGCTCTCGGAGTGCCCGTCGTCGCGTGTCGGGCGGCCGGTGTGGATGACTCGCTGCGGCACGGTCAGACCGGTCTCCTCGTTGACGGGCGCCCGTCGGCGAGACGGCTCGCCGCGGCCATCGGTGCGTCGCTACGGGATCCTGCCACTGCCCGGCGCATGGCCGCTGCCGCACGCCGCGTGGTGGAGCGGCGTTTCGCCTGGGCGTCGACGTTCGCGGGCCTGGGCCGGCTATATGGACTCGCCTCGCGCCGCGCCTTGGCCCGCGCTCCACGGCGCTGACCACCCGACAGCCGGGCCGCGAAAGGGCTGTCGCGCCGGCCCGCTGGATCCGATACTTGTCGACAGGGGAGGCCCCCTCCGTCGAACCTGATGTCGAGTCCCAACACCGAGAGCCCACGACCGTCGGATTTCCCCGCGCGGCTCGACCAGCACCTCGCCGGCCGTCGCACGATCGAGCGTGCGCCATCCGGTATCGCGGCAGAACCGGCAACGCTCGCGCAGCTCCCTGAGTGGGCGGCGATACGGGGTGGCCTCGACGCCCTGAGGGCCGCACGACATCCGGCGGCGCGTGCCGTCGAGCGGGCGGCTCACGCCGCGATCAGGACCCTCGTCGAGACCCTTGCCACCCGCCCCGGTCTGGAGGTCTCCGAGTGGCGGGAAGGCCGTCGCGTCCTCGCGGCGGTCAGCGAGCTCGTGCAGACCCTTCTCGCGGCCACTGGGCCTGCCGCCGGGTCGGCCGATCGTTGACATGCGCGTTGCGCTGATCTCGATCTCGGATCCTCGCACGGCAGCCGACGGCATCGCCCGCCAGAGAGGCACGCTCGCGGGGGCGCTGGCGCGGCGTGGCCATGACGTGCACGTCTTCACGCTCGGCCCTCGACGTGAAGAGACCAGGTCCGACGGAGCCACCATCCACACGGGCACACGGCCCAAGTACCCCAACACCTGGTTCCCTTCGCTGCCCGTTCTCGACTGGCCGCTGACGGACAGTCAGCTTCTCTGGGAACTGGTGGAGCGCCACCACGAGGCGCGGCCCTTCGACGTCATCGACGTCCCGCTCTGGCTGGCGCAGGGAGCTGCGACACTCGAACGGGCACCCGCACCCGTCGTGCTGTGGCTGCAGACGACGCTGAGGCATCTGATCGATCTGCAGGACCGCGCCCCACGTCGACACGAAGTCGAGCTGCTCGCGCTCGACGCCCGGGCCCTGGCACGTGCGTCGTTCGTGCTGGCCGACTCACAGTCGGTCCTGACCGACGTCCAACGGCTCTACGGGACGCAGGTCGATTCGGCCCGGTCGGGAGTCGCCTGGCTGGGCCTCAACGACGAGCGAGGGCCGTGGCCCCTGGAACGCCCGACTCGCGCCGAGGTCGAGGTGCTGGTCGTCGGCCGGCTGGAGCAGCGTAAGGGCACGCTGCCCCTGCTCGAGGGCCTGCGATCCACACTCGTCACCCACCCGCGGATCCACGTGACGTTCGTGGGAAGCGACAACAGTGCGAGCGACGGCTTTCGCGCCGCCACGGGTCACACGTATCCGGAGTGGTTCGCGCGTCACGCCCCAGGGCACGTCGACCGCGTGACCTTTCTCGGACCGGTTGCCGACGACATCCTGTGGGAGCGCTACCGGCGGGCAGATCTCCTCCTGCATGCGGCGCGGTACGAGTCGTTCGGCCTGGTGTTCCTGGAAGCCATGCGTGCCGGCCTGCCAACGGTGGCGTTCGACGTCGGCGGTGCGAACGAGGTGCACGACCACACGACCGCACGCCTGGCGCCTCTCGACGACTGGCGCCACCTGCTCGCCGAGGTTGGGGCACTCGCCTCGGACCGAGATGCCCGGTGCCAGATGGGACGAGCCGCTCGCGCGCGGTTTGCGTCCCTGTTCACGGCCGACCTGATGGCCGAGCGAACACTCGACGCGTATCATCGGGTGGTCTCCCGGCCACGGACGACCCGAAAGATGAAGGCAGACCCGCGGATCTTCCAGGTCACCGAGGCGTTGCAGTCGCCAGACGCCATCGGTTCGATCATCGCCGCTCAGGCCAGGCTGCTCGCTCCGCTGGGCGGCGTCGATGCCATCCAGACGGTGTTCGTCCAGTCCGAGCTCGCGCCGCTCACCGGTCGGATCGCGTGCGCGCGCTTCGCGCCGCACGACATCGTGATGCTGCACTTCTACGGGTACAGCCGGCTCGAAGGGCTGTTCGGGGAACTGCGCACGCGTCGCGTCCTCCACTACCACAACATCACCCCGACCCGCTACTTCCGCCCCACCGATCCATCGTTCGAGATGACCGCGCGGGGCCTCTCGCAGCTGCCGCGCATGGCGCAGCACGCCGACCTCATCACTGGTGACTCGCTGTTCAATATCGCCGACGTCGCTCGTCACCTTGTAACGCCGCGTCCGACGGCATGTCTGTACCCCTTGATCGACCAGGCGTCGCTCACCGCGCACCCCGTCGACGAGGACTGGCTGGCCTTGGCCCGAGAACGCAAGCAGCGTGACCGGGAGATCGTCGTCCTCTTCGTCGGACGATTCGCTCGCAACAAGCGGCACGACCTCGTGGTGGCCGCAGCCGCGCGATTGGCGGCTGATGGGCGGGGCCGCGTGCGGGTGGTGCTTCCGGGACAGCCCGGGGCCGAATCGCTGGTTCGGAGGATCCGGACCATCGAGGGGCGTCATCGCGGTCTTTCGGTCGACTTGCCGGGCGTGGTCTCCATCGCGCGCTTGTGCGCATACTACCGGCTCGCCGACGTCTTCCTGTCGGCGTCCGAACACGAGGGGTTCGGCGTGCCCCTCGTGGAGGCCATGGCGTTCGGCGTACCGGTCGTGGCGGCGCCTCACGGCGCCGTCCCGGAAACGCTCGGCGACTCGGGCGTCCTGCTCAGAGCGTGGTCGAGCCTGCAGGCGGCTGACGAGATCGCGTCCCTTCTGGATCGCCCGGACCATCGGGAGCACGTGGTCCGGCGGCAGTACGCCAATCTCGAGCGCTTCTCGGAGGACGCGCTCCGGAGGCGGTTGCAGGATGTCGTGGACTTCCTCCGCGCCGGCCGACCGAGCCCTACCATCGTCGCGAGCGATATGCGGCCCTCGGAGCCGCCGTCATGACCGGTCCGTCCGTCTCCATCGTCGTCAACACGTGGAACCGGGCGGCGCATCTCCGGCGGCTGCTCCCCTCGCTCGCCCATCTCGAGTACGACGCGCTCGAAGTCGTGCTCGTCGTCGGCCCCTGCAGCGATGATACGAATGACGTGGTCGCCCCGTACCGCGACGTCGTCAAGCTGGTGTCCTGCCCGCTCACGCGGATGTGCACGTCGCGGAACCTCGGCCTCGATGCAGCCGCCGGCGACGTTGTCGTCTTCATCGACGACGATGGTCTCCCCGGTGACCGAGGCTGGGTCGGAGCACTCGTCGCACCGTTTGCGAGCGATCCCGGCGTCGGGGCTGCCGGAGGTCCGGTCCTCGATGGCGACAGCGAGTCGTTCCAGTTCCGCGCAGGGTCGGTATCGCGCGACGGCGAGCACGTCTTCGTCACGACGCCCGAGGACCCCCGCAGGACGCGACCGGGCTGGTGTCCACGGCCGATGGGCACCAACGCGGCGTACCGGCGAGCGGCACTGCTCGAGATCGGCGGCTTCGATGAACGCATCGTCTACTACGGAGACGAGTGCGACATCAGCGTGCGACTCGCCAACCGGGGATATCGCTTCGCCTGGGTCGACACAGCGACGGTCCGACACTACCCCGCGCCGTCGCCGCACCGGCAACTGGTCGAGCGGACGCGAACCGTCGCCCACGACGACACGTACTTCTGCTTGCGGCACAGCGCCGCCCCGCGCGGCCTGCGGCTCGGGCGCGTGCTTCGCAGGCTGCCCGGCAAGCACTACGTACGGGAGGTCCTCACGGCGCGCCGTCACGGGCGGATCTCCGCGCGCGAGTTCGCTTCCTTCCTGATGCAGATGACCCTCGGCGTCGCCTTGGCTGCCGTTCGGTCGCTGTCGCCACCTCCCACGGCACCCCGACGGGCCCCGTCCAGCGCGTTCCTGCCGTTCTCGCGGCCCCGCCCGCATCGCCGTCTGTCGATTGGCCTCGCCGCAAGGCAACTGGTCCCCGACGGCCCCTGTGAGGGCCCCGCACGGTACACGTTCGATCTCGCTGACGCGCTCCACACGCTCGGTCACGACGTGCACGTCTTCGGCGAGAGCCCGGTGCAGCGCCGCCACCTCCGGCTCGGCTTCAGCGTACACGGCGTCACTCCGGGCACGAGCCGTCGATGCCTGTTCCCGAGGCACCCCATCCTCAACGGCAATCTCGCCCATGCCCTGGCCGTCGCCGACCGGTTGCAGGAGCTGCTCGACGCAGGGACGCCCGTCGACGTGTTCCACGCAACGAACTGGAACTTCGAAGGCCTGGGCGTGCTGGTCGACGGCACAGTCCCGGTCGTGCTGATGCTCGTGACGTCACTCTCCGAGGTCGTCGAGTTCGAACAGTGGGCGGTCAACGACGACCTCGACGCCGGTATGTGGCTCGACCGGGCGCAGATGCGACATGCAGCGGTCCTCTGCGCCCCGTCTCGCGGACTGGTCGCCAAGTACTGCGAACGCGGATTGCTCGACCACGAGACACGCGACCGCGTCGTCGTGACCCCGCTCGGTGTGGTGCCGCAGTCGACGTCGCCGCGCCCGCGACCGGCCCGCCGGTTGCTGTTCGTCGGCACCCACGTGCGGCGAAAGGGGCTCGACGACCTGCTCGCCGTTCTGCCGGCCCTACTGACCGACCACACGGACTGGTGCTGCGACATCGTCGGCGACGACACGCGTACAGCGAGTAACGGCACGACGCTCAAGGCGGCGTTTCTCGATGAACACGCAGGATGCCCCTGGCTGGACCGCGTCTTTTTCCACGGAAAGGTATCGGATGATTGCCTGAGGGCTCGCTACGCCGAGGCGGCGATCTACGTGGTGCCGAGCCGGTTCGAATCATTCGGACTGACCTACCTCGAGGCCATGCGGTTCGGCGTGCCGGCGGTCGCGACTCGGGTTGGAGGCATTCCCGAAGTCGTCGAGGACGGTGTCACCGGCGTCCTGGTGCCGCCGGGCGACCGCGCCGCCCTGGCCTCGACGCTGGCGCGCCTGATGACGGATGAGGCCGAGCGCGAGCGCCTGGGACGGGCGGCGCGCGATCACGTGCACCTTCACGCGACTCACCTCCACATGGCGAAGCGGCTCCTGCCGCTCTACGACTCCGCGCGCCAGCAGAGTGGGGGCGAGCCGAACGCGAGCCGCCGCCCCCGTGGCAGCGTGGTGGTCGACTGGATCGAAGACGCCGGCGCTCCTGCAGGACTCGTGGAGCGACTTCGCCGTTCGATGATCGTGGAGACCACCCACGACGAGCGCCGCCGGCTCGTGGCGGCCGCGACAGGCCGACTGCCGGCGACAGCAGTGTACGTCGAAGCCATCGAAGCCTGTCTGTCGAACGGCGACGCGGCGCGCGCCGTCCGGCTCGCCGGGGACGCGCGACGGTTCGCCCCTGACCTCGACACGAGCGCCCTCGACGATCTCGACGCCGTCGAACGCGTGGCCAGGCGCCTCGTGAATCAACCCGACACAGCGGCGCTTCAGGGCCCACGTCGAAGAGCCGCAGCCAGCATGGGCCCAGATTCTCGGCTCGACGCCGGACTCCGCCTCCTGCGCGAGGGGCGCACGCCGCTCGCGATGGCCGAGCTCTTCGACGTCGTCGACGACCTGTCCCTGCCGGTCCCCGTGCGACTCTCGGCCCGGTACCACCTCGCGTCGGCGCTGAAGCGCTGCGGGTTCATCGATCACGCCAGCAAGGAGTTCGAACGTCTGAGAGTCGCGCCGCACTTCTCCAGCCTGTCGGCCGACCTGCGGTCGGCTGCCTGGTTTCACCTTGGCGAGATCGCGCTGGCGGCCGGACAGCCAGCAGAGGCCGCCGATGCGTTCGCCTGCTGTCTGACAGCCAACCCGGCGCACGGTCGGGCGGCAGCGCGTCTCGACGAGCTCGGTCGGGCCGGCGCCGCGACAGGGAGCCACCCATGAGCTCGCCGAGACCGCGGGAGATTGGCGTCTCGGTCGTCCTGCCGTGCTACAACCGTGGCGCCTACCTCGAGCGATGGCTGGAGGCCTTCGCGTGGTGGCTCCCGCTCCCCGTGCCCGTCGAGGTCCTGGTCGTGGACGATGGCGGCGCCGATCACACGGAGACGATCGTCGCGTGCTGGACCAATCCCGATGTCGAGCTGCGATATCTGCGTCTGCGACCGCCGGGACCACCCCGCAACAACGCCCAGGCGCGCAATGCAGGCATCCGGATCGCGCGTCACCCGCTCGTGCTCAACTCCGATCCGGACGTCGTGTTCGTCACCGACGTGGTGCGGCGTTTCGTCGAGGCATGGCAACCGCGAACCTACTGCACCGTCGCGAGCTACGTACCGCTCTCGCGGAGCGCCTGGTTGGAACTGTGCCATCTCGCGCGGCGAGGCCAGCTGAGCGCCGACGACTATCTCACCAGGGCAGTCGGTCGGCAGAACCTCGTGCACAGCCCGGACGGCGTGCACGGTCTCCACGGCGCGTTCCTCTGCGACCGCGAGACGTTGACAGTGCTGCGAGGGTACGACGAGAGGTTCCGATGCTGGGGATGGGAGGACCGCGACCTGCTCACCCGGCTCGAGGCGGGATACCACTTCACTCGCACCTTCGTGCGCGAGACACGCGTCGTCCACCAGTGGCACCCGACGCTTCGGGGTGACGAGCTGCCGGGTGACACGCGCATCCTGTGGCAGATGGGATGGCAGCGGGCGTGTGCGACGCGCCTCACGTCGGTCGAACGCAACCCGCGGGGCTGGGGCGTGTGGAGCAGCGACGACGACGCGCCCCGCCCGCACACGCACACGCAGACGCCGTGCGACGTGGACCCGCTCCAGTTCGAAGCGTACGTCTACGAAGCGCAGGTTCTTCGCCGCGCGGGTCAACCCGGCGCGGCCCTGGACCGGATTCGGCGGGCACTCGCTCGGGATTGGGAACGCGGCGCGAGGGACGGCTCGAGCCGACGGACGGTGGGCGAACTGCTGGCGGCGGCCCACGCGGCCGGATACACGGCGGCGGGCGCTGCGGCCCTCGAATACGCGCACGCAGCAGCTGCGAACGGCGAACGGCACGACGCGCTGGCCGCTCTCCAGGCCGCCGACCGCTTGCCCGAGACGTCCGATGCCGCGCTCGACCTTCGGGCGCGATGGCTCGTTGAACAACAGCAGTGGCACACGGCCGTGGCGTTGCTCGAATCGCCTGGCAGGCACCTGCAGCTCGCGGAGACTGCCGCCCGACTGGCGGAGCTTCGCCTCGTCCTGGGACGGGACGACGAGGCGCGTGCGGGTATCGAGCAGGCGCTGGGAGCGCTGCCGACACGCTGGAACACGTTCGAGCGTCTCTTGCTCGAGGGCTACTTGACGCGGCTGCGCGCCGAGCCTCCCGAGCCGGGCGCCTGGCCACCCCCGGTCGAAGGAGAGGCCGCCGGAGAGTTCCTGTTCTCCGTCGCCGTGCGCGCGGAGCGCGAGGACCTCGTCTTCGGAGCCCTCACGATGTTCGAGGCGTTTCTCGCCTCCGCCCGTCTCGACGCATCCCTCGAGCAGCGCGCGATGCGCCACTGCGTCGAACTCCGGTCTGCGTGGCTCGCTCGCTGTGCGGCCGTTCGCAACTTGCGGCAGACGACGCCCCCTGAACCGTGACCGCGATTCCCTTCGTTTCGATCGTGGTCTGCACGCATGGCAGCCGGGAGACCCCGCTCCGACGACTCGTCTCGGCGCTGCGCCGCCAGACTCAGGCGTTCGAGCTCGTCGTCGTCCTCGGCCCCGCCGATGAGGGCACGCAGCGGGCGGTCAGCGCTGCCGAGCCGTCACGCATCGTCACCTGCGGGAGCCCGAACATCAGCCGGGCGCGCAACCTCGGCATCGGCGCCGCGGGCGGAGACGTGATCGCATTCATCGACGACGATGCAGTCCCGGTGAGGCGGGATTGGCTCGCCTCGCTGACGCGCCGGCTGGCGGATGCCACCCTCGGTGCCGTCGGGGGACCCGTCTTCCGTTCGGATTCCGACACGGTCGAGTTCGCGGGCGGCGCAACGTCTCTGTGCGGCTTCCAACACTTCGACACACCCGCTCCAGACGAAGCGGCTCCGGACGGGACACCCTGGTTCCCCCGCGTCGCCGGCGGCAACTGCGCGATGCCTCGCCGGGTGCTGGCCGCCATCGGGGGATTCGACGAGCAGTTCGCCTACTATCTTGACGAGGCCGACGTCTGCCTCCGTCTCATCGCGGCCGGCTTCGACGTCGCGTACGAGCCCGACGCGCCGGTCCGGCACTACGCGGCGCCGTCGGTCTTTGGACCGGCGGGCTTGCGCGCACGCCGCGCCGTCGCCCGCAGCGACGGCTACTTCGTCCTGCGCCACGGCCCTGGCTCACGCTGGCGTCGCGCCCTCTTCGCCGTCCGGACCCACGCCTCGAAACACTTCGTCACTGAAGGGCGTGCCCTGCTCGCCCGTGGCGAGCTGCGCGCATCGGCGCTCGTCACGTTTCGCCTCGATTGCTGGCGTGGCCTGGCGTGCGGTCTCTGGGCAGGGCTCGTGCAACAGCCGGTACACGCAGAGGTACCGCCGCCCCCGCCGTGGGCGGTTTCTCAGCGGTCGCCTGCGCCGTTCGTCGTCGTACTCGATGCGTGCGATGCCGTGGCGGAGGACCCTCCAGCGGAAGCCCTGCTCGCGGCCTGGATGGAGACGCTGAAGGACCTTGGCCTCGCCGTCGGTGCGATCTCCGAGCGCGAGCGCGTGCGGGAGATCGCCGACATTGCGTGCCGGTTCCCCACATCGATGCCAGACCCGGTGCGCCTCGACCTCGAGTCTGCCCCTGAACTCTCGCAGGCCGCCAGCGACGCGGCGCGCTGGCTCGCCGCACTCTCGGCCACGCGTTGGCTCACCGAGTTCGATCTGCTGATCTGGGCGGGCTCGTCGATGACGGCCACGCTGCTCGCCGAGGCTCTCGGCGATCGCCTCGTGTGTCTTTCGCTTCCCCGAAGGCCGTCGACATCCCTCGACGAGGCCGCGCTGTCTGCGGGAGGCGGCCAAGACCGGCGAACGTTGGGGTCGACTGCCGACATCGCAGCGGTCGCGCAGGTCCTCGGCGCGCAGGCATGCCGTGAAGCCGTGCACGACGGACCGATTCCGGCGTCGACGCTCGCGGCCAGCTTCCTCATCGGCCAGATCGACCCGCAGAGTGACTCGTCGACACCGGCAACAGCGCTGAGGACGATCGTGGAGGTCGTGCGCCACTGCTTGCGCGACGGCCGCCCCGACCTCGCGCTTCGACTTGGAGAGGCGGGACGCCGGGCTCCTGCTGCGTCCCGCGATGAAGCCGTCGAGCTCGACTACCACATCGCGCACGCGTTGCGCGCTCGCGGGCGCGAGGACGAGGCCTGGCGCCTGTATCGATCGATCAGGGAGCGGCGTGACGACGTGCCGGCCAGCGCACGCCTCGTGGCAGGTGCGTGCTACCACCTGGCGTGCGAGGCGCTGACCCGCTCGAAGCAGACGGAAGCCGTCGTGCTGCTCGCCGAGTGCCTCGAGCGCCTGCCCGATCACGTCGCGGCGCGCCGACTGCTGGCGTCGGTCGCGTCTTCCGGGGGAGACTGAAGGCGTGTCGTTGTTCACCACTCCCGCCGAGCTGTACCTGGCGAGCGCCGATCGCATGGACCACGTCCTGCGCAACGTCGAGACCCTCGGCACCGAGGGTCCGACCGAGGTCGAGAGCTACGCGACGGTCGTCGGCGGACTCTCGGGGCTGAACTACCTGACCGTCCTGCGGCCCCGCCAGTTGCTGTTCTTCGACCTGAACCCCTCGGCCCTGGCGTACGCCCGCCTGATCGTCGAGCTCGTGGCGATGTCCCGATCGCCTGCGGAGTTCATCAGCAGGGTGTTCAGGCGACCGGTGTCGTCGTGGCTCGAAACGACGGATGCCCCCGGCCTCACGGTCGACACACAGGCCGACTTCCTTCGGCAGCCGATCGACCCCTCGATCGCGGCCGACACATTCCTTCGCCTGTCCGGACGCGGCCGGGCAACGTTCGAGGAGACGATCGGCCGCTTCGCCGACGGGGTGCCGCTGGCCGAGACGAGGAACTGTCGCCGACTGCTGCCGTGCTGGCCCGTGACCGAACGGGTCCCCGTCGGCGCGGGCGAGGCGACGGGCTGCGACGAACGCGGCGACCGGGTACCGAACACGAACACGTTCTTCTTCGGGCACGGGTGGCTGTCGGCCGATGCCGCCTTTCTGTCCGTCCGGCGGTGCCTCACAGAAACTCCCTGTCGCTTCGTGTGCCTCGACGTGCTGGCACAGGACCTGGACGCCTTCGTGGCCTGGGGCGAGTCGCTCGCCATCCATGTATCGAACATCGACGAATGGTTCCCGGCGGCCTGGCATCATCGTTGGCGTTCGTGGCGCGAGCGGGCGCTGGAGCGGCAGTGTCGACTGACCACAATCACGAGCCACGGTGGCGTCACGCGCGTCGCCGCCGATCCCCACGGCTGGGCATTCGCGGGCGTCGCGCCGTTCGTGACGGGCGAGGTCGTCGAGGTCGTCAGGCGTCACCCCTGGGGGTTCCACGAGATTCCCCGGGCGAACCCCACCGTCGAGGAGTACCTCGCCAGGCACGGCATGGCCGCCGACACGACCATCCTTCACGTGCTCGCAGGCGAGGGAGCCCCGCGAGCCGACGTCGAACGGGTCGCAGATCTGGCGAGGCGGCTGAGCCGTCGGACCCTGGTGCTCGAGCACAACCGCTCGTCGACCGATTGGCCTGCGCCAACAGACCCCCGCTTCTTCGACGAACGGGAGTTCTGCTCGTGGCTGTCGGCCGACGGGCCTGGCGCGCCGGAGCGGGTGCGGATCCTGTCGATCGCGGGCGAGACCGACAACCGGCGGAATCTCCTTGCCGTCATCGAAGGGGGCGAAGACGAGGTCAGCGGCGGTGAGCGCGTCTGGTGCGACGGCTCGTTCGCCGGCTGGAACGACGCAGAGGATCTCGATACGGTCTTTCGGCCCTGGTTCGTGCGAATCTGCGTGCCCTCGGTGCTCGAGCAGGCGCGGAGCGAGACGTTGACGTGGGAGGGGCGCCGCCTGAGCTGGGAGGTCTGTCACGAGATCCTCGCGTTCCAGCGATTCCGCGGCGCCGTCTCGGCCGACGACCTCATTCGCGCCTCCAACGAACGATACGCCAGGCTCGACGCGCTGTGGGCAGGACGCGAGCCGACGCCTGCCGCTCTGCACGATTTCTACGTCAGCAGCGCAGCCATCCTGCCGTGGGGTCACGGCGTATTCGCAGCCGATCATGACGTCGCGGCCCGCCGGAGGCAGTGGCTGCGCCGCGTCGCACTGCTCCGGCAATTGCAGCAGCGCGGAGTGTCGTCCGTGCTCGACTACGGCGCCGGCGGAGGCCACACGAGCCTTCTTGCGAAGGCGATGGGATTCCGGCGGGTGTGCCATCACGAATACGCGGTGTACCACCCCTACGTGGCTTGGCGGGCGGACGCCATCCCGGGCGGGGTGTTCCTGCAGACGGATGCCGGCTCGCCGCTGGCGCTGCCCTGGAGGGTCCAGGGCATCATCTGCACTGACGTAGCCGAGCACGTGGCTTCGCCGGACGGCATGCTGGAACAGATGCGGGCCGTGCTCGAGCCAGGCGGCTATCTCGTCTGGGTCTCGGTGTTCGGCGAAGGGCTGTCGAGCCACCTGCATCCCGAGCTCGCGGGACACGAGACCAGGCTGCTCGCGCGCCACGGCTTCCGTCGCGTCGCCGACCTCCCCGTCGAATACGTCGGGTTCTCGGGGCTGTATCAGCAGGAGGTCCCTTGACTGCGCGCCTGCGCCTCGGCCTGATCGTGGATCCCGAGTTCGTTCTGCTGGACCGCAGCGTCGTGGCGACGACGCCGTCGCTGATCCGGGAACTCTGCCAGCGGTTCGACACGCGCGTGATCCACGATCAGGCGACGTTCGACGGGCGCTCGGGACAGATCGACTTCCTCCTGTCGCTCGACCCCGGCTGGGCGGCCCCGGTCGTGGAGTGGCGCCGCGATGCCGCGGCGCCACTCGAGGCGCGAGGCGTTCCCTCTTACGTGATGATCAGCGACCCGCACGACCGAAAGTGGCGTGAAGAGTACATCCTCGATCAAGGCATCGACTTCGCGCTCGTGCAGTACTGGCATCCCACGCTCGCGCACTTCCAGAGGCTTCCTCCAGAGCGCCTCGTCCACTTCCCCTGGACTGTCCCTGACTCGTGGATTGCCACCGAGCCGGTGCGATCGCGAGGCCAGACGACCGTCGCCGTCTTCGGTGCATCCGAGCACGAGGCCTACGCACTGCGTAACTGGTGCCGGAAGCAGCCTGGCGTCGCCTCGTTCACCGCGAGCGGCGTCGAGAACAAGGTCTATCGGGAAGCCAGCTACCTCGGCTGGCTCTCGGGCTTCGACGCCGCCGTGGCGGCGGGTTCGGAGGATCCCGCCTACCGGCTGACGACGCCGAAGTACTTCGAGATCGCTGCGGCTGGCGTCCTTCTCTTCGCACAAGCCACCGACGATCTCGACCGCCTGGGCTTCGTCGATGGCCAGCACTGTGTGACGTTCACGCGCGAGACGTTCCGTTCACGCGTCAACGAGTACCTCAACACGGCATCGGCCGACCACTGGCGGCGCATGCGCGAGGCCGGCCGTGAGCTGGTGCGGACCCGACATTCGCTGACGCGCCGCCTCGATGAGCTGGACTCCCACGTTCGGGCGACACTGGTCCTGCGCCGCCCCTCCTCGCGTTCAGCCCACGAGGGGCGCGACACGGAGGTACAACTGCACGAAGCGACGCTGGAGCGGCTCCACCTGCCAGACCTCGGCGCCCTGACCACCGTGCCGTCGGGCATGGCCGGACACGCACTGTTCCTGTTCAACCTGACGAGAGGACTGCGCGCCCGTCACGTCGTCGAGATCGGCTTTGGCGGCGGCAACAGTGCCGTCGCGTTCCTCCTGGCTCTTCGCGAGACCGGCGGCGTCCTGACGAGCATCGACGTGCACGCGCCTTCGAGCCAGGCGCTCGAGCGCATCGAGGCGGTGAGAGCCAGGGCCCACTGGCGCTTTGTCGAAGCGGCAAGCGATGCGGCCGTCTCGATGGTGCGGCCCCTTGCGCCGATTGACGTGCTGCTCGTCGACGGCTGCCATTCCTACGACCAGTGCCGGCGCGACTACCTGCAGTACGCGCCGCTCGTGCGTCGTGGCGGATACGTGCTGTTCCACGACAGCAGTACGATCAAGGGCGTGATCACGTTCGTCGACGAGCTCGTCGCGCGCGGCCTCGGCGGCGTCAATCTCGACTACGCGAACGGCCTGTTCGTCCTCCGTCGACTCTCCGAGCGAGTATGGTGACCGGCCGTCCAGCACGAGGCAGGCGCCCTCGCGTGCTGGTCGTCGTCGACACGCCGGGCTGGGCGCACGATCACAAGACCCGGGCCCTGCGGCGCGCGCTGTCCTCGCGGTACTCGATGCGGATCCGCTACCAACACCAGGTCGGTCCTTCCGACGTGGAGACCGCCGACCTCGTGATGGTGTACTACTGGCAGCAGCTCAAGTACCGGCCCGAGATCGCCGCGGCCTGCGCGAACCGCCGGGCGGCGCTGCTCGTCGGGATCTGCTCGCACGTCGAGCTCGAAGGGACGGATCGCGACGCCGGCCTCGAGGTGCTGAATCGACTGGCGGGTCGGGTCTTCGTCAACAGCCGCCACCTCGAGCGTGAGTTCGGCCCGCTCGTTGGTGCTGCGGTGCACTACACGCCGAACGGCGTCGATACCACGCGCTTCCGCCCAGGCGATCCTCGGCGCGTCGGTGTCTCCGGAACGCTCCGAGTGGGTTGGAGCGGCAGCCGGTCCAACTGGCCCGACGATCACCGGGGAATTCGAGACGTCGTCCTGCCCGCGCTGGAAGGAGTGCCCGGACTGGATCTCGTCATGGCGGCACGTGAGGATCGATGGCGGTCGCACGACGAGATGGTGGAGTTCTACCGTGGCCTCGACGTCTACGTGTGCGCCAGTGTGTCGGAGGGCACGCCCAATCCATGCCTCGAAGCAGCCGCCTGCGCCGTTCCCCTCGTCACGACGCCGGTTGGGAACATGCCAGAGTTCGTTCGCGACGGCGTCAACGGCATCCTGATCGAACGGTCGGCCGCCGCGCTGCGAGCGGCCCTCATTCGCCTGCGCGACGACCCGGCTGGCCGGAGGAGCATGGGGGCCGCGGCTCGAGCGACGAGCGAGGCGTGGGACTGGCGTCACCAGGCCGAGCCATACGCGTCGATGTTCGACGCGGCCCTGGACCAGGGTCGGGTCGAGGGCCTTCCCCCGTCAATCGGTGTGTCGATGGACGCACTCGATCGTCGGCTCTCGGACGCCGGCGCGGCCCTGGACGCCGACCGCGTTTGCCGGACTCGGGAGATCGTCAGGCGCGTGGGGAGGTGGTTCGATCGGATCCCGCAGTCACCTGCCCTCCAGCTTCGCTACTACCGCTTCGTCTCGCTTCTCGAACGACTCGGTGACGACTCCGCGTGCGAGCGATGGATCGAGTTGGCAGAGCGGCTCGAGAACCTGTCGCACGATGAGTCGGCGTCGCTGGCCGGAGGGGCATGGTACCATGCAGGCCGGCTCCTTCAACACGACGAGCCGCCCCGCGCGCGCACGGCCTTCGAACGATGTCTGGCTCTGGCACCACGCCACGCCGCGGCACGCCGTGCTGTCTCGTCCGAGACGAGCGACGCCCGGCAGGTCGTGGCGTCGGAGGATCCGTGAACACGGTACTTCGGCGCAACCTCGACCTGTTGGCACTTCCAGACGAGGCCCTGGCGCCGGCCGGCTCACCGGAGTGGCGACTGGCGAATGAGGGAGAGACACGGACGCTCCTCGTGCGCGGCGAACGAGGCGACTGGATCGGCCTGCACAGCGCGCGCCGGCCGCTCGAGGAAGCCGCGCGGTGGATCGAGCGCACGATCGACACACGCCTTCCCCCACCGTGCGTCGCCGTCATCGGGTGCGGTCATGGCTTCGTCGTCGACGTGCTGGAGCGACGCTGTCCCGAGACCGTGGTGGTGGTCGTCGAGCCCTTTCCGGCCTTCGCGCGGCTCTTTCTCGAGCGGCGCGACTGGTCGGCACTCGCGGAACAGCAGCGGCTGTTCCTGCTGGTCGGCCCGCGATACGTGCCCTCTCCGGCCGCTGCGAGGTTCCTCGAGCAGTGCACCACCCCTCCCCCTGCGCTCGTGCACCCGGTCTTCGCCCGCGTGTGGCCGGACACGATCGACGACGCCCGCGAGCAGTTGGAGCGGCTGCGATTCGCCTGGACTGCGAACGCCGAAGCTCGCCGGCGATTCGCCGGCCCATACCTGTTGAACACCCTCGCGAACCTGAGCGCCATCTGCGCTGAAGCAGACGCCAGCGCCCTCGAAGGCGCCTTCACAGGCCATCCCGTGTTCGTCGCGGCCGCTGGCCCCTCGCTCGACGCCAACCTCGTCGACTTGCGGCGCGTACGGCCAGCCGGCGTCCTCGTCGCCGTCGACACGGCGTTGGGTCCGCTGACACGCGCGGACCTGGCGCCCGACATCGTCGTGTCGGTCGATCCGAGCACGATCAACGCACGGCACCTGGCCATCGATCCGCTCGATCAGCGTACGTTCCTGGTGGCCGAGGGCAGTGTCGAGCCGGCCGGGCTCCAACGCTTCGAAGGGAGGCGCTTCTTCTTCCGCGTCGCACGTCACGATCCCTGGCCCTGGCTCGAAGGCCAGGGAATCGACCGGGGGCGGCTGACAGCCTGGGGGTCCGTGCTGGTGACGGCCATCGACCTTGCCCTGCGCCTGGGGGCTGACCCGCTGGTGCTGTTCGGTGCGGATCTCGCGTTCACCGGCGACCTTTCGCACTGCCGCGGGGTGGCGCACGAGGAGATCTGGGCGTTGCACGGCCACAGCCGTGAGACGATCGCCAGGCAGACCATCGAGATCTCGGCCTCGGCGCCGGTCGCGGCCATCGACGGTGGCCTCGTGAGCACGTCGGCACACCTGCTCGAGTTCCGCGACTGGATCGTCAGAAACCTCCCAGCCGATCGGGCGATCATCAACGCAACTGGGGCCGGACTGCTGAGCGGAGGTCCAGTCGTTCAGGCACACGCCTCGGCGCTGCGCGTTGGAGCGATCCCTCTCGACGTGACGGCGACGCTGCGGCGCCGCCACAGAGCAAGCCGTGACTTGCGACGAACGGTGCCAGCCGCCGGTGTGACGGAGCGCGTCGCCTGGGTGCGGAACATTCCCGGTGTCACCGACGAGGACGTCCATCGGTGCCTGACGGCGGCCGATGCGCGCCACCGGCCGACGGCGCACGGCGGCATCCCGAGACACGACCCGGCTGTGACCGCGGCGCTGCATGCGTTGCTGCACCGCCGTCTGCCCCCCACGTGGGCACGCGAGCGGCTCCTTGCCGACTCGGTGCCTGGCGGGAGCCACGAGGCGTGCCTCGACGAGGCGCGGCGTGCGGTGACCGAACTGCTCGCCCTGCCCACGCTGGCCATCGCGTGGCGACCTGGCGCCCTGGAGTTGGCGCAGATGTTCGGTCCGACCGTGCCCGTCTCCGTCTTTGCCGAGGTGTCGGCTGAACACACGAGTACGCTGACCGTCTTCGAGCGACACATCGCCCACATCGCGGCCCGTGTCGCTGTACCTCCGCCATTGTTCGTCTGGCCGGAGTGGACATCGAGGCGCACGCTCGGCCCCGACGTCGCTGCGCGAGCGCAGGACCTCCCTTGGGCCCGCACCTTCGTCGTGCCAGACTTCATGAACGATGTCGACCGGTGGGCGCGCTGGCTTCTATTGCTGGCCTGCTCGAGGGCCGAAGGCCTCATCATCTGTGAGCGCGATCGAGGGGCGTCGTACCTGCTCGCCGACACGCTCTGCACGATCTTCCCCGCCGCGATGGCCCCGCCATTCTCCGAGGGGCCGCACGGCCGGGTGAGTCTGTCACCAGCATTCGACCCCAGGCGGCGACCTGGGGCGCTCACCGTCGGGATCGCGCCCTGGTTGACGAGTCGGGCGATCACGGGCACCGTGGCGCTGGCAGAAAGTGACGACGCCCACACCCAAGCCGCCGACGCGCCGGCGCCGACGTTGCGAGTGGAGTGGCCGGCACGCGACGTCGCCGACCCGCGAGCACCCTTCTACCGAGGGCGGCGCTGGCGGGTCGAGGCGCTCGATCTCATCGCGCGGGGGCTTCCGCCCTGCACACACCTCACGACGCTCGACGCCGACCGTGTGCTGGCGACACCGTATGGTGCCCGCCGGAGCTGGACCGTCGACGCCGAAGGCCTCATGATGCCCGACGACGTCGAGTGGCCAATCGCGGTCACCGGCGTGCTCGTCAACGGCGAAGAGCGCACGGCCTGGGGCTTCGATGACGGGAATCGGGGCGCAGTGACGACCTGGCGTGGAGACGTCTGCGGGCGAACGTGGCGGCTTCCGACGCGTGTGACGCGCGGTGTGCGAGTCGGCCCCGCGACCATCGTGTTCGGCAGCCTGACGGGCGATGTCCTGCTTTGTCGAACCGACACCGGACGAGTCGAGTGCCTGGGACGGTCGATGCCGGGAATCGCCGGACTGACCGCCGACGGCAGGCTCACCATCGCCGAGATACGGGTCGGTTCAGACGACCTGACCGAACGGGAGCTCCCCGGCCGATCGTGGGTCAAGCGAGATGACGGCTGGACGGTGATATCGAACGGCCCGCTCGGACCGTGCTGGCACAGCACCAGCGCACACGGCTGGACCTTTCGAGCGCACCCGCACGCCGATGCGGTCGCGATCGACGGGCATGGCCTCGCGGCATCGCTCCTCGCAGTGTACTACCCGGCCTCGGTCTCCTGGGCCGGGCACGCTCTGTTCGTCGGCACGGCCGACGGTGAAATCCTGCTGTTTCCGGACTTCAGCGCGCAGTTGGAGCGGCTGCGGCCGGCCTCCTCGCCACGGTGAGCCCGCTGTGCGCGGACTCGCACTCCTGGAGATCCCATGCTCACAATCGACTCTACCCTTCGCGACCTGCTCACCCACGTGCCCACCTATCAGCCAGTCAGCATCGAGGGCTTCTACAAGGCCGGCTGGTGGGTCACCTGGCCGGAGCCGGAGCAGACCAGATACATCGACGACCTCGGCCTCGGCGGCGTCGACCTCTCCGAGAAGAGCTTCATGGACGTCGGCTGCGCCGAGGGGTATGCGTGCTTCCACGCCGAACGGCAAGGCGCTCGGCTCGTGATCGGCTGCGACGGACACGGCTGGAAGTACGGCAGCGGCGCCCCGTATCCCTGGAATGCGCCGAACGCACAGAACATGATCCTGGTCTTCGAGGTGCTGAAGCTCCTCCAGCGCTCACGCGTCATCCGACTCGTCCAGGACCTGGAGTCGCCGGACTTCGTGGACTCGGTCGAGCGCGTGGCCGGAGGGCGGCTCGACGTCGTCCTGTGCGCTGGTGTCCTCTACCATGCGTACAATCCCGTCCTGGCGCTCAGGCACCTGCGGCTGGTGACTGCGGAGAGGGCGATCGTGAACATCCCCGACTTCCGGGAGTTGCAGGCGGACGGTCGCGGGTTCACGCCTTATGACAACCGCCCCGCCGCCAACGACTTCAACTACACCTCCGTGCTGCGCTACGGGTCAGCGAACAATCGCCTCTGGAACCTCTCGCCGGACGACTGGGCGAGCATGATGGAGTTCGTCGGGTTCCGCAACGTCTCGCGGAGCCAGCGAGGCATCGCGACGGTGTACGAGTGCGAGGTCTGAGTCGTGGCCAGACGCTCGCGATCGACTCAGACCCCGCCCTGATGGGCGACGAGCAGGCGTACGCTGCCCGCGCCGCCCCACTCGGTCTTCACCCGGAGGCGCAGGCCAAAGGTAACGGCGGCGAGATCGACCTCGACGGCGACATCGACGCCAGCTGTCGGAGCCGTAATACTGGTCTCGGCCAGCGTGCGCTCCGCGTCACCGCCACCAACGGTCAGGACGACGCCGACCTTCGTCGGCACGCGGGCATCGTGGCTGCGGACGCGGATTGACAGGCGATGACGTCCGGGACGAAGGGGGAACATGGGCCCCTCGGCAGCGACGCCGTCGTGGCCAGCCGGCCAAGACGCCCAGCGCCCGTCGGCATGGCTCTCGACGGGCAGGCGTGTGACGAACCTGGCCAGCCGCTCGGGCCACGCACTGGCGAAGACACGTTCCACCGCCCGGGCCAGGGCGTCGGCGTCCAAGCCGTGACGCCTTCGCGCCTCGGCCCACCACACGAACGAAGCATCGGGACGGCACCTGGCGAGCGCGGCCCGTCGAAGGACGTCGGCCGCACGAGCATCGGGGGTAGCGTGCGGCGAGAGAGGCCACAGTTCGTCTCCCTCGCGACACAGCCAGAGCCCTCTGACGCTGATCTCGGCGAAACCCGCGAGCGCGAGCAGCTCCCTGATCTCAGTCACGGAGTACTCGACCGTGTGCTCCGGATGACTCCACTGAAGCGCGGACGTCAGCTCGCGGTTGGGACTGTCGAGCACCAGCCATCCACCGGGCACCAGCACACGATGTGCCTCGCACAGGAAGCCCGTCACCTGCTCGGGCCACAGGTGCTCGATGTTCTGGCCTGAAAACACCAGATCCACGGTCGCGTCGCCGACACCGACGTGGGCAGAGACATCCTGCGCGAGCCACTCGACGCTGCCGGGCAGGTCGTCGGGACGAGGAAGAAAGGCCTCGACCCCAACGTGCCGTTCGACCGTGCCGTAGGTCTGCTCGATCCAATCGAAGTACCAGCGGCCGGAGCACCCCGCGCTGAGCATCGTGCTCGCCCCCCGTGGCATGTCGGCCAGCGCGTGGCCCCGCAGTTCGTGCAGGAGCGCGTAGAACTCGGGAACGGCTGGATCGGCTGCGACGGCTCGCGCCGGCACGTCTCGCGGCACGCACAGCGCATCGGGCGTAACCAGGCCAGAGGCCACGGCCTGCTGGACGATCTCATCGGCGTGGATCGACGCCACCACGACGAGTGGTGAGATCCCGTCGTCCCGCAGCCTCTCGAGGTACGACGGGGCGTGAACCGCAAGCCCCTCGACCTGGCACCCCTGACGGGCACACGCCGAATCGAGCACCGCCGCCGGTTCGACGCCGCTGTCGCGGAGATCGCGGATCGACCGGACGCCTGCGCGACCGGCGCCCCAGACCAGTACTGGCCGCTCGGGCTCGGTCTCGAGTTGGTTGGCGAGACTAGAATAGCGGCGAGAGGCGAACCGGGATGTGTCCATGCGCGTGATCGTCACTGGCTCAAACGGGCTGATCGGTTCGGAGGCATGCGCCTACTTCCACGAGCGAGGTAGCACGATCCTCGGCGTCGACAATAACATGCGCGCGGTCTTCTTCGGACCGCACGGCGACACACGCTGGAACCAGCACCGACTCCAGGCGCGGCTTTCGAGGTTCAGGCATCTGGAACTCGATATCCGCGATCGTGGCGCGATGCTGCGGCTGATCGCTGAAGAAGGTCCAGACCTCGTGGTGCACTGCGCCGCGCAGCCCTCCCACGACCTGTCGGCCCGGATCCCGCTGGACGATTTCGACGTGAACGCGGTCGGCACGCTCAACCTCCTCGAAGGCGTGCGTCGTCACCAGCCAGATGCGGTCTTCGTGCTGATGAGTACGAACAAGGTCTACGGTGAGGCCCCGAACGAACGGCCGATGGTCGAGCGCGCCACACGCTGGGACTACGCGCATCCCGAGGACGCCGAGGGCATCGACGAGCTCTGCCGCGTGGATCGCACGCTGCACTCGCCGTTCGGTGCGTCGAAGCTCGCAGCGGACGTCATCGCCCAGGAATACGGCCGGTACTTCGGGTTGAAGGTCGGCGTCTTCCGGGGCGGCTGCCTCACGGGGCCCCAGCACAACGGCGTCGAGCTGCACGGGTTCCTGTCGTACCTCGTTCGGGCAGCCGTGTGCAACATCCCGTATCGCGTGTACGGGTACCGAGGCAAGCAGGTGCGCGACAACATCCACTGCCGGGACGTGCTGCGCGCGGTCCATCGCTTCTCCGAAGCCCCACGCCCGGGCGAGGTGTACAACATTGGCGGCGGTCGAGGAAACAGCTGCTCGATTCTGGAAGCGGCAGCGCTCGTCGAGAGGCTCGGGGGTGGCCGGCTCGCCATGGAGCCGCTCGAGACCCCGCGGCGGGGGGACCACGTCTGCTACATCTCCGACACGCGGAAGTTCCAGACCCACTTCCCGGGGTGGCGCCCCGAGATTCCACTCGAGTCGATGGTGACCGAGCTCATCGAGGCGTGGAAGGCCCGCGGCACAGGCCAGTTGAAGCCGTGAGCGGACGCACGACGGCAGGCGCCTCCTGCAACCCGAGCGCAGAAGGGCCAAAGACTCACGCCCGGACCGGCCGCCCGGCCCGCGCCGCCGCGATCTCCCGCACGGCC
>JAHDVQ010000321.1 GCA_023384595.1 Vicinamibacteraceae bacterium | reverse complement strand
TCGACGCCGAGGCCGCGCAGATACCGATAGCCGGTCTCGTCTGGCTGTCCGCCCCTATACAGGTTCGCGTCGACCTGCATGAAGCGCTCGATGGGCGGGGCGGGGGCCTCGGTCCGCACCGGCGCCCACGAGGAGGTGAAGAGAAAGAAAAGGACGAGGCCGTAGGGCGTGATGGGAGTCCGGGTGTGCACCGGTGAGCCTCCGCGGGATCGGGGCGGCGACCGTTCGATTATAGGCCTCCGCGAGACAAGTGGCGTCGCCGGCTACCCTGGGGGTGACGTCCGGTGACGTGGCCGGCGAGCATCTGCTAGCATCCGCGCCACCACGCCATTGGAGCCGAGAGGTCTCGCGTTGCCGTCGTCCGCGAATCGTCGCAGAGCCGCGCGGCCCGCTCGAGCGTGCCGCCCGCGTCGTTCGTCACTGTGTGCTCACCGGCGAGACAACGTCATGATCAGGCATCTCCTCGGAATGCTCGGCGGCCTGGTGGTCATCGCGGCGTGCATGTTCTACCCATTCCTCCCCGGTCCCCATGACGCGGGCGCCGTGACGCTGTCGGTCATGGCCAGGCTCTTCGCAGTTTCGGGGCTCGTGCTGGTGCCACTGGGAGCAACCTGGCTGGTGCACGAGTTGAGGATGCGCCCGGGCCTGGCAGCCTGGTCCCCGGCGGGCAACTACCGCGGAACGTGGTTCGGGGTCGCGGCGCTCGCGATGTCGAGTCTCGTCGCGCTCGTCGTGTCCCTCGGCAGCCTGGTCGATCATCACGCGTCCGCCGGAGTGGCCGTCCTCGCCGTCTGGATCTACGCTGCCACGCGGCTCGCGGGCAGGTTGGCGACGCGTCGCCGGGCCGGCACCCGGACGTTCAACCCTGCGCCGATCTACCTGATCGTGTGGCCGCTCATGGCGGCGGCCCTGGAGTTCACGCTCATGGGGCCGGCCCTCGAGGCGAGCCGCACCTGCGCGATCGATGAGAGCGCGAGACTCATCGGCGACATCGAACGCTATCGCGAGCGCCACGGGCGCTATCCGCTGTCGCTGCAGTCGCTGTGGGATGACTATCGCCCTTCACGCGTGGGCGTCCGGCGTTACGGCTACGAGCCGAACGGCGAGTCCTACAACGTCTATTTCGAGCACGCCGCACGGGCCTTCGACGCGAAGGAGATCGTGATGTACAACCCTCGCGACGAACAGGACTTCAGCAGTCACAACGCCGACCTGCTGGAGCTCTCGCCGGCAGACATCACGGCCAGGCGAGGGCACGTCGCCGTGCGACAGGCCGCGCGACCACACTGGAAGACGTTCGTCTTCGACTAGCCGGAAAAGTCCGGGGGCCCTCTCAGTCCAGCACCTGCACAGGACGGGGTGACCGGTGGGTATCGACGCCAGCGCCGAGCAATCGCTGCGGCACCGAGAGGACCCGCGCGATGTCGGCGACGATCCGCTCCTGCTCCGTGCTGATGGTGAGGGACGTGCGGGTAATCGACAGCGCGGGGACAAGCATGAGGGCGGGCGAGCACGATCCGCTCCTGCTGTGGCCGGGTGGCGCAGCGCGCCGAACAGCAGGCTGAGCGGCGCCGCGGCGCTCTCGCCCCGGGGCACCGCGGTCGCAGACGCGGTCATCCGCTGACCCAGGGCAGCGGACAACCCCTCCGGCCAGACGCCGACGGCGGGACTGACCGCGATGTAGTCGGTGAAGACGCCGCCGCCGCGGGCGAGCGCGTCCAGCACGAGCAGGCCCCCGTAGGACTCGCCATAGAGAATTCTGCGGCGGCTGACCGGCCATCGCGCTTCGACGAACGGCACGAGTTCCGTCTCGAGGTCGCTGGTCGCCGCCGTCGAGCCGCACCAGGAGAGGAAGGCCGTGGGAGCGGGCGCCGGCGTCCTCGGGCGCGTGAACGAGCACGTACGTGTCTGTCCCAGGACCGATGAAGGCACCGCCCAGCGATCCGGGCGGGACACACCGACGAACCGCCAGACCAGCAGGACGGCGAGTGCGGTTGCTGTGATGCCGAGCGCTCTTCGCATCGGTCGACTCTGCAGCACGATCCCGGACCTTGGGACGGCTGGAGGCTCGCCCACGCTCAGTTCATCTTCATGGCCGGCGCCCAGCCGATCGTCTGGAGGGCGACGGTGGCCGCGACGCAGCCGATGACGGCCAGCGCCACGAGGGTCCAGAGCCGGCGGTGGCGCATGCCGGCGGCGGACGCGCCGATGACCGCCCCGGCCAGGCCGAGTTCGATCGCCTGGCCGAGCCACCATCCCGCCAGCAGGGGCACCGTCGCCGTACTGATCGAGTAGAGCCCGATCACCATCGCCCCCCAGACGACGATGCCGGCCGCGGCGCCGTAACGAAAGCCAGCCATCGCGCCTCGAACGTCCAGGCGCCGGATCAGCCAGCAGAGGGCCGCCGTGAGTATCAGGAACGCCAGGTAGCCGTACGGGATTCGGCGGAAGGCCTCCGGCGGATCCAGCAGGAACGGGCTCGGCACGACGTACTGTCGCGCCAGGATGCCGCCATGCAGCAGCACGTCCACGCCGAGCGAGAGGACCCACGCGGCGGCAACGGTCGAGAGGATCTTCCCCCGGCTTCCATCCATCATCGGCGAGCGCCCGATACCGTCAGCGCCTCCCTGTCCTGCTCCATGGTACGGCCCGCCAGCCTCCCGGCTGC
>JAHDVQ010000059.1:19312-23285 GCA_023384595.1 Vicinamibacteraceae bacterium | reverse complement strand
TACAATGATCGTGGCCGTCCGTTTGCCCCGCCCGGTCCGCCCGCGACCGCCTGGAACCACCTGGAACGCCTGGAACCTGGAACCCCGATGAGCTTTTTCGGCCGCCTTCGCGAGAGCCTCAGCCGCACCAAGGAGCAGCTCTCGACCCGTTTCGACACGCTCGTCCGGCGCGCCGACGACGCGCCGGCCGACGAGGCGTATCCGGACGACACGCTGGAATCGCTCGAGGAGATCCTCATTTCCGCCGACGTCGGCGTGGCGGCGACCGACCACATCGTCGAGGCGGTGCGCGGCCGCATGCGGCACGGCGAGTCGCTGCGGACGCTCGTCAAGGACGAGATTCTGGCGATCTTGCAGGCCGTCGACCGGCCGGTTCCCAGCACGGCCCGCCCCGAGGTGATGCTCATCGTCGGGGTCAACGGCACGGGGAAGACCACGACGGTGGGGAAGCTCGCGAACCTGCTGAAGGCCGAGGGACAGGCGCCGGTCATCTGTGCGGCCGACACGTTCCGGGCGGCCGCCGTCGAGCAGCTCGAGATCTGGGCCGGGCGTGCGGGGGTCGACATGGTGCGCGCGCGATCGGGCGCCGACCCGGCGGCGGTGGTCTTCGACGCCATCGGCGCGGCCAAGGCGCGCGGGCGCGACATCGTGCTCGTGGACACCGCCGGCCGGCTGCACACGCGGGTGAACCTGATGAACGAACTCGAGAAGATTCGCCGCGTCGCGTCGCGCGAGGTCGACGGCGCGCCGCACGAGGTGCTGCTCGTGCTCGACGCGACGGTGGGGCAGAACGGCGTGGTGCAGGCGCGCGAGTTCACGAGCGTGGCCGGCGTGACGGGCATCGTGCTCACCAAGCTCGATGGCACGGCGAAGGGCGGGGTGGCCGTCGCCATCGCGCACGACCTCAAGCTGCCGATCCGCTACGTGGGCACCGGCGAGGCCATCGACGACCTCGTGCCCTTCTCGCCCGTGGAATACACGGACGCGCTCTTCGAGACCGCATGGTGATGCTGGCCGACCCGGACCGCGATCGCGAGTTCATGCGCCGGGCGCTCATCCACGCCGCGCGCGGCCGTGGACGCACGAGCCCGAATCCCATGGTGGGGGCGCTCGTGGTCGATCGCGACGGCGTGGTCGTGGCGACGGGCCATCACGAGCGCGCCGGCGAGCCCCACGCGGAGATCCACGCGCTACGCGCGGCCGGCGATCGCGCCCGGGGGGCGACGCTCTACTGCACGCTCGAACCCTGCTCGCACCAGGGCCGGACGCCGCCCTGCGCCGAGGCGGTCGTGGCGGCGGGCATCGCGCGCGCGGTCGTCGCGACACGCGATCCGAATCCGGTCGTGTCAGGGCGAGGGCTGCTGTACCTGGCCACGCACGGCGTCGAGGTGGTGGTGGGCGTCAGGGCCGACGAGGCCGCGGCCCTCAACCGCGCGTTCTTCCACGCGGTGACCGAAGCGCGGCCGCTCGTGATCGCCAAGATCGCCCTCAGCGCGGAGGCGGCCGTCGCCGGTGCCGGCGGGCGGCCCGTGGCGCTCACCTCGATGCCCGCCAACCGGCATGTGCACGTCGTTCGCGCCGAGATCGATGCGCTCGCCGTGGGCATCGGCACGGTGCTCGCGGACGACCCGCGGCTCACCTGCCGGCTGACGTACCGCGAACGGCCGCTCACGCGCATCGTCTTCGATCGCCGCCTGCGGATGCCGGCCCACGCCGCCCTCCTCGCCACGCGCGAGGCGGGCCCGATTGTGGTGGCGGCGGCCACCGAGCAGTGCGCCGCCGCGCCGGATCGCGTGCGCGCGCTCGAAGATGCCGGGGCCGAGGTGTGGCCCGTCGGCGATGCGCCCCGCGAGGTCGTCGCCGCCCTGCACGCGCGCGAGCATCGGTTGCTGCTCGTCGAGGGTGGTCCGCGCCTGCACGACGCGTTCTGGCGCGCCGGCCTCGTGGACGTCGTGCAGCAGTATCTGACCCCCGTCGCCCTTGGCGCCGGGGCGCTCCCCTGGGCGCAGCCGCCCGGACGATTCATGCCCCCCGCGCGCGTGGTGCCGCTTGGCCCCGACGTGCTGGTCGAGACTCATGTTCACCGGACTCATTGAAGCCGCCGGCCGCGTCGAGCGGGTCGAGTCGATGGAGGGCGGCGTGCGCCTGCACGTGGCCACGCACCTCGCCCCCGAGCTCAAGGTCGGCGACAGCATCGCGACCAACGGCGTGTGCCTGACGGTGGTCGCGACGACCGCCACCACCTTCGCGACCGAGGTGTCGCCGCAGACGCTCGCCGTGACGTCGCTCGGCGCGCTCGCCGCCGGCTCGCTCGTGAACCTCGAGCGGCCGCTGCGCGCCGACACGCGGCTCGGCGGCCATTTCGTGCTCGGACACGTCGACGGCACGGGGCGTGTGGTGCGCGTCGTGCAGGAAGGCGAGTTCTGGCGATTCACCTTCAGCTATCCCGACGACCTGGGCATGCTCTTCATCCCCAAGGGGTCGGTCGCGGTCGATGGCATCAGCCTCACGGTGGCGGATCTGCGCGAGGGCGAGTTCGACGTCGCCATCATTCCGCACACGTGGGAGGCGACCAACCTGCAGGCCGTCAGACCTGGCGACCCCGTGAACCTCGAGTGCGACGTGCTCGGCAAGTACGTCGTGCGCGTGGCCGCGCTGATGGAGCAGGGACGCCGCGCGCCGTCGGCCGTCGTCGATCCGGCCGGGTCGTAGAAGGGACGTCATGGCTCGTTTGCACATCGCCAAGGGCGCGAGGACGCGGTCGCCGTTTGCGACCATCGAGCAGGCCGTCGAGGCGTTCCGCCGCGGCGAGATGGTCATCGTCGTCGACGACGAGGATCGCGAGAACGAGGGCGACCTGACGCTGGCCGCCGAGATGGTGACGCCCGACGCCATCAACTTCATGGCCAGGCACGGCCGCGGCCTGATCTGCCTCGCGATGACCGGCGAGCGGCTCGACGAGCTCGAGGTGCCGCTCATGGTGAGCGACAACACGACCCGCTTCGGCACGGCCTTCTGCGTGTCGATCGAGGCCAAGCACCACACGAGCACCGGCATTTCGGCCGCCGATCGCGCGGCCACCGTCAAGGCGGCCATCGACCCCGAGACGCGGCCGTCCGACCTGGCACGGCCCGGCCACATGTTCCCCCTGCGCGCCCGCGAGGGCGGCGTCATCGTGCGGGCGGGGCAGACCGAGGCCGCGGTGGACCTGGCGCGGATTGCGGGGCTGTACCCGGCCGGCGTCATCTGCGAAATCATGAATCCGGACGGCACCATGGCGCGGGTGCCGCAGCTCGCCCGCTTCGCGAAGAAGCACGGCCTGCTGATGATCACCGTCGCCGACCTCATTCGCTACCGCATCCGCACCGAGCGGATGGTGCGCAAGGCGGGCGAAGCGAACCTGCCCACCGAGTTCGGCGATTTCCGCATCCACGCCTACGAGAGCGACCTCGACGGCCAGACGCACGTCGCGCTGGTGCGCGGCGACATCGGCGACGGCGAGAACGTCATGGTGCGGGTGCACTCGAAGTGCCTCACCGGCGACGTCTTCCACTCCGCGCGCTGCGACTGCGGCCGGCAGCTCGAGACGGCCATGCGCCGCATCGCGGAGTCGGGACGCGGCGTGCTCCTCTACCTGAATCAGGAGGGGAGGGGCATCGGGCTCGCCAACAAGGTGCGGGCCTACGGCCTGCAGGATGGCGGGCTCGACACGGTCGAAGCCAACGAGCACCTCGGGTTCAAGGCCGACCAGCGCGACTACGGCATCGGCGCGCAGATCCTGCGCGACCTCGGCGTGAAGACCATGCGCCTGCTCACCAACAACCCGCGGAAGTTCGTGGGCCTCGAGGGCTACGGGTTGTCGGTGGTCGAATCGCTGCGCATCGAGATTCCCCCCTCGGAACACTCGCGGCGCTACCTGAAGACGAAGAAGGAAAAGCTCGGCCACCTGCTCTCGCGCGTCTAGGACGGAGCC
>JAHDVQ010000059.1:0-19212 GCA_023384595.1 Vicinamibacteraceae bacterium | reverse complement strand
GAAGACGAAGAAGGAAAAGCTCGGCCACCTGCTCTCGCGCGTCTAGGACGGAGCCGGGAGCCCGGAGCCTGGAGCCCGGAGCCCGGAGCCCTTTTTTGACACCGCGACGGGCTCTCCGTTACCATAAGCGTTTGCGCTTGAAGGCGTTAGGCGTCCCGTGAGGGGCTCCGGGGCCGCGAGCGCACCGTGCGGCGACCTCACGAGGCACCGAGCGGACAGGCGAGCCCTGTCCCGAGGTGTCGATGTCCGTCGGCACCTGAAACGACCAACGCCCCATGTTCGACTCGCTCAGCACCCGTCTTCAGGAGACGTTCCGCTCCCTTCGGGGCGAGGTGCGTCTGACCGAGGAGACGGTCGAGCGCGCGTTGCGCGACATCCGGATGGCGCTGCTCGAGGCCGACGTCAACTTCCGGGTGGTGAAGGCGTTCGTCGACAAGGTGCGCGACCGGGCCGTGGACGAGGCGGTGATGAAGAGCCTCTCGCCCGGCCAGCAGGTCATCGCCATCGTGCGCGACGAGATGCTCGCGCTCTTCGGCGACACGCAAGGGGGACTGCCGTCCTCGTCAGCCTCGCCCCGGGTCATCCTGCTCCTCGGTCTGCAGGGCTCCGGCAAGACCACGACCAGCGGCAAGCTCGCGCGCTATCTGAAGCGCCAGGGACGCCACCCGCTGCTGGTCTCGACCGACGTCCGGCGCCCGGCGGCCATTCAGCAGCTCGGGGTCGTCGGCCGTCAGGCCGACGCCGCGGTCTTCGACCCGGCCGGCGATCTCGACCCCGTCTCGCGCGCCCGCGGGGCCGTGGCCGACGCCCGCCAGCGCGGCTTCGACGTGATCATCGTCGACACGGCCGGCCGCCTGCACATCGACGACGAGCTGATGGACGAACTGCAGGCGATCAAGGCCGCCGTCTCGCCGGTCGACCTGCTGTATGTCGCCGATGCCATGACGGGGCAGGACGCCATCAAGAGCGCGGGCGAGTTCAACCGCCGCGTGGGCGTCACGGGCGTCGTGCTGAGCAAGATGGATGGCGACGCGCGCGGCGGCGCGGCGCTCTCGGTCGTGTCGGTGGTCGGCGTGCCGATCGCCTTCGTCGGCAGCGGCGAGCGGCTGCAGGATCTCGAGCCGTTCCATCCAGACCGGGTGGTGTCGCGCATTCTGGGGATGGGCGACGTGCTGTCGCTCATCGAGAAGGCCGAGCAGGCCATCGACGTCGAGGACGCGCAGAAGCTCGAAGAGAAGCTGCGGCGCAACGACTTCACGCTCGAGGACTTCCGCGATCAGCTGCGGGCCATCCGGCGGATGGGCCCGCTCGAACAGATCATCGGCATGCTGCCCGGCATGGGCAACATGAAGGCCGCCATGCCGGAGGGCGTGGACGAGAAGCAGCTCGTGCGCATCGAGGCCATCATCGGCTCGATGACGCCGCAGGAGCGGCGCCGCCACGATCTGATCAACGGCAGCCGACGCAAGCGCATCGCGCGCGGCAGCGGTACGTCGGTCGAAGAAGTCAACCGGCTGCTGAAGCAGTTCGTCCAGATGCGGAAGATGCTGAAGGTGATGGGCGGTCTGCAGGGCGGGGCCAAGGGCAAGGGGCTGCGGAAGAAGATGGCGCAGCTGCGGCAGTTCATGGGCTAGCGGCGAAGGCCGCGCGCCGGGCCCGGTCTCGGCCGGGCGTGTCTGGGAGAGAGGACGTCTGATGCTGGTCATTCGTTTGACGCGAGCGGGCGCGAAGAAGCGGCCGTTCTATCGTCTGGTCGTCACCGAGTCGAGCGCGCCGCGCGATGGCGCGGTGCTCGAGACGCTCGGGACCTACGACCCGACGACCAAGCCCGAGACCCTGAAGGTCGATCGCGAGCGGCTGGCGCACTGGCTGAAGAACGGTGCGCGGCCCAGCGACACGGTGCGGACCGTCGTCGCGCGCAACAAGGCGGTCGAGCCGGCCGAGGCCGCAGCGGAGCAGCCGGCGTCGTGAACCGGGTGGCCGCGCTCGTTGACGTCGTCGCGCGCGCGCTCGCCGATCACCCCGACGAGGTCGCGGTGATCTCGCACGAGCGGCGGGGCGCGACCGTCGTCGAGGTGTTCATGGCCCCCGGCGACCTGGGCCGCCTCATCGGGCGGCAGGGACGCACGGCGCAGGCGCTGCGCGCGCTGGCGGCCATCGTCGCGGAGCGCGAGGGCCTGAGAGCCCAGGTCGAGTTCCGCGATGGGCAGCCCTCGGCCGACTAGCCGATGGGCGGCCCGACACGACCCGACTGGGACGCGCTCGTGCGCGTGGGCCGGGTGGCCCGTCCGCACGGTCTGGCGGGGCAGGTCGTGGTCGACCCGGACACCGACTTCCTCGAGGACCGGTTCCAGGCCGGACGCGAGGTGTTCGTGCTCGGGACCGACGGTCCGCGAGCCCTGACGATCCGCAGCGTGCGGTTCCATCAGGGCCGGCCGATCGTGGCCTTCGAGGGCGTCGACGCCATCGAGGCCGCCGAGGCGCTCGGACGCGGCGACCTGCGTATGGCCGAGAGCACGCTCGGGCCGTTGCCGGCCGACGCGTGGTTCCGGCACGAGCTGGTCGGGTGTGAAGTGGTCACGGTGGCCGGCGATGTCGTGGGACGCGTGACGCGCGTCGACGGGCCGATGGCGGCCAGCGTGCTCACCGTCGAGGGGCCCCGCGGCGAGGTGCTGGTGCCGTTCACCGATCGCCTGTGCCCGGAGATCAGGCCCGACGCGCGGCGGATCGTCATCGACCCGCCGGAGGGACTGCTCGAGCTGAACGCGCCCGGCCGGTCGGGCGAGGCTGGTGAGTCCGGTGACGCGGCGGGCCCGGCCCACGGCGGACGCGTCAGGCGACGTCGCCGCGGCCCGTGGCGCGGAGGACGATGAAGTTCGATATCGTCACGATCTTCCCGCGCCTGGTGCGCGCCGTGCTCGAAGAGGGCGAGGGGGTCGTGGGACGCGCGGCCGCGGTCGGCCTCATCGACGTGGCCGTCTTCGACCTTCGCGACGCGACGACGGACCGGCATCGCGTGGTCGACGACACGCCGTTTGGCGGCGGCCCGGGGATGGTGATGAAGCCCGAGCCGTTCTTCGT
The DNA here is from genome assembly GCA_023384595.1 of Vicinamibacteraceae bacterium. Taxonomy (GTDB): domain Bacteria; phylum Acidobacteriota; class Vicinamibacteria; order Vicinamibacterales; family JAFNAJ01; genus JAHDVQ01. Next base: position 16,131 of record JAHDVQ010000059.1, on the reverse strand, counting down.
GATGGTCGAGCGGATCACGGCCGAGCGGGGGTGCCCCGACGCGCTGCTGCTGCCCTCGCCCCAGGGCACGCCGCTCACTCACGCGGTGGTGGAGCGGCTGAGCCGCCTCGAGCACCTCGTCGTGCTCTGCGGGCGGTACGAAGGGGTGGACGACCGGGTCAGGCAGGGACTCGGGGCCGAGGAAGTCTCGGTTGGCGACTTCGTCGTGAGCGGCGGCGAGCTGCCGGCCCTGCTGCTGGTGGACGCGGTGGCCCGGCTGGTGCCGGGCGTCGTGGGCGATGGCCAGTCGGTCGTCGAGGAGTCGTTCGTGCGGGGACGGCTGGATCACCCGCACTACACGCGGCCCGCGGAGTTCCGCGGGATGCGGGTGCCCGAGGTCCTGCTCTCGGGGCACCACGCCGCGATCCGGCGGTGGCGGAAGCGCGAGGCGCTTCGTGCGACACTGGAACGGCGGCCGGACTTGCTCGCGCAGGCGCCGCTCGACGAGGAAGAGCGGGCGCTCGTGCGCGAGATACTGAGCGAGACAGAGAAGGAGCAGACGTCATGAAGGCGATTGACGCGGTCGAGCGTCCCCAGTTGAAGGAACGCCCCGCCATCAAGTCCGGCGACACCGTCAGGGTGCACGTGAAGGTCCGGGAAGGCGACAAGGAACGCATCCAGGTGTTCGAGGGCATCGTGATCGGCCTCCACCGCGGCGGCGTGCGCTCGTCGTTCACCGTGCGCAAGGTCTCGTTCGGGCAGGGCGTCGAGCGCATCTTCCCGATGCACTCGCCGATCATCGACAAGATCGAGGTCGTCCGGACGGCGCGCGTGCGCCGCGCGAAGCTGTACTTCCTCCGCCAGCGCAAGGGCAAGGCCGCGCGCATGAAGGAAGTCCGGCGTCCGACGCCGAACCAGTCGTAGCCCCGCGCCGGCCGCCGGCCGGCCACGTGGCTCGGTCTCCGACGGGAGCGCACATCGATGGGGCGCCGACGCGCTGCTCGCACGGTCGAGAACCTCACGCGCCGCCTCGGCTTCGCCCGCATCGCGGGGGTCGACGAGGTCGGCCGGGGGTGTCTGGCGGGTCCGGTGGTGGTGGGCGTCGTCGTGCTCGACGAGCGGCGCCACATCCCGGGGCTGCGTGACTCGAAGCTCTTGACGCCGGCCGCCCGCGAGCGGCTCTACGAGTGCATCGTCGAGCGGGCCGCCGCATGGACGGTGGCCGAGTGCGGTCCCGAGGAGATCGACGCCTGGAACATCCACCGCGCCTGCCTGCGCACGATGCGCCGCGCGGTCCTGTCGCTCGTGCCGCTCCCCGATTTCGTCCTCGTCGACGCCTTTGCCATTCCCGATCTCTTCCTGGCCCAGCGAGGGATCATCGGCGGCGACCGCCTGTGCGCGTCGATTGCGGCCGCCTCGATCGTCGCCAAGGTGACGCGCGATCGCCTGATGCTGCGGTGCCACGAGGCCGATCCGCGCTACGGCTACGACCATCACAAGGGCTACGCGACCGCGGAGCATCTTGCCGCCCTGGCGCGCTACGGCTACTCGCCGCTGCACCGGCGCACGTTCCGGCCGCCGAGCCTGTTTGATACGATCGAGGAGTCGCGTCCGGACATCGCGGCGGTGTGACCCACCCGGACACCCGGGTTCGGGAGGTGCGTGATCAGCGTGCTCGGCCGTCTCCTGCTGGTGATCTACTACGTCGAAGCGGGGCTCCTGCTGCTGGTCGTCCCGTGGTCCGCCTTCTGGGAGCGGAACCTGTTCGTCGAGCGGATCCCGTGGCTGGGTCCGGCCCTCACGAACCACTTCGTGCGTGGGGCCATCTCGGGCGTGGGCGTCGTCTGCCTCGCCGCGGCCATCGTCGAGCTGACCACGTTCGTGGTCTCCAGGTTCCAGGCCCCCACCCCCGGGCCCGACCACGAGCCCCTGGGGTCGCGCTGATGCCGCTCCCGCGGCCCGTCTGGTGTTTCGTCACCGACCGGCGGCGGCTCTTCGGCACCCATCCGGCCGGTCCCGAGCGGGCGCTCGTGGCGTTGTGCGCGCGACTGGCCCGCGCGGGCCTGACGCTCATCCAGGTTCGCGAACCCGACCTCGAGGCGAGGACGCTGGCCGCGCTCGTCCGCGCCGTGCTGGACGCCGTGGCAGGGACCGCGACCCGCGTGGTGGTCAACGACCGGGCCGACGTGGCGCTCGCGACCGGGGCGCACGGCGTGCACCTGAAGGGCCGCTCCATGCGGGCGCACGATCTGCGGCCGCACGTGCCCGCCGGGTGGCTCGTGGGCCAGTCCGTGCACGGTTTCGACGAGCTGGCCCTATCCGATCCGACCTCATCGGTCGATTACTACATTGCAGGGACCGTGTGTCCCTCGGCGTCGAAACCCGGCGCCACGACGTGCCTGGGATGGGACGGGCTGGCGGGCATCGCCCGGCGGACGACCCGGCCCGTGCTCGGGATCGGAGGCCTGTCGGCCGCCGATGCGCCGCGCATCGCGGCCAGCGGTGCGGCGGGCCTGGCGGCCATCGGGCTGTTCGGCGCGCTCGACACGGATCGGCGCGCGGCGGACGCCATGACGGTGCTCACCGCGGGATTTGCTGCGGGAGGCACGACGGAGTAGCCAGTGGGAGTGGGAGCCCGGTTGCGCGCGGCCCGCGAGCGCCGACAGCTGACGCTCGGGGCCATTGCCACCACGACGAAGATCCCGCGTCTGACGCTCGAGGCGATCGAACACGAGGCCTGGACCCGCATTCCGGGCGGCATCTTCACACGAGCCTACGTCCGCACCTTCGCCGGTGAAGTCGGGCTCGACCCCGACGAGGCCGTCCAGCAATTCCTGGCGGAGGTGCCGGAGGCGACCGAAGACCTGCCGTTCTTCGTCGAGAAGGGAGCCCCGCCGCGACGGTTTCGCGGCCTCCTGACCTGGGGCCTGGCCGCGGCGGTCGTCGCCCTGGGCGCGGTGGCCGCCTGGCCCCCGGTGAGCCGCTGGATGGCGGGCCCGGGAGCCGTAGGGCATGCGCTGATGTCGGCCCCCGCCAGTGGCATTGCCGGGGCCGAGGACGGGGAGGACACACGCCAGGCGCTGCCTGCGGCCGCAACGGTCGTGTACGAGCCAACGCCTGACGCCGAGGCCGCGACGGCCCCCTCGCCGGTCGACGAGGGCGACCCCGCGGACCGCGTGGATGACCGGATCTCCATCGTGATCGAGCCGCGCGCCGACTGCTGGGTGAGCGCGTCGGTGGACGGGGCGCTCCAGTTCGCGAGGCTCGTGCGCGCCGGCGAGCGCCAGACGCTCGAGGCCGCGTCGGTCGTCGTGATGCAGGTGGGCAACGCGGGCGCCCTCGACTACACGGTGAACGGCCAGCCCGGGCGTGCGCTCGGCGCCGAGGGCAAGGTCGTCACGGCGCGCATCGACCTCGAAACGGTGCACGAGTTCATCGCCCGCTGATCGAGATCCTCGTGTCGCTCGTCGGACGCTCGCCTCTCCTCGACGCCTTCCAGAAGGGGCTCGTGACGCCAGACGTCAAGCGCCTCGCCGCGCGCGGCGCGCTGGGACTGCGCGTGCGCGAACAACTGCAGGTCTTCGTCTGGCTGACCCGCGACGCCGATGCCGACGTGGCGGCGCTCGCCAGCGCCACCATCGACGCGATGCCGCGCGAGGGGCTCGCGGCGCTGCTCGGTCTGCCGGACGTCTCCGACGAGATCCGCGCGTTCTACGGGGCCAGAGGGTTCGCGATTGGCGGGGGCCCGCTGCCGGCCGCTCCCCTCGACGACATGGTCTTCGACACGGCGCCCGACGACCTCCCCGAGGTGCCAGACGCCGACGCGGACCCGGCCGCCGACGCCCACGACGGCGACATCCGTGGCGCGGCGATCGCGAGGCTCTCGGTGGTCGATCGCATCAAGCTCGCGATGCGCGGCACGCGTGAGCAGCGGACCGTCCTCGTCCGCGATCCGAACCGCATGGTCGCCGCGGCCGTCCTGAGCAGCCCGAAGCTCACCGACAGCGAGATCGAGGCCTTCGCGCGGATGGCGAACGTGTCGGAAGACGTGCTGCGGGTGATCGGGCTCAACCGGCAGTGGACGAAGAGCTACGCGGTCGTGCTTGGCCTGGCGCGCAACCCCAAGACCCCGCTGGCCGTGTCCATGTCGTTCGTGCCGCGTCTCAACGAGCGCGATCTGAAGCACCTCTCGCTCGATCGCAACGTCGCGGAGGGCTTGCGGCTGGCCGCGCGCAAGCTCCTCACGGCCGGGCAGGAGCGGCGGCGGTAGGGCCCGCGCCGGCCGGCCTCACTGGCCGGGCGGGGGCTCCCAGAGCTCCACCTTGTTGCCTTCGGGATCGATCACCCAGGCGAACTTGCCGAACTCGGACTCCTCGAGCTTGTCGAGCACGTGGCATCCCTCTTCCCTGAGGGCGGCCACCAGCGCATGGAGGTCGGCCACGCGGTAGTTGACCATGAAGGCCGCCCCGCCCGGCGCGAAGTACTCGCTTTCCTTCGGGCTGATGTTCCAGATGGTGCTGCCCGCCGCCGGCCGTCCGTCCTCGTCGGTCCAGGTGAAGGCGGCCCCGCCCCACTCCTGCACGTCGATGCCGAGGTGCCGCCTGTACCACGCCCGCAGCGCCGCGGCGTCGCGCGCCTTGAAGAAGATGCCGCCAATGCCGGTCACACGTTTCATGGTTGCCTCCGAGCGGGCGGTCCACCCGACCTGTCGCCTGGAACACAGCGCACCTTGCTACGACGGTGACCGCCGATCCCGTTTGGGCCGCACGGTCGGCGCCGGCCGTGGCGCGGACGGCATCTCCATCCGGCCCCCATGGCCTCTCGCGCGCTCGAGCGCCCACTCCGAGCGCATCTGGGCGAGGCCGTCCATGAACACCGCCGCGCGCTCCCGCTCCTCCTCGGTCTCGAGGGTCTTCAACAACGCGATGGCCTCCTGCAGATCGGCCGCGATGGTCTTCTCGGTGGCGCCGTAGTAGAGCGCCTTGATGCGCGAGATGGCGTCGGTAGGCATGGATGGACTCAGTGCGCGCGCGCGCGGGCGCGCCGCAGGCGGGGCCGGAGCTGGTCAATCGGAAGGGTGTTGAGCACGTGGTCCGGCGTCAGCCAGGCGCGGCGGGCGATCGTCACGCCCCAGCGCGCGGCCTCGTAGCCGCGGGTCGAGTGGCTGTCGGTCGAAATGACCAGGGCGACCCCGCGATCGCACGCGTAGCGGGCGTGGAGGTCGTTCAGGTCGAGGCGGTCGGGGAGGCTGTTGATCTCGAGGGCGACGCCGTGCTCGCGGGCGGCCTCCACGACTCTCGGCACGTCGAGCCGCACGCCCTCGCGCTTGAGCAGCAGCCGTCCCGTCGGGTGTCCCAGGACGTCGACCCACGGGTTGGCCAGGGCGGCCAGCACGCGCGCGGTCGTCTCGGCCTCGCTCTGGCCGAGCGCGGAGTGGACCGAGGCGATGACGAGGTCGAGCTGCGACAGGCACTCGGCATCGAGATCCAGGCTCCCATCGGGCCTGATGTCGCACTCGATGCCGGCCAGCAACGTAATGCCCCTGACCCGCCGGTTCGCCGCGCGGATGCGTGCGGCGTGCTCCAGCGCACGCCGCTCGTCGAGGCCGTTGGCCATGGCGAGCGCCTGGCTGTGATCCGTGATGGCCAGGTAGGCGAGTCCGCGCTCGCGGGCCGCCAGGGCCATGTCCTCGATGCTGTCGCGGCCGTCGGTGGCCGTCGTGTGCGCGTGCAGTTCGCCGCGCAGGTGCCGGGATTCGATCAGGGAGGGCAGCGTTCGCGCCCGCGCGGCCTCGATTTCGCCGCGCTGTTCTCGCAGCTCGGGGGGAATCCAGGCGAGGCCGAGCGCCTCATAGATCGCTTCCTCCGTGTCGCCGGCCACCATCGTTTCATCCGAGAGCCGCAGCAGCCCGTATTCGTTCAGGCGGTAGCCCTGCTGGATGGCGAGGTCGCGCAGGGCGATGTTGTGCGCCTTCGACCCCGTGAAGTACTGCATGGCCGCGCCGTGGCTGGCCGGCGCCACCAGGCGCAAATCGACCTGCAAGCCCTTCAGGATGCGCACGCTCGCCTTGGTGTCGCCTTGTCCGAGCACGCGCTCCACCAGGCCGTAGCGCACGAAGTGGTCCATCAGGCCGGGCTCGGCACCGCTCACGAGGATGTCGAGATCGCCGCACGTCTCGACGCCGCGGCGCAGGCTGCCGACGGGATCGATGCGCGCGCGCGGCGAGTGCTCGCGAAGCCACAGCACGAGGGCGTCGGCCGTTTGCGCGACGTCGGCGAGCAGATGGCGCCCCGCGAACTTCCTGAACTCCTCGATGGCGCGCAGCCATCCCTCGACCTTCTTCGCGCCGACGCCCTTCAGCCCGGCAAGGCGGCCCCCCCGCACGGCCTCCTCGAGCGCTTCGACCGAGGCGATGCCGAGCTCGCGATGGAGCATCGCGGCGGTCTTCGGCCCGAGCCCCTGGAGCCGCGTCAGGTCGAGGAGCGTCGCCGGGAACTCGACGAGCAGCTGCTCGTGATACTGGCAGTGGCCCGTCTCGACCAGCTCTCGAATCCGGGCGGCGAGATCCTTGCCGATCCCGGGGAGCGTCGTGAGGCCGGCGGCCGGCACGTCGGCCAGCCGCTCGGTGGCCGCGGTCACGGTGTCGGCCGCGTTGCGGTACGCGCGGATCTTGAAGACGTTCTCGCCCTTGAGCTCGAGCAGGTCGGCAATCTCGCCGAGCACGCGCGCGATGACGGCGTTCTCCACGGACGGCGAGTCTCAGACGGCCGGCACCAGTTCGTTCACGATGAGCCCCTGACGTTCGACCGTGTAATCGAGGACACGCGCGCCGGCGGCGGCGAGCGCGGCGCGCACGGCGGCGTTGGACTCCGGCGGCGCGAGGCAGAACAGGCAGCCCCCGCCGCCGGCGCCGCACACCTTGGCCGCCACGGCCCCGGCCGCCACCGCGGCGTCGATGAGCCCGTCGATGACGGGCGTGGTCACCCCGGGGGCGAGCGCCTTGCGGTTGGTCCACTCGGTCGCGAGCTGCCGGCCCACCTCGTCCCAGTCGCCCGCCTCGAGCGCGGCCCGCATGCCCACGGCGACATCGCGGATCCGCTCGAAGTGGTCGAAGATCTCGCGGTCGCCGTCGATGTGGCGCTTGGTGATCTCCCAGTTGTTGATCCCGGAATTCCGCGAGGCGCCGGTGTAGGCGAGCACGACCCGCCGCTCGATCTCCTCGGGCGCGACCGCCAGCGGCACGCGGCGCACGCCGTCGACGCGGAGTTCGACGGCCGACACCCCGCCGTACAGCGCGGGCCGGTAGTCCTGGACCCCCGTCGGCACGTCGATGGCCTGCGCCTCGACGTTCATGGCAATCTGCAGCAGCTCGTGCGGCTCGACGTCGCGGCCGCGCCAGCGCGAGAGGGCGCCGCAGACGGCGATGTTCAGCGCCGACGAGCCCGCGATGCCCGCGCCCACCGGCGACTCGCAGCGCGTCACGATCTCGAGGCCGCTCGCCTCGAAGAAGTGCAGGATGCGCCCGAGCAGCTTCAGCTCGTGGTTGTCGCGCAGCTCCGACCAGTGTCCGACGTCGACGAAGGCCCCGGTGTCCTCGGAACGGATGACGATGCGCCCGTCCTCGCGCGTGCGCAGCCAACAGCGCTGGCGCAGGCTGATGGCGACGTTCAGCGTCTGGGCATCGTGGTGGAACAGGTAGAGCGGCCAGATGTCGAGTGTGCCGCCGGCGAGGTCGATGCGCGTGGGCGCGGACGATTCGAGATGCACCGGAGCATTATAATGGCCGCCTGATGTCGCTTCGCGCCCTCCGGCGCCGCGTGGGCCAACTTCTCTTCACGGGCTTTGGAGGCCCCACCATCCCGCCCGAAACGAGGGCCCTTGCCCGCGAGTTCGGCCTGGGCGGGGTCGTGCTCTTCAAGCGGAACGTCGAGGAGCCCGCGCAGGTCGCCGAGCTCGCCTACGACGCCGCCACGCTGCGCGACGGCGACCGGCTGTGGGTGGCCGTCGACCAGGAGGGCGGGCGCGTCGCGCGGCTGCGGGCGCCCTTCACCGAGTGGCCGCCCATGCTCGCGCTGGGCCGGGCCGACGACCCCGCGCTGGCGGGGCGGTTTGCCACCGCCCTGGCCCGGGAGCTGCGCGCCGTCGGCATCACGATGGACTTCGCGCCCGTCGTCGACGTCCTGACCAACCCCGCCAACCCGGTCATCGGCGACCGCGCGCTCTCGGAGGACGCGGCCACGGTGGCCCGCCTGGCCCGCCAGATTGTCGAGGCGCTACAGGCCGAGGGCCTGCCCGCGTGTGCCAAGCACTTCCCGGGGCACGGCGACGCGAGCGTCGACTCGCACCACGCGCTGCCGCTCATCGAGCATCCCCCGGACCGCTTCGAGGCCGTCGAGTTCCTGCCGTTCCGCGAGGTCATCGCGGCGGGGGTGGCCTCGGTGATGGTGGGGCATCTGCACGTGCCGGCGTTCGACGAGGTCAACCCGGCCAGCGTGTCGCGCGAGGTGGTGACCGGCTTGCTGCGGGGACGACTCGGGTTCGACGGGGTCGTCTTCACCGACGATCTCGAGATGAAGGCGCTGGCCTCGCACGCGACGCGCTACGGCGTGTTCGCCGACGCCATTGCCGCCGGCTGCGATGTCGGCCTCATCTGCGGTACCGACTACGACCGGCAGGCCGCCGCGCTCGAGGGGCTCATCAGGGCCCTGGAGGACGAGACCATTCCGATCGCACGGCTGGACGAGGCGCTCGCGCGCACCGAGGCGCTGAAGGCCCGGTGGCTGTCGCCGGCCGTGCCGCGTCCGCTCGATGCGCGCCGCCTCGCCGCCATTCTCGGCAGTGCCGAGCACCAGCGCGTGGCCGAGAGCCTCGCGAGGTGGGCGTGACCGCCCGCCGCCCGCGCCCGGCGCGCGCGCGCGCGCTCAGGCCGGGTGACGGCGTGGCGCTCGTCGCCCCGGCGAGCCCGTTCGCGCGCGAGGACTTCGACGCAGGCCTCGAGGAACTCGCCGCGCTCGGCTTCGTTCCCGTCTACGACGAGCGGGTCTTCGCACGGCGGGGCTACGTCGCGGGCGAGGCGTCGCTTCGCGCCGCCTCGTTCATGGACGCGATCGCGAGTCCCAGTGTGGCCGCCGTGATGGCCGTCCGCGGCGGCTTCGGCTCGGTGCAGCTGCTGCCCCGGCTCGACGCCGGCGCCGTGGCGCGCGCGCGCAAACCCGTCATCGGCTACAGCGACATCACCTCGCTGCTCACCTGGATTGTGCAGGCGGCCGGGCTCGTTGCGTTCCACGGGCCGATGATCGACAGGCGGCTCGCGCGCGGGCCCGACGGCTACGACCGCGCGAGCTTCCTCGGCGTGCTCACCTCGGCGGCACCCTACGGCCTGCTCGCGACGCCGGGCGCCGAGACGCTGCAGTCCGGCGAGGCGCGCGGTCCGCTCACCGGCGGGACCCTCTCGCAGCTGGTCGCCTCGCTCGCCACTCCCTACGCCTTCGACCCGCCCGAGGGCTGCATCGTCTTTCTCGACGAGGTGGGGGAGCGACCGTACCGGCTCGACCGCATGCTGACCCAGCTGCGCCTGAGCGGCGTGCTCTCGCGGGCGCGGGCCATCGTCTTCAACGAGCTGCCGGGGTGCGACGAGCCCGGAGGACCTCCCTTGGCCGTCGACGCGATTCGGGGAGCGCTCGAGGGGTTCGACGGGCCGATTGTGCGCGGCGTGGCCTCGGGTCACACGCCAGGGCCGGCGATCACGCTGCCGCTCGGCGTCGAGGTGGTGGTCGACGCGCGGGCGAGCGAGCCCAGGCTGATCATCGACGAGGCGGCCGTGGCCGCCGATTGAGACCGGGATTCCTGCATGCGACGCGTTCACCTCATCGGAGTCTGCGGCACGGCCATGGCCACGCTGGCCGCCATGCTGAAACGGCGCGGCTGGGACGTCAGCGGATCGGACGCCAACATGTACCCGCCGATGAGCGACTTCCTCTCGGCGGAGGCCATTCGCCTGTTCGACGGCTACGCCGCCGAGCACATCACCTCGGACCTCGACCTCGTGGTCATCGGCAACGCCATCTCGCGGGGGAACCCCGAGCTCGAGGAGGTGCTCGACCGCAAGATCCGCTACTGCTCGCTGCCCGAGGCCGTGCGCGAGACGTTCCTGTGGGGCGCGCGCTCGATTGTCGTCGCCGGCACGCACGGCAAGACCACGACGACGTCGATGGTGGCGTGGCTGCTGACGCACGGCGGGCTCGACCCGAGCACCCTCATCGGCGGCATCGCCGCCAACTTCGATGCCGGCTTCCGCATGGGCGGCGGCCGCGACTTCGTCATCGAGGGCGACGAGTACGACAGCGCGTTCTTCGACAAGACCGCGAAGTTCCTCAAGTACCTTCCCGACATCGCGATTGTCAACAACGTCGAGTTCGACCACGCCGACATCTACGCCGATCTCGAGGCGATCCTGCTCGCGTTCCGCCGCTTCGTGAACCTCGTGCCGCGCCGCGGGCTCCTGCTGCTCGGGGCCGACAACGCCGGGGCGGCCGGCCTGCGCGCGTTCGCGCGCTGCGAGGTCGAGACCTTCGGCCTCGGGGCCGACGCGGACTGGCAGGCGACGGATCTCGCGGTCGAGGCGCAGGGCACTCGCTTCAAGGTGTACCGCCGTGGTGAGCCGTTCGGGGAGTTCGTCATCGGGCTGCTCGGAGCGCACAACGTGAGGAACGCGCTCGCCGCGATTGCCGCGGGCGCGCGCGTGGGCCTCGATGCCCACACCATGGCCGAGGGCTTCCGCCGGTTTCGCGGGGTGAAACGCCGCCTCGAGCTGCGCGGCACGGCGCACGGCGTGAAGGTGTACGACGACTTCGCGCACCATCCGACAGCCATTGCCGAGACCATCGGCGCGCTCCGCCTCGCGCAGCCGTCCTCGCGCATCTGGGCGGTCTTCGAGCCGCGTTCCGCGACCTCGTGCCTGAGCGTCTTCGAAAAGGACTTCGTCGAGGCGCTCGCGGGCGCCGACGAGACCATCGTCGCCAGGGTGTTCCGCTCGTCGCTCCCGGAGGACCGGCGCCTGTCGGCCGACCGCGTCGTGGCCGGGCTCACGGCCCGCGGCCGCCGTGCCCGGCACATTCCCGACGTGACGGACATTGTCGGCGCCGTCGCGCGCGAGGCGCGGTCCGGCGACGTCGTGGTCATCATGTCGAACGGGGGCTTCGACGGCATCCACCAGAAGCTGATGGACGCGCTCCGCGCCAGCGCCGGTTGATCGGCGGATCAGCGGATCGGCCCGGGCGCCGGACACCGGACACCGGATTACGGAATCGGTTTCTGCGGCGTCGGGACCGGCGGCGTGATGGGCTTCACCTTCGAATCGGGCGTCGCCGGCGGGGGGGTGGCCGGCGGCAGTTCCTCCTCGGTCACCGGAGGAGGCTCAGGGGCGCCCGGGCGCTCGATGAGCAGGCTCGCCGGCTGGCGGCCGACGCGGAACGGCACCAGGTCGGCCTCGTCGAGGTCGATCACGCGGATGATGTGCGGCGTGAGCACCAGGATGATGTCGGTCTGCTGCTGCTCGATGCGGTTGGCCGCGAACAGCCGCCCGACCAGCGGCAGGTCGCTCAGACCCGGGATGCCTCGCACCACCTCGCGCTCGTCGTCGCGGATGAGCCCCGCGAGCATGTTGGTCTCGCCGTCGCGCAGCCTGATGGTCGTCGTGATCGCCCGGCTGCCGAAGGTGGGCAGGCCGCCGAAGCCCGTCCCCGAGATGCTGCTCACCTCGACGTTCAGCGCCAACGACACCTCGTCGTTGTGGTGGATGCGCGGCGTGATGTCGATGTTCACCCCGATGTTCTCGTAGTTGAACGAGGTGATGGGCTGCTGGTTGACGCCGCCCTGCGCGATGGGCGTGAACGTCGTGACGGGAATCGGCACGCGCTCACCGAACTTCGCCTGCGCCGGGATGCCCGCCGACGTCCGGAGCTGGGGATTGGCCAGCGTGCGGGTGTTGCCGTCCGACTTCAAGAGCCGGTAGTAGAGACTCGGCACGCCCGACAGGAAGATGTCGGCCTGCGTGAGGTTCCGGAGATCGCCGAGCGTCAGGTTGTTGCGGTTGACGTCGACGTTGCCGTCGATGCCCGTCGGGTTCTCGCTGGGCGAGGCAATCTGCAGCCCGTACTCCTTCAGGCGCGTGCGGTCCACCTCGATGAGCTCGACGTCGATCACGACCTCGGCGCGCGCCTTGTCGATGGCGCTGATGACACGCGCGGCCGCCGCGATGCGCTCCGGGGTGTCCTTGATGGTGATGGCGTTGGTGGCGCTGATGGCCGAGATGCGCCGGTTGTCGACCACGATTCGGAGCAGGTCGATGGTCTCCTTCAGATCGGCGTTGCCGAGGTAGAAGGTCCGGATCACCTCCTCCTCGTACTCGCGCCGCTTGGCCGCCGTGTCGGGCACGATGGTGACGGTCTTGGGTGCGGTCACGCGGTAGAAGGTGCGCGTGCTGGCCGTGACGGCCGCCAGCGCGTCGGCCAGGCTGACCCCCCGCAGCTCGATCGACAACGGCGCATCGCGAAACGTCGTGTCGAAGGCGACGTTGAGACCGGCGAAGCGTCCGATCGACAGGAAGACGTCGCGGCTGCTCGCCTCGCGGAAGACGAGCGAGGCCGGCATCGTGACCTCGGTCGGAAGGTCGAGCCCCGGCGAGGGAAGGTCTCGGGTACGGTCGATGAGGGCCTCGAGATGCGTCTTCCCGTGGCGCTCGACGGCCACCTTGGTGCGCAGGCGCGTCCGCACGGCGGCGAGCTCGTCGTCGATGGAGCGGCTGGACGGGTTCAGCTGCGAGGCGATCTGCAGTTCGACGAGCGCCTCTTCGTCGCGGCCGGTCGCCGTCAGACGCCGGCCCTGCGTGAAGTGCTCCTCGGCCGCCCGGAGCTTGACCCGCTCGAGCGTCTGCCGCAGGCCGATGTCGTCCGGACGCTCCTTGAGCGCCTTCGTGTACTCGACAACGGCCAGGTCGTAATCGCGGCGGCGCTCGGCCGACTGGCCCTCGCGCAGCGCCTGGCTCGTGGCGCACCCGGTCGCCAGGAGGGCGAAGCCAAGGACGATCGCCGCCAGGCCCGGGACCCCGGGCCGGTGAGCGCTACTGGTGGATGACATCGGCGCCCTTCGGAATCGAGAACCTGAATTCTCTGTCGGCCAGACCCACGTTTTCCTTCAGGTTGCTGAACGTGAAGGTGGAGGTCCCACCCTGGCTGTCGCCTGCAATCAGCATCCGGAGCGCCAGCGTCCCGCGGTCGACGACGAGCGTCAGCCAGTCGTAGTCGCGCTCCTGGCGTCGAGGCGTCAGGCGCAGCGCGATGCTGCCCTGGGGCGCCCCCGCGACCTCGGTGAAGCTCGCGGTGAAGTCGCGCGCGACATCACCGCGTCCCATGAGGAAGAGCAGGGGCGTCGTGGCCGCGTCGGCCTCGGGGAGAGGCGACACGATGACCTGGCGGTCGGCGGGCACGTAGGAGTACATGCGGGCGCCGTCGGCAACGAAGAGCTTCTCCTCCGGGGCCGTATAGGTCCAGCGCATGCGTCCGGGCTTCTTCACGAGCACGCGGCCCCGCTCCGACGCCGTGCGCCGCAGCACGCCCCCCGAGTAGCTCTGGACGAAGTCGGCCCTGAAGTCGCGCACGGAGCGGTACTTCCGCTGGACCCGCTCGGCGACAGCCGCTGCCGACTCGGCCGGCGGCGCCTGGCCGGCGGCGAGCCCCGGACGCCCACCAGGACTGGAGCCGGCGAGCGACAGGGCGCAGAAGGCGACCAGCAGGGCAGAAGCCCCCGGGGTTCCGCTGCGGTGTCTCGACGAAGAAATGCGTGTCCTCACGAGCCTTCGAGCGTACCACACGCCTGTTTCGTCCACGTTACTCAGGCGTCCCCGCGGTCTCCACGCGAGCGCTTGGCTGCCACGAGCGCCTCGATCTCGGCCCAGGGCCGCGTGTTCAGGACGCGGTCGCGCGTGACGCCGCCGCGGCGCGCCGTGCCGACCGCGAACTGCATCTGGCGCTCGAGCCGCCCGGCGTGGTGACAGTCGCTGTCGACGGCGAGGAGCACCCCCCGCTGGAGGGCCCGCGCGGCCAGCGCCCCATCGAGATCCAGGTGGGCCGGGCCCCCGTCGATCTCGAGGACGGTCCCGGTGGCCGCCGCCGTCGCGAATAAGACGTCCCAGTCGAGCTCGTAGCCGTTGTCCCGCCCCGGCGTGCGGTTGGCCGGGTGGGTGAGGATGGTCACGAGCGGATGGGCCATGGCCCGCTGGTAGCGCTCGAGCAGGCGCCGCGGCGGTTGCCCGGCCGGGTCGTGCAGCGACGCGAGCACCAGGTCGAAGCCGGCCAGGACCTCATCTGGGAAGTCGAGGCGGCCATCGGGCAGGATGTCGACCTCGATGCCGTGGACGACGCGGATGCCCGAGATCGACGCACGCACGCGGTCGATTTCGGCGCGCTGCCCGGCGAGGCGGTCGAGCGTCAGCACGCGCGAGGCCGCCGCGCTCGGCGAGTGATCGGTGATGGCCACATACTCGTAGCCCAGCGCGCGGGCGGCGTAGGCCACGTCGGCGACCGAATCGCGGCCATCGCTCCAGAGCGTGTGCACGTGCAGATCCCCGCGGATGTCGGCCCGTGCGATTAGCCCCTCGGGCGGACGCGTGTCGGGCCGTGCCGTGTCGTGGCGGAGTTCAGGCGGCAGCCACGCGACGCCGAGCGCGGCGCACACCTGCTGCTCGTCCCTCCCGTCAACGAAGCGTCCGTCGGCACCGACAAGGCCCTCGCGCGTCCACCGCAGGCCGCGGGCGGCGGCCTCGGCCAGGAGCGTGCGCACGTACCTCCTGCTCCCGGTGTGGCGTAGGCGCTCGACGCCCGCCTGGGCCGGCTCCGCGACGCGGACGAGCACCGGGTCGTGATCGACCTCGAGCACGAACGCGCGGTGCCGGCGCGCCGAATCGGCGGCGACGCCCGCCGACTGGGCCAGGGTCGCGGCGAGATTCCCGGCTCCGGGAGCGACAACCAGGACCTCGAGCTGGCGCACGGCCGGTTCGAAGCGCGCCAGGCCCCCGGCCGGATGCACGTCCGCGTCGGGCGCGTGGCGGGCAATCCAGTCGCATGCGTGCTCGACGCGCGACCAGGCCCGGCCGAGTGGCATGGCCGGCGACTCCGTGGCCAGGCGGTCGACGCCGCGTGCGAGCGCGTCGGCCGCCTCCTGGTCGAGCCCAGCCCCGTCGACGAGCGCGCGGTCGGCGAGGGCGAGGTCGAGGTCGTCGAGGTCGGAGATCGGCACGACGGCCGTGAGGCGCTGGACCAACGGCACGAGCCGAGGTTCCCACGCGGCGAGTCTGGCCAGGTCAGGAGGCAACGAGCCTTGCGCCGCCGCGACAGCGGCAGGGAAGTCGACCAGCCCCAGGGCCTGCACGACCGGTTCGAGCGACGACTCGAACTCGGTGACGACGGTTTCGGACCAGCGGCGGATGTGAGCTTCCTGCTGACGCCGCGGCAGGGACTCGACCTCGGCGGCGACGCTGGCGAGACGGTCCGCGGCCTCGGTGTGGCCGCCCAGGCGCACGAGGCCCGCCAGGTGCAGCAGGACGGAAGCGGGCGGCTCACCGCCCTCGCCAAAGAACCTCTCGAGGATGCTGCTCACTCGCCGGCCGCACTCTCGGCGGCGGGCCCCGGCGGACCGGCCTTCGCTTCGGTGGGCAGGCTGGCGCCAATCCAGCCCGGCAGCCCCTCGGCGAGGACCGACACGCGGAAGCCGGCGCGCGCGAGCGCGACGGCGACTTCCGCCGCGACCACCTCACCGGGATCCGAGTCGTAGATGACCAGCTCGCGATCGCGGGGCAGCTGCGACGAGTCGATGGCCGACGGATCGACACGCACGGCCCCCGGCAGGGTGAGCGTGCTGTGCTCGTAGGGATACTTCAGGCGGGCGTCGACCAGCAGCGGTCGCGGGTCGGCGCTTTCGGCTTCGAGCCGGGCCTTCAACGTGTCGCGGGAGATGCGCGGAACAGCCATGGTAGGACGGAATTATATAGGCCTTGGGCCTTGGGCCTTGGTCTTTGGGCCTTGGGCCTTGGGCGTTGGGCCTTGGGCGATAGGCGTTGGGCGTTGGGCGTTGGTCCGCTGATCCGCCGATCCCCTG
>JAHDVQ010000058.1:10384-23361 GCA_023384595.1 Vicinamibacteraceae bacterium | reverse complement strand
CCATCCAGAGGTCGACCCCCTCGCCCGTGCGCGCCGATACCGGCAACACGTTCGGATCCGGCATCACCTTCGCGATGTTCTCGAGCAGCAGTGCCAGATCCACGTCGAGATGCGGCAGCAGATCGACCTTGGTGACGAGCACGAGATCGGCCCTGGCGAACATCACCGGGTACTTCAGCGGCTTGTCCTCGCCCTCCGTGACGGCGAGCGCCACGACGTTGGCGGCCTGACCGAGGTCGTAGACGGCGGGGCAGACGAGGTTGCCCACGTTCTCGATGAACAGGTACTCGAGTCCGTCGAGGGCGACGTGGTGCAGCGCCCGGTGCACCAGCTCGGCATCCAGGTGGCACGCCGACCCTGTCGTGATCGACTCGGTCGGAATGCCGGCCGCAATGAGCCGTTCGGCGTCGCGCTCGGTGGCCAGGTCGCCCGCGAGCGCGTGGACCCGATGGCCGGCGCCGAGGGCGCGCGCCGTCGCCTCGAGCACCGCGGTCTTTCCCGAACCCGGCGATCCCATCAGGTTGATGGCCAGCACGCCGTGCTCGGCGAAGTGCGCGCGATTGTGCGCGGCCTGCCGCTCGTTGCCCGCGAGGATGCGCTCCTGCACCTCGACGGGGACGAGGTCGGTATCGCCGCATCCACAGGTCTCACACATCGGGAACCTCCAGTTCGAGACGGTCCAGCGTGATGTCGTCGCCGGCGACGAGCCGCGCCGGCTGCCCGCAGTCGCCGCAGACCAGCGTCTCGCCGGGGGCGATGGGGCGCCCGCACCCGGCGCACTGCCACGCGACCGACACCCGCGCGATGTCGAGCGGGGCGCCGTCGCACAGCGTCCCTTCGCGCAGGATCTCGTAGGCCGTCTGCAGCAGGTCGGGCTCGACCCCCGACAGCTCGCCAATCCGCACGTACACCCGCGCCACCCGCGTCGCACCGTGCGCGCGCGCCTGCCGCTCGATGTGGCCCATCAGGCTGGTGGCAATGGAGTATTCGTGCATTCAAATGGGCTGCAGGCTACAGGCTACGGGCTACAGGGGGCTACAGGCTAGGCCAGGGTAGGGCCAGGCTAGAGCCTACTGAAAACTGACAACTGATAACTGACAACCGTCAACAGATCCGCGGCAGCAGCTCTCCTTCCGGTTCGGTGACCAGGCGACGGCCGAAGCCCGTGTCGAGGATGACGTAGCCGGGATATTCACTGACGGCGTCGCCAACGATGGCCGCGTCGCGGCCGAGATCGTGCGCGCGGAGCGCCGCGAGGACGCGCTCGGCCGCCTCGGGCCTCACGCCGATGACGGCCTTCCCCTCGTTGGCGACGGCCAGCGGGTCGATGCCGACGAGTTCCGAGGCTGCCGACACCTCGGGCCGCAGCGGCAGCGCCCGCTCGACGAGCACGACCCCCACGCCAGCCTTCCCGGCCATCTCGTGCAGGGCGCTCGCGAGGCCGCCGCGCGTCGGATCCTTCATCGCGACCACCGCGTCTCCGCCCGCGTCGAGCACCGCGGCGACGAGGCCGTTGAGCGGCGCGACGTCGGATCGCAGCCGCCCGTCGAGGGCGAGCTTGTGCCGCGCCGCCATGATCGCCATGCCGTGATCGCCGATCGTGCCGGTGACGATGATGCGGTCGCCCGGCCGCAGCCCGCGGTCGCGGACGAGGCGCGCCGTGAACCCGAGCCCCGTCGTGTTCACGACGAGGCCGTCGATCTCGCCATGGCCCATCACCTTCGTGTCGCCGGTGACGATGGCGACGCCGGCTTCGCGTGCCGTGGCGAGCATCGAGTCGTGGACGCGCGTGAGGACGTCCACCGGAAAGCCCTCCTCGACGACCATGCCGCAGGTGAGGCCCAACGGCGCGGTGACGCCCATCATCGCGAGGTCGTTCACCGTGCCCGCAATCGCCAGCCGGCCGATGTCGCCGCCCGGGAACTCGACAGGGTGGACGACGTGCGTGTCGGTCGTCACGACCAGCCACCGGCCGTCCTCCATCCTGAACGCCGCGCCATCGTCGAGCGCGTCGAGGCCGACGAAGGTGTCGGTGGAGGGGCGCGCCTCGCGCGCGAAGACGCCCTCGATGAGCCTGCGCATGGCCCGGCCGCCCGCACCGTGCTTCAACAGCACGCGCTCGTCGAGCAGCGGGCCGGCGTCGCGCGACACGCGCGGCGGGAGACCGGACGTGCCGGGCGAGGCTGGCGATGCCGTTTGACGCGGCGCATCGGGCGGGACGTCGCGGCTCATTGCGGCACCCCGGAGAGGTCGGGACGGCCGCCGTACTGGTGCCAGATGCGGCAGGCGCCCTCGCTGCTGACCATGCAGGCGCCCATCGGGTGATCGGGCGTGCAGGTGCCGCCAAACAGCCGGCAGTCGTGCGGCGTCGCGCGGCCGATCATGATGGGGCCGCAGATGCACTCGCCGGCGTCGTCCTGCACGGCATCCTCGCCCACGCCGGCAAGGTCGTACCGGTTGCGGGCATCGACCGCCGCCCACTGGGGCCGCAGCGCCAGGTTCCCGCCCGGGACCCACGCGATGCCGCGCCATCGACCGTCGGCGGGCGTGAAGACCTCCCAGAGCTGGCGTTGCGCGTTCTCGTTGCCCTCGGGCGAGACGCAGCGCGGGTACATGTTGACGACCTCGTACGCCCGGTCGCGCACGAGCTCGACGAGGCGCAGGACGGCGGCAAGGATGTCGAGCGGCTCGAAGCCGGCGACCACGACCGGCAGCGAATGCCGGCGCGCGAGCGGCTCGAAGAGCCGCCAGCCGGTGATGACCGCCGCGTGACCGGCCGCCAGGAAGCCCGCGACGGCGCTGTCGGGCAGCGAGGCGACCAGCTCCATCGCCGGGGGGACGTACTTGTGGGCCGAGAGCACGGAGAAGTTCGACGGGACGCCCTCGAGCAGGACCGCGGCCGTGGCGACGGCTGTCGTCTCGAAGCCGGTGGCGAAGAAGACGACCTCGTCGCCGGTTTCGCGCGCCAGGTCGACGGCCTGGGTGACGCTGTAGACCGGGTGCACGCGGGCGCCGGCGGCCTGGGCGTCGGCGAGCGACTTCGTGGCGCCGGGCACGCGGACCATGTCGCCGTAGGTGGCGACGCGCACGCCGCGCTCGGCCAGTGCCACGGCCTCGTCGACTTCGGGAAGGTCCGTGATGCAGACGGGGCAGCCCGGCCCCATGATGACGTCGATGGAGGGCGGCAGCATGTCGCGCAGGCCGTAGCGGGCGATGGCCTGCTCGTGGCTGCCGCACACGTGCATCAGCGCGAGCGGGGACGGGAGGCCGTCGGCGGCGCGCCGGATGGCGCGCGCGAGATCGGCCGCCAGGGCCGGATCGCGGAACCTCAGCGCCGCCGTGTCAGGATTCCGACCCGGGGTCGGGGGTATTTTCACTTTCTGCCACCTTGGGCACCGTCCGGCGCGGCGAGGCCGTCGAGGCTGCCGACCCCGAAGGGGCCGCCTTCAGCTCGCCCTGAACGTCGGCCGCCATCAAATCGTCCCCATCCGGCTCCCGGAGCAGCTCGTCGTACAGCGCCAGCGTGCCCTCGATCTCGTCGTCCGGAATGCGCCGGATCGCAAAGCCGACGTGGTTGAGGATGTAGTCGCCAGGTCCCACCGGCGCATCCACCAGATCGAGCCGCACCTGGCGGCGCACGCCGAAGAAATCGACGAGCGCGACCAGTCCACTCACCTCGACGACACGACCAGGAACACCCAGGCACATATCTCGATGAACTGAAATCCCCATACCAGCCTGGATCAGGCGCAATTTCAGCGGCCGAGCCCAAGGCTGGCGGATTTCCGGCAACAGGAATGCGCCGAGTCTACCGTGAGTCTACGGCGACACCGGGCGGGCCCGCCCCGTGCTCACCGTCGCCGGCGCCGGCGACGGCCCGCGCCGCCGCGACCAGCGCCTCGAGGTGCGCGAGATACTCGCGGAAGGCGCGGCGGCCCGCAGGCGACAGGTCGAAGACAGTCCGCGACGTCCGGCCGCTCCTGGTTCGGGTCATGCGGAGGTAGCCGGCGCGCTCCAGCTTGCGCGCGTGCACGCTGAGATTGCCGTCCGTCAGCCCCAGCAATTGCCGCACTTCGATGAAGGTGAGCGTGTCGGCCGCCATCAGCGCCGCCACGATGGCCAGACGAGTGCGGTCGTGCAGGACAGGGTCGATGGTGATCGCGCGCAGTGCCGCCGCCGCCCGTGCCTCCTCGACGTGCGAGGGAAATACGGGCGCGGCGAGGGGGGTGGTGACGCGCGGAGGCCTCGTCGGCATGGGTCGAACTCTCGCACCCGGCCTGCCGGGCTCGATCCGCAGGCGTGACGCCCGCGGCAGGCTGATGCTACGGTAGGAGCATCCGGACGACAAGACCGTCGAGGGTGCCCCCATGCCATACCGACTTCGCCTGCCGGAACCGCACGAGGCGCTGAGCGGCCGCGACACGCCCATGTCGATTCCCGCCTCGCATCACGTGCTCGACCGTCCGCTCGCCGCCCCATTTCCGGGCGGCCTCGAACAGGTGCTGCTGGGGATGGGTTGTTTCTGGGGCGCGGAGCGGATGTTCTGGCTGCTCGAGGGCGTCTACACCACCGCGGTGGGATACGCGGGCGGCCTCACGCCGAACCCCACCTACGAGGAAGTCTGCAGCGGGCTCACCGGCCACGCCGAGGTCGTGCTGGTCGTCTACGATCCCGCCGCCGTGCCGTTCGAACGCATTCTGAAAGTGTTCTGGGAGGGCCACGATCCCTCACAGGGCATGCGCCAGGGCAACGATGTCGGCACGCAGTACCGATCGGCGATCTTCGTGTCGAGCGAGGCGCAGCGCGCGGCCGCCATCGCGTCGCGCGATGCCTACCAGCGGGCGCTGCACGCGGCCGGCTTCGGCTCCATCACCACGGAGATCCGCGACGCGCCGGCCTTCTACTACGCCGAGACCTATCACCAGCAGTACCTGGCGAAGAACCCGTGGGGCTATTGCGGACACGGCGGCACCGGCGTGACATGCCCGCTGGGCGTCGGCGTCGAGGCCGGCCACGCGGGGTAGCCCGCGCAGGGGCTCAGCCCAGCGAATGCCGGCCAGAAGCGAGTGCCGGTCAGAACAGACGCGGGGTTGCTGTGGGGACGCGGAACGCGGCGGTCGAGAGCGAAGGGCGGCCGCCGATTCCGCACTTCTTCGTCGCCATCCTGAAGACGTTCGCCACCAGTTCCGCGTAGGGACCGTGGCCCCGCTGCCGGTGACCGTAGCGCGAGTCGTACAGGCGTCCGCCGCCGACCTCGCGCACGCGCGCCAGCACCTTCTGGCGCCGATCGGGGAAGTGCCGCGCGAGCCACGCGTCGAACAGCGGGCCGAGCCCGTGCGGGAGACGGAGCATCACGTAGTCGGCAAAGCGCGCCCCAGCTTCGGCGGCGGCCTCGAGGATGCGCGGGATCTCCTGATCGGTGAGGCCCGGCACCACGGGCCCGATCATGACGCCTGCGGGAACGCCCTGCGCGCTGAGGCGGGCGATGGCCTTCAGGCGCTCGCCGGGCGCGGCCGCGCGCGGTTCCATCACGCGGCGCAGGTCCTCGTCGAGCGTCGTGATCGACAGCGCCACGCTCGCCGCGCCATCGGCCGCGAGCGCTCCCAGCAGGTCCGTATCCCGCACGACGAGCGCGCTCTTGGTGATGACGCTCACGGGGTTGCGGAACTCGGCGAGCACGGCGAGGCAGGCGCGCGTGAGGCCCAGCTGACGTTCCACCGGCTGGTAGGGGTCGGTGACGCCCGAGAGCGCGAGCGTCTTCGGCGTCCACGCGGCGCGCGAGAGTTCCGCGCGCAGCAGCTCCGCCGCGCGCGTCTTCACGAAGATCTTCGTCTCGAAGTCGAGGCCGGCCGAGAGGCCGAGGTATTCGTGATACGGCCTCGCATAGCAGTAGACGCAGCCGTGCTCGCACCCGCGGTACGGGTTGAGGCTCGCCTCGAACGAGATGTCGGGGCTGTCGTTGGTGGTGATGATGCGCCGCGACGCGTCGACGTAGTACTCGGTCGCCACCGAGGCGGGCCCGCGCGACTCGTCCGCGCCGTCGGCGGCGACGACCGCGCCACCCGCCGCCGTCCCGGGCCAGGCATCCGCCCACACGTCACCCGCGAGGTCGTCGGCGCAGAGACGGAGCCGCTCGAAACGCCCGGCAGGGTTCTCCGGCGTTCCGCGCCCGCGCGGCGGTGGTGGGGGCATGGCCCCGAGGGTACCACGAAAGCGAACAAAAGGCGAATACCGCGCGGCGCGGGGCCGATCACTTCTGCACGATGCCCGTCGCGGTGAGGTGCACCACCTCCTCCACGGAGCTGCCGTATTGAATCAGGTGGGCCGGCAGCCGCGTGCCCATCAGCACCGGCCCCACCACGACGGCCTCCGCGAGGTGCTGCAGCACGTGCATCGACATGTTGCCCGACTGCAGGTCGGGGAACACCAGCACGTTCGCGTTGTCGTCGAGGGCCGAGAAGGGGAAGTACTGCGATCGCACGTCCGCGTCGAGCGCCGTCGCGATCTGCATCTCGCCGTCGACGACGAGGCCGGGCGCCCTCGCCTGCACGATCTCGGTGGCGCGGCGCATCTTCCGCGCCTGCGGGTGGTCGACGCTCCCGAAGTTCGAGAACGACAGCATCGCGACGCGCGGCTCGAGGCCGATCCGGCGGACGCAGGCGGCCGTGAGGAGCGCGGCCTCGGCCAGCGCCTCGGCATCGGGCTCGATGTTGACCGCGCAGTCGGTGAGGAAGTAGATGCCGCGCGGCAGGATCACCATGTAGTGGCTCGAGATGCGTCGTACGCCCGGCGCCGTGCCGATGATCTCCAGGATCGTGCGGATCGAGTCGACGTAGTGCGAGGCCACCCCCGAGATCATCACGTCGGCATCACCGCTGTGCAGCATCATCGCGCCGAAGCAGGCCGGGTGCCGCAGCCGCTCGGCCGCCGTCGAGCGCATCACGCCCCGCCGGTGGCGCATCTGGAAGTACTGTTCGACGTACGCCTCGCGCCGCACGCCGCGCGCGGGGTCGACCACCGTGAGCCCGCCGGCCTCCAGACGCAGCTCCTCGGCCGCGTTCCGGATCTCGGCCTCGGGCCCGAGCAGGATCGGACGCGCGATCCCCTCGTCGGCGAGGATGCTCGCCGCGCGCAGGATGGTCTCGTGGCTGCCCTCGGGGAACACGACGCGCGGACATTCGCGCCGCGCCTTGAGCATGAGCCGCCGCATGGTCTCGCGCCCCGTGCCGAACCGCTCCCGCAGGCCCTCCTCGTAGGCGGCCGGGTCGACGGGCCATCGTGCCACGCCCTCTTCGCCAGCCGAGCGGGCCACCGCCGCGGACTGCCTGACCAGGATGCGCGGGTCGATCGCCTTGGGCAGCAGGTACTCCGGGCCGAAGGTGAAGCGCTCGTGGCCGTAGGCGCGGCTGACCTCGTCGACCACCTCGTCGCGCGCGAGATCGGCCAGGGCACCGGCCGCCGCGAGCAGCATCCGATCGGTGATGCGCGTGGCGCCGACATCGAGCGCCCCGCGAAGGATGTACGGGAAGCTCAGGATGTCGGCCATCTCGTTCGGGAAGCGGGGGAGGGCGGTGGCGACGATCACATCACGCCGCGTGGCGCGCGCCGCCTCGTAGGTGATCTCGGGCTCGGGCGTCGCGAGGGCGAGCACCACCGGAAACTTCGCCATCGACCGCACCATCGCCGGCGTCAGCACGCCGGCCGCGGAGGCGCCGATGAACACGTCGGCGTCGCGCAGCCCCTCGACGAGCGTGCGCCTCGGGTCGTCGCGGGCGAAGCTGCGCTGGTGCTCCCACAGGTCGTCGCGGCCGGGGTGCAGGAGCCCGTGCTCGTCGTAGAGGAGCAGGTGGTCCGGCCGCACGCCCAGCACGCGGACGAGGCGCGCGCACCCGACGCCCACCGTGCCCGCCCCGCAGACGACCACCTGCGCCGCCTCGACCTTCTTGTTGGCGAGCGCGAGCGCGTTCGAGAGCGCCGCCACCACCACGACCGCCATGCTCTGCAGGTTCTCGTGAAAGACGGGGATGCTCAGCGCGGCGCACAGGCGGTCGTAGATGACGAGGCCCTCGGGTGCCCGAAGGTCCTTCAGCATGATCGCCCCGAAGGTCGGCTCGACGAGCCGCACCGTCTCGACGAACCGGTCCGCATCCGCGGTGTCGATCTCGAGGTCGAAGGCGTCGATGTCCGCGAGCCGCTTGCACAGCAGGGCCATGCCCTCCTGCATCGGCTTCACCGCGACCGCGCCGATGTCGCCCAGGCCGGGCACCGCGGAGCCGTTCGAGACGACGGCCACGAGGTTGCCCCGCACCGTGTAGCGGAAGGCCGCCGCGGCATCGTCCCGTATCTCGCGACACGGCACCGAGGCCCCGGGCAGGTAGGCCAGCCGCAGCTCGCGCGCGGTGAGACAGGGCTTGGTCGCGCGCAGCTCGATCTTGCCGGCGCGCGCGCCCGCGTGGTACGCGAGGGCTTCCTCTCGTCGGATCATGATGCGACTCCGGCGTCCCGCGCCTGCCACACGGCGAGCGTTCCCGGCACGGGGCGCACCTGAAGGACGTAGAGCGTGGTCTCGTCGAAGCCGAACTCGAGATCGAGCGGAAAGCCGTAGGCCGCCTCGAGCCGCGTGGCGGCCTGCACCAGTTCCACGAGCTCCGCATACTCGAGGGCGGGGCGGAGCCGCTGGTGCGAGAGCACGTCGGTGCGCACGGTGCCCGACCCCGACCGCGCGTCGAAGACGACGCGCGCCCGTTTGTCGGCGACCACGTAGTGGAACCGCAGCGGCGCGACGCGCGGGTCCTCGTCCTTCGACACGACGATGTGGTCGGCGGCGACGAGGCCCGACACGACGCCCTCGCCGAGGCCGAGGCCGGCGTTGACGACCATCTCGCGCGTGCGGCCCTCGGCCACGTTGGTGGTCTGCAGCACCCCCGACACGCGCGACCAGGCGATGGCCTGCACGATGACGCCACCGCCTTCGCCAGCGCCGGACCGGCCGCTTGCGGCGCGGTCGTGAATGGCGCGCGCCGTCCACAACCCGCTCCACGCGCGGCACAGGTGCCGCACCACGGAGGTGGCACCCCTCACGAACAGGAACGTGCTGAACTCGCCAGCCCTGACGGCCTCGGCGATGTCCTCCTCGCGCGCCGACGAGCGGATGGCCACGTACAGGTCGTCGCCGGTGGAGCCGGCACGCTGCGCCAGCGTCGCATACGCGGCCGAGACCTCGTCGACGAGGCCCGCCGGCAGCCGCACGTCGCCCCACAGCTGCTCGACGAGGGCCGCCTTCTGCGACGGCTCGGCATCGGTGCGTGCGACCACCATGTCGATGGCCTCGCCGAGCGTGGCGGGCTGCCGCCCCGCGGTCCACGGGCCGCCGGGACGCAGGGGAGGCGGCGAGGCGAGCGCCTCGCGGAACGCGCGGTCGGTGACGGCGAACCATGGCGGCACGAGGCCGGGCGCTCCGACGCGTGCGATCTCGCCGAGGTTCGCCGCCTTCGATCCGGCCAGCGGCTCCAGCTCGAGACCGCCGTCCTCGGGCCAGACGACGCGGCGTGCCGCGAGCCCGGCCACCGCGGCCGCATCGCGCGCGGCCAACGCGCCGGCATGCTCGCGCAGCTCGGCGAGCGCCTCCGCTCCGGCGCCGATCCCTTCCGACGCGAGCCAGTGCGCCACGCGTGCCGCGAGACCGAGCGCGTGGCGCGACGCCGGCACGCCCGGCCCCTCCGTCTCCCGCAGCGATGCGAGCAGTCCCTCGAGCAGCGCCTGCAGGCGGGCTCGTGCCAGCGCCTGGACATCATCGGCCCGCGCGCCGCCGGCGCTCGTGCCGCTGAAGGCCGCCACCTGCGCCAGCGTCGTCTCGAGCCGCGACACGGCGCGCGCGAGCGCCAGCACCTCGTACGGCTGCGTCGAAGTCGGTATCAGCGCGCGCGCTCTGGCACGGGCGTTCTCGTATCGCTCCGAGATCTCGCGCGCGGTGCGCGCGGCGCATGGCTCGACCAGCGCCCCCGTGACCGGGTTGCCGCGCAGCACCTGCAGCAGATGTCCCTGCTCGGCACCACTCACCGCCGGCGCCGCGTCGAGCGGACCCGCGAGCAGTTCTCTCACCGCGTGCTGCACCAGCGGCGGGTCGTCGAGCCGCGACAGGAGGCGCGTGAGCTGGTGGAGCGCCCGCAGCCTGTGTCCCCTCGCGGTCAGGACCTCGCCAGGCGTCAAGGCCGACGCAAGACGACGCGCCGCCTCGCGAAGACCCCTCAGGCCATCCTCGAGCGCCAGCGCCGCCCCGCTCTGGCCGAGCACCTCGAGCACGCCGCGATCGGCGTCGACGGTGACGAGATCGCCCTCGCGAAGCCGCTCCTCGCGCTCGTGGACGTCGCGGCGCTCGGTCACGAGCCACCCGCACACCGTCCGCTCGTGCTCCTCGAACTCGAGCGCGCGGTAGACGAGCGAGGTCGTGCCGTCGGTGTCCTCGCGCCACTCGCCCGGGACCACGAGGGCCGGCCGGCCGAACTGGACGGCCATGAGGCCCGCGTGGCTCAGGATGCCCCCGCCCGTACCGACGACCGCTTCGGCGTACGGCAGGAACACGCTGTCGTCGGGCGTGAGCGTCGTCGCAATGAGGACGCCTCCGGCGAGGTCCGGCCCGTGACGCCCGCGCGTGCCGAGCCTGGCGCGTCCGCTCGCCCGTCCGGGCGAAGCGCGGAAGCCGGCGACTGCCCGCTCGCCCGGCACGGACCGCACGGCGGTCTGCAGGGCGGGTCCGGTGAGCATGGCCCGCGTGCGTGTCAGCTCCTCGCTCGACGCGACGCTGTCGATCCACGACGGCAGCAGGTTGCGGCGGCGCAGCGCGGCGGCGAGCGCGTCGACGTCGGTCGACACGCTGTCGATCCATCCCGACGCGGTGTCGCGGCGATGCCGGCAGATCGCGCCGCCCGGTGCGTAGATCGCCAGGCGGAAGATACCCGCCGCGTCGCGCAAGGCGTAGAGCGCCCCTGCCGCGTCGCCGAGCGCGAGGCCGGCCCGCTGCACCTCGAAGCCGTTCACGCTTCCCGTCGTCGTGAAGCGAAGGCTGCGCTCGAGCGCGGTCGCGAGCCGCGCCATCCGCACGGGCTCGCCAAGCGCCTCGACGCTCGACGAGAGCAGCTCCGCGAAGCGGTCGACCTCGTGCTCCTCCCGATAGCGCTCCGGCGCGGCGCGCCGGAACCCGCCATCGGCCTCGACGATGGCCCCGCGGGCCACCGCCGCCCGCAGCGGCCGCAGCACGTGCTGCTCGAGCGGAATCTGTCCCGCGTCGCGCTCCTGTTCGACCAGCGGGACATCGAGGCCCTGGGCGGCCACCGCGTCGTGGATCGCCCCGAGCCATCCCCGTCGTGGCCGGCCGCTGAGCACATCGGTGTAGGCGCCGTGGCCCGTCCAGCGGATGTCCTCGTCGCCCTCGGGACGTGGCTCGCGCGCCATCACGATGCCGCGCCCGTCGCCGGTGAGGACAGAACGTGCCGGGAGGACGCCCCACTGGACGAAGAAGTCGGCCCACGCCTCGGCGACGGCCCGCCGCGCGGAGGCATCGAGGTCGAGCCCTCCGATGATCCAGTCGGCGTCCATCAGGTACGGCGCCAGGCGGAACAGCGCCTCGGCCTTCTCGTACAAGTCGGTGAGACCGATGGCGCGTTCCTTGTCGTAGCGTGCGTGGATGCGCGTGTTGTCGATCTCGATCTGGAAATCGAGCCGGCGGAAGATGGCCTGGATGGCCTCGAGGCCCAGGTCGGGGTGGGCGTCCAGCTCGAACTTGCTCACCCCGTAGTAGGCGAGGTCGATCATGCCGCCGGCGAACGGGGGCGAGTAGTCGATGCGGATGAAGACCGGGTGGTTCCTGAACGTGACGAAATAGTGCACCTCGTTGCCGTAGCAGAAGATTCTGACCAGGGGCAGCGCGGTCTCGCCGTGCAGGAGGTGACGCGCGAACGCATCGGCGACAATCGCCACGGCATGAGGCAGGGGCTCGCCGTCCTCCCTCGGCGCCGGCGGCGCGTCGAAGTCGACGTATTCGATCCGGCGCACCGGATCCCGCACCCGGCCCCACGACACCAGGGCCAGATCGACCGTGCGGTTGGTGCTCTGACTCGCTTGCAGCAGGTTGAACCCGAGCGCGAGGCCCCGCTGATGCAGATACCGCTTGAGCCCGTGGAGCGTGCGCACGTCGGCGAGCGAGGCCGGGTCCTCGAACATCTGCACCAGGCGTGTCAGCTCGAGCGGCAACGGCCGGTCCGGGGGGACGCCGGTCATGTCGCGGACCACACGATCGCGAAGGGCGGCGTAGACGCCCGGGAGCTCCGCGCACTCCGCGGATTGCGAGGCGAACAGCGCGACGAACTCACCGACCAGGCGGTCCAGCTTCGCCAGAATCGACTCGACGCGGCCAACGGTGAGCGGCGCGAGGTCGAGGATCTCGCCCAGCACGTCGGCATGCGCGAGGTTCACGTCACGAAAGCGTGTGACGGCGGTGTCCGACGCACCGGCCGCTGCGCGCTCCAACGTCCCTCCGTGGCCGAGGGCGACCGCGCAGTCGAACACCCGTCGCGCGCCGGGGCACGACATGACCAGCGCGGCCTCGGACGGCGCCAGGAGGAACGGCAGCGATCCGTCGACGCTCACGCCCACGACACGCCGCACGCTCAGCCCGAGATTCACCCGGGGCCACCCGAACTCGGCGACGATGTCGTTGGCCAGCGGCGGCGAGCAGGCCTCGATCACGGCCGGGAATGCCGTGGCCAGTGGACCGGGTTCGGCGGGCCGCCTGACGAGCGCGACGAGATCGAGGTGGCTGGCCCTCGTGTACTCGAGGGCCGGCGCGAACACGGCCGCCGCCGGCTCGCCGAGCACGCCGCGCACGAGGTGGGCGTCCGGCCGCCGGTCCTCCGCGTCGAGCACGCGCGCGGCGAGCCGGCGGACCGCCGGCCTCGCCGGATCGAGAAGGAGGGCCCGCA
>JAHDVQ010000058.1:2971-10284 GCA_023384595.1 Vicinamibacteraceae bacterium | reverse complement strand
CAGCGCATCGGCACGAGGCTGCCGCAGCAGGGCGCCGATCGCCGCCAGGGACGTCGCGCCGGCGAGCGGGCTCTCCTCTCGCTCGACCAGCGCGGCGAGCGCCTCGAGGTGCCGATCGTGGAGCGCGAGAGTCCCCGTGGCGGCGAGCGCCGCGGCGTCTCCGAGCGCCTGCGCGCACACCGTTTCGTCAGGGCACCCGAGCAGCCCTTCGAGGAGCGGCCACGGATCGGCCGTTGCGAGCGCGGCCTCGCGCAGGAGCGCGAACAATGGGGCTGCCCACGGGCCCGTGCGGCGCTGGAGGTGGGGCACGAGGCGAAGGAGCTTCCCGGCGTCGGCCGCGTTGCGCCACCCGCCGGCTGCCGCGCGCAGGGCCCCACACGCCGCGGCGACGCGGTCGCCGCTCGTGAACACCACGCCGAGCTCGCCTTCGACGGCCGCGAGCGCGCGGTCGAAGGGAAGCGCGGCGTCGAGCACCGCGTCGGCCGGTACGTCGGCCATGCGATCGCCTCCCGCGCCGGGTCGCGTTTCGCCCGCCGCGTTCCGGCGGGCGGGCCCCGCGGCGCCCTCCGCTGCCGCGTCAGCGGAGCATCGAGATGAACGCTCCGGCGGCCACGGCCGTGCCGATGACGCCCGCGACGTTCGGACCCATGGCCGCCATCAGCGGATTGACCCTCCCGCCCGTGGACTTCGACACGAAGTCCTGAACGACGCGCGCGGACATCGGCACGGCCGACACCCCCGCCGCGCCGATGCACGGGTTGACCTGCAGCCGTGCCGGGAGCACGAGGTTCATCAGCTTGGCGAAGACGACGCCGCCGGCCGTGCTGAAGACGAACGCGATCGCCCCCAGCGCCAGGATGAAGAGCGTCTCCGGACGAATGAACGTCACCCCCTCCATCGTCGCGCCGATGACGAGGGCGAGGAACATCGTGACGATGTTGACGAGGTGCGTGCCGGCGGTCTTGAACAGCCGCTCGGTGACGCCGGACTCGCGCAGCAGGTTGCCGTACATCAGCATCCCGACCAGCGGCGCACAGGCCGGCACGAGCAGCGCGGCCACGACGGCCGTCACGATGGGGAAGACGATGACCGCGGTCTGCGAGACCGGCCTGGCCTGCGGCATGTCGATGCTGCGTTCGCGCTCGGTCGTCAGCAGGCGGATGACCGGCGGCTGGATGATGGGCACGAGCGCCATGTACGAGTAGGCGGCCACCGCCACCGCGCCCATCAGGTGAGGGGCGAGGGTGGCCGTCAGGAAGATCGTGGTGGGGCCATCGGCCCCGCCGATGATGCCGATCGACGCGGACTCGGGGGCGGAGAACCCGAGCAGGTAGTACGCGCCCGCCGCGGCGACGAACACGCCGAACTGCGCCGCCGCACCCAGCAGGAAGGTGAGCGGACGGCTCAGGAGCGGCCGGAAGTCGGTGAGCGCGCCCACGCCGAGAAAGATGACCGGCGGCAGGAACTCGGTCCTGATGCCGGCGTCGTACACCATCTGGAGCAACGGTCTGATCCCGAGCTGCCCGACGCCCGCGACCGCGCTGTCGGACGCGCTCATCATGGCGGCCGGCAGGTTGGCGAGGATGGCGCCGAAACCGATGGGCACGAGCAACAGCGGCTCGTACTTCCGCGTCACGGCGAGGTAGATGAGCAGACCTCCAACGCCGAACATCACGAGGTTGCGCCAGTCGAGGGCGGCCACCCCCGACTGCGCCCAGAGTGATTGGAGTGCCTCCACGTCAGCCCCCAATCGTGAGGATGGGCCGTCCCGCCATGACGGTCGATCCAAGCTCGGCGTCGATGCTGATCACCGTGCCGCCGTGCGGCGCGCGGACCTCGTGCTTGGCCTTCATCGCCTCGACGGCCGCCACCACCTGGCCCGCGGTCACGACTTCGCCGACGCGCACGTTGATCTCGACGACCTCGGTCTTCCCCTCGAAGGGCGAGAACACGGGGGTCGGGGTGGCGACGGCCGAGGCCGCCGTGCGGTGCGGCGCCGCCGCGGTGCCGGTTCCAGCGGCGGCCGCGGCGCGCCGGCGGTGAATGCCCCACGTGTGCCCCGGGGCCGGCTCGACAGACTCCTCGTCCGGACCCGGCGGTTCGATGGTGACGCGGAAGTGGCGCGTGGTGCCGCCCTCGACCACGGTGCACGAGGTGGTCATCGGCGCGCTGAACGCCGGGACGGCGGCCGGAAAGCTGACCAGCAAGGGTGAGGGCGTCGTCGTGATGACGGGGGCGGCGGCGGGCGGTGGTGCCGCGACGGCCGGCGACGCCCCGGCGGTGGCGGCCGGAGTCTCCGGCTTCTTCAGCGGCAGCGAGATCTTCGCCTTGCCCGTCAGCAGGCGGATGCCCTCGTTCAGCTCGATGTTCTTGCCGGGCACGATGGCCGCGGCCACGAGAAAGACGTTCTCGTCGGTGGTCGGCAGGTTGCGTTCGGCGAGGGCGCGCCGGGCCTCGGCCAGACTGTCGGGCGCGGCCTCGAGCGGGTCTCCCACGAACGGCTCGAGCTTCAGCTGCTCGGCGGCCAGGGCCACCACCTCGGGATCGGGCTCGAGCGGCGGCCGGCCGAAGTAGCCGAGCACCGCGCGGCCGAATCCCGGGTCGATCTTCCTCCAGCGGCCGTGGAGCACGTTGTTGAAGGCCTGCAGCCAGTACTGCTGACTGCCCGGCGTGACGCTGGTCCACGCGCCGCCGGCACGCACGACGACGGGGAACTCGGCGAGCACGTCGCCGTACCGGTCGAGGATGCCCGCTTCCTTCATCATGTGGACGTTCGGGCCGATGGCGCCGCCCGGCATGGGGAAGCCGACCACTCGCGCGTCGGCCGTCGTGGTGGTGGGATCGAAGTCGTAGTCCTGGAGGCCCTCCTGCAGGATCTTCTCGAGCTCGTCGATCTTGTCGATGTCGATGTCGAGCCTGTAGCCGGTGCCCTTGAGCGCGTGCCAGAGCGATCGCACGTCGGGCTGCACCGTGCCGGAGGCGAGGGGCCGGACCGACAGGTCGACGCCGTCCACCCCGCCCTCGATGCCGGCGAGGTACTGGGCCACGGCGAGCGAGGCCGTGTCGTGCGTGTGCTGCCACAGCAGCACCTCCGGCGGCAGGATCTTCCGCAATCCCACGGCGGTCTCGTAGCAGGTGCGCGGATCGGTGGTGCCCGAGGCGTCCTTCATGCACACCGAATCGAAGTGGACCCCGCGTTCGAGCAGCCGCCTGACGACACTCACGTAGAAGTCGGCGGTGTGCACGGTCGGGTCGTCGAAGGGCAGCCCCATCATGGCGACCGCCACCTGGTGGTGCATGCCGGCGTCGACGATGGGTTGACCCGTCCGCGCCAGGTTGTCGGCGTCGTTCATGTAGTCGAAGTTGCGATCCCAGGTGGTGCCGTGGCGCTTCATCAGGCGCGCCTGGAGCGCCAGCGTGTCGAGGCGCTGCGTGTTGAGCGTCACGCCGGAGACCGAGCGCGTCAGCACCTGCAGGTCGACGTCGGGGCCCACGGCCCGCCGCATCTCGTCCTGGCACTGGAACGGATCCTCGCCGACGTAGAAGTACGGGGCCTGGAAGCGGGCGCCGCCTCCCGACTCGAAGTGACGGATGCCCGCCTCGCGCACGGCGAACTCCATGGCGGGCAGCACGTCCTTCAGGCGCACCTTGCCGCCGAAGGAACTCTGCAGACCGTCGCGGAAGGCGACAATCTGCACCCTGATCTTCCTGTGTGTGTCGGTGAAGATCATGACTCCTCCTCGATGTGCGTCACGCGGGCGCCCGGCGCGAGCGTGGCGACGCTGCTGGCGATGGCGGCGAGCACGGCGCCGTCGACGCCGTCGCTGCGCACGGGGAACACGGCCGTGATCGCGCGCATGACCGCAGCCAGGACGGCCAGCACGGTGAAGACCACGACGAAGGCAACCAGGCACACGAGCATCATGTTCGCGGCGGCCACGACGACTCCTCATGAGGATTGGATGGAGTGACACGGGGACGCGGCACGCGCGGGTCGACGACACACGCGTATTCCGCGGATCGCGCGACGACGAGGCGCCTCGGGACTGAGGGGTCGCCCGACATGTCGCACGCGGAGGCGGCGGGCCTCGCGGCGGGTCGTCTCCGCTCCCCGGGGGCTGGCTTCGCACTACAACCCGAACGCCTGGCAGGACTCCTCGAACGCCAGGCGTCCGCGCTCGACCGCGTCGGCCTGGCCGTGCAGACAGAGGCCGAGGTTGCGGTCGATGTCCACGACGAGCCCGGCGACGCGGGCCGGCGGCCATCCGTGAGGATCGCGCTCGTCGTCGAGGCCCTCGTCCCAGATGCGGACTCGCCGCCCGACGACGAGCGCGGCACGGCGGTAGTCGTGCGCCAACGTCGCAGGACCCTCGGTGACGAGGCGGGTGGCGCGTGCCGCCAGCGCGGCGAGCACGTGCCAGGTCATGTCGCCCAGCGTGAGGCCGGCACCGCCCGGATACTGCTGCAGGCAGCCCGTGGCCGGCACGAAAGGCGTGGGCGCGATGCGCGGCGCGGTCGCCACGTTGAGCCCGACACCGACCACGGCCAGATCGACCTCGCCGCCCCGCACGTGGGTGGCGCTGAGGCACCCGGCCACCTTGGCCTCGCCCAC
The DNA here is from genome assembly GCA_023384595.1 of Vicinamibacteraceae bacterium. Lineage (GTDB taxonomy): Bacteria > Acidobacteriota > Vicinamibacteria > Vicinamibacterales > JAFNAJ01 > JAHDVQ01. The sequence continues at coordinate 5,672 of JAHDVQ010000058.1, read as the reverse complement.
GAGGACGTCGCTGACCCATTTTACGCCTGCCGCCAGCGCGCCGCTCGTGGCGGCGGCGATCGCGTCGAGCACCGCGACGGGCGGCAGCATGGCGAGGGCCGGCCCCGCCACCGCCGCCGGCAGGCGCAGCGGCAGGGCGGCGCTCAGGTGCAGGTTCCCCGGCGCGACAACCCAGTGCCGTCCCCGGAATCCATGCAGCCCCCGGCCGGCGAGCGCGACGCAGGCCGTGGGCCCGGCGTCGCGGGCGAGATCGGCCAGGCGGCCGTGGAGAGTGTCGAAGGGGGAGGCCGGCACGTCCGAGAGGAACACGACGCGCGACCAGAAGGCCGCCGCCGGGCCGAGGACGGGGCCGGCGAGAGCACGGCGCGTGTCGTGTTCGTCCAGCGTCCAGGCGCCGGCCGGTGACGTCGCGGCCGGTGGCGTGCGGGCCCCGCACAGCTCGTGCCAGAGCGCGCCGGTGACCTCGTCGAGTCCAGGGGCGGGGCGCCAGCCTGGCGCCGGGGTGCCGCGCGGGAACAGTGCGCCGCGGGTGGCGGGCTGGTCGGCGAAGACGCGCATGGCCGCGACGATTGTGGCAGAAGTCGGCGGCGGCGGGGGGCTCGGCCTCCCGGAACCCGGCCCGCGCCGCTCTCGTATGACCAGAATACGAATCTGGTCATGAGTCACACCTCGACCCCACCGCTCCACCGCCGGGCCGCCACGAGCGCCGCCGCCGTCACCGCGCCGGCCGACGCAGCGCGCCAGCGCATCCTCGACGCCGCCGAGCGCCTCCTCGGGCGCTACGGCTACCGCAAGATGACGGTGGACGACCTCGCCGCCGAGGCGGGGATCGGGAAGGGCACCGTTTACCTCTCGTTCCGCAGCAAGGAGGACGCCGTCCTCGCAACCGTCGACCGCATCGTGGACGCGGTGTGCGGCGAGATGAAACGCGTGGCGAAGACGAAGACGGCGGCCCCGGAGAGGCTGCGTCGGATGCTCCGCGCGCGGGTCCTCGTCCGCTTCGATCGCGTGGCCCATTACCGGGCCAGTCTGGCGGACCTGCTCGACGCGGTGCGCCCGGGACTGCTCGCGCGCCGCGCGCGGCACTTCACCCGCGAGGCCGCCATCCTCGAAGCTGTCATCCGGCAGGGACTGGAGGACGGCGAACTCGTCGCGGTGCCGCCCGCGCGGACCGCCCGGGCCCTCGTCCAGGCGACGAACCACTTCCTGCCCTACGCGCTGAGCCCGGAAGAGCTCGGCGACCGTCGCAGCCTGCAGCGCGACGCCGACGGCGTCATCACGCTGCTCGTCGCGGCGCTCAGTCCCGTTCACACCAGGCGCCGGGCCGCGAGGGCCACGGCGCAGACAGCACAAAGTTGAAGACAGGAGATACGAACATGCCCGGAAGACCTCACCCCTGGCTGCGCGCCGCGCTGGCCGCCCTGGCGATGGCCGTCGGCCTCGTCCCTGCCGCCGCGCAGCCGGCGCATGGGCCCGACCACCCCGTCACCGCCGAGGAGCGCGAGGCCGTGCTCGAGGGAGCCATCGAGAAGCTCAACGCGTATTACGTGTTCCCCGACGTCGCGAAGAAGATGGAAGCCGCGCTGCGCGCGCGCATCGCGAAGGGCGAGTACGCGTCGGTGGGCACGGCGAAGACCCTGGCCGAGAAGCTGACCAGCGACCTGCGCGAGGTGAGCCGCGACAAGCACCTGCACGTGGTCTACAACCCCGAAGGACAGCCCGATCGCGAGGGCCGCACGCCGTCGCCCGAGGAGACCGCGCGCCAGCGCGAGTGGCTCCAGCGCATCAACTTCGGCTTCGAGAAGGCGGAGCGCCTGCCAGGCAACATCGGCTACGTCAACATCCGCGGATTCGCCCCGCCGGCCCTCGCGGGCGACACGGCCACGGCCGCCATGAGCTTCATCGCACACACCGACGCGCTCATCGTGGACCTGCGGCAGAACGGCGGCGGCCAGCCCGAGATGATCGCCTTCGTGCTCAGCTACCTGTTCGACGAGCCGACGCACCTGAACGACATCTACGAGCGGCCGACCGACTCGACGCAGCAGTACTGGACGATGCCGCACGTGCCCGGCGCGAAGTTCGGCGGGAAGAAGCCGGTCTACGTGCTGACCAGCGGCCGCACGTTCTCAGGAGGCGAGGAGTTCGCCTACAACGTGAAGAACCTGAAGCGGGCGACGCTGGTGGGCGAGACCACCGGCGGAGGCGCGCACCCGGTGCAGCCCTACAAGGTGAGCGAGCACTTCGCCATCGGCGTGCCGTTCGCGCGCGCGGTGAGCCCCATCACGAAGACCAACTGGGAGGGCACGGGCGTCGAGCCCGACGTCGCCGTGCCGGCCGACCAGGCCCACGACACGGCCATGCGGATGATCCTCGAGCGGATGCGCGACGAGACGGACGACCCCGAGCGCAAGGCGCAGATCGAACGGCTGCTCTCCGAGCAGAAACCCCGCTGAACGCGGTGAGTGGGCGGCGGCGGGCGTCGAGGCTCGCCGCCGTAGCCCCTGGCCCGGCCCGTCGTCAGAAGACCAGGAACATGAGCGCCACGAGCGCGATGATCGCGACGATGATCGACCAGGTCTGCCAGGTGAGGGTGAGAAACGAGGGCCGATGCGCGGTCGCCATGATGAACCTCCTCATGGAAGACACGCCGAGTAGGAAAGGCCGACGACTCGATTATATCGCCGGCGGCCGTACGCCG
>JAHDVQ010000058.1:0-2871 GCA_023384595.1 Vicinamibacteraceae bacterium | reverse complement strand
GCGTCAGTACACGAACTCCCTGACGTCGTACGTGGCCATCCGCGGAAGCGATCGGTCTCCGGCACGTCGGCGCAGGCCGTCGGTGATGGCGTGGCGCTGCGCCCGGCGCTCGGTCGCAATGAGCGGGCGGATCCGCCGCGCGGAGGCGAGCGCCGGATACGACGTGCCGGGTTCTTCGACGAGATCGCTGAAATAGAGCAGGTCGTGCTCGCCGAGCGCCATGTCGTGGAGCGCGGTGATGGTGTCCTCGACGTGCGCGCCGGCGTAGGCGTGGCCGCCGAGGCCGATCATCACGATGACGCCCACGCGGACGCCGGCCTCGCGGAGGGCGCGCACGGTCGCGACCGCTTCGGCCCGCGTCGCCGGCTTCTCGACGAAGGCGAGCAGCGCGTCGTGGCCCGATTCGAGGCCGACGTAGACGCGGCGCAGGCCGCGCGCCGCCAGCTCGTGGTAGTCGCCGGCCGTCTTCCGCAGCCCGGTGAACCCGTCCACGAACGCCGAGACGCCGCGCGCGTCCGGGAACACGCGTCCGATGGCGTCGAAGGCCGGCACGAGTCTCGCCATCGGCACGGCGAGCGCGTTGGCGGCCCCGAGGAACAGCCCCCGATCGCGGAGACCCGCCGACGGGCCCAGCCACGTGCGCACGGCGTCGAGGTGCGGCTCGAACTCCTCGACGCTCTTCACCCGATAGCGGCCCCCGTAGAGCGCGCAGAAGGTGCACGTGTTGAACGAGCAGCCTTCGGTGGCCTGCACGACGATGGAGAGGTACTGGTCGGGAGGAAGGATGCCCACCGTCGAGTAGATCTCGGCAAACCGCGCGGCGTCGCGGGCCGAGGCGGCGCCGGTGAAGGCGGCGGCCGAGGCGAGCGCGGCGACCAGCTCGCCCAGCCGCTCGCCCGGCGTGTCACCCTGCCAGCTCCAGCGCGGTGTTGGCAGCGCCTCGTGCACCCTCGCCGCCAGGCGCGCCGCATCGTCGGCGAGCGCGTGGGCGTCGGCCGTCTCGAGCGTGTCCCAGTGCCGCTCGCCGTCCGCATCCTGCCATTTCTCGAGCACGCGTCCGTTGAAGCCGCGGCGGAAGGTGTGCTCGTCGCGGTAGAGGCTGTAGAGCCGCCCCGCGCGATCCCACGACACGACGAGGCGCTCGTCGAATCCGAGCGTCAGCCAGTGAGGCTGGAGGCTGAGGGTGACATCCGAATCGCCGAGGAGGCCGCGATAGAGCATGGGGGAAATGGGGTCGGGAGTATTTTCAGTTTTTGCGACGGCGGAAAATCGGGGTCGGGAGTCATTTTCGGGAACGTTTCTAACCGAGAATAACTCCCGACCCCAGGATTTTCCGCCGCTGCGATCCTGTACGCAAATACTGAAAATACTCCCGACCCCCCTCGCGGCGCTGCTCAGTTTGTGGCGCTTCCCGGTTCGTGCTAGAACACGACTGCCCACCCCTTACCCGTGGCTCGTCGCAAAGGAGGAGCCATGCGCACGACACGTGTGTGCTGCCGCCTTCTGTCCACCCTGGCTCCGGTCGCGTGCCTCCTGCTGTTCGCGGGGGTGCCCTCCGTCTGGGCCGACGTGGTGTCAGGCCATGTCACGCTCGACGGCCGGCCCGCGGCGAACAGCGTGCTCGTCGTCCGGACGGAAGAGAAGAAGGGCGGCGCCATCGAGGTCCGGACGACCGACAAGGGCTTCTATCGCGTGTTCCTGCAACCTGGCCGTTACCAGGTCACCTTGAAGGATCGGCCGGCCGAGGTCCTCGTGCTCGAGAGCCTGCCGGCGCCTGTCACCCGCGACCTCGCGTTCGGGCGGAGGTAGCACGTGGCCCAGGAAGACGCGACGGCGAAACCGGTGCCGGAAAGCCGGATGAAGACCTTTCGCGAGTGGATCGACGTCTTCGCCAAGTCGGTCATCGCCCTCGCGGGCGTCCTCCTGGCGTACATGGCCAACGGATACCAGCAGCGTGCCTCGGTCGTCTCGTTGATGAACCAGCGCGAGACGGCGGAGAGCGGGCTGCGCTCGGCGATGATGGGGCACCTCATCGGACCCTTCGTGGGCAGCGTGCAAGGCAATACGCCGCTCGATCCCGACGCCGCCCGCCTGCTCCTCGAGGTGCTGGCTCTCAATTTCCACACGCACTTCGAGTTGAAGCCGCTGTTCCTGAAGGTCGACGGGGAACTGCGGCGGAAGAACCGGCAACCGAGCCGGACAGAGTTGCAGGCCGTCGCCCGGCGGCTGGTTGACCGGCAGATCGCGATGCTGCTCGCGGCCAGCCCCGTCGACACGCGGTCGGGATGGAGGCGCGCGGTCACCGAGGCCCCGGCCGGGGCGAGACAGGCGGATCTCTTCTTCGCGAAGGTGCCGCTCTTCCAGAGTCCGCAGCCGGTCCTGCGTGAGTTCACCGGCGGTGGCGAGGCGCCGGACGCCAACACCGCGAATCGGCCCGCCGTGTTCGGCGGCGGCGACGGGCAGTTCGTCTGCTCGATCGCTCCGGATGCGACCTACGCGCTCGGCTTGCGCGTCACCGGGTACGACGCCGTGATGGGCACGGCCAGTGTGACCTGGACCGCCACCGACGATCCCGCAAAGTGCGCCGCAGGACGCGCGACCGAGGACGGCTGGCAGCCTGCCCGCAATTTCACCGTGTCGTCCTACGATTTCCCCCTGACCGACAACGCGCACCTCGATCCCCGTCATCGATTCGCACTGAACCTCTACTACGTGGCCGCCGGCGCGACACCCGACACCTCGTTCCTGGTGCTGAAACTGGTGTGGTTCCCCGTGGGCTACATCACCGAGCGCGAGCGGCCCATGAACTACTACGAGGTGAACAGGGTGCTGGGCATGCAGTGAGACCACCAGTTCGTCCCACATCGCTGC
>JAHDVQ010000320.1 GCA_023384595.1 Vicinamibacteraceae bacterium | reverse complement strand
CTTCGCGCTCTAGAGTTCACCACGCGCTTCGGCGGGATGATACGAACACGCCTCCTCGCCGTGTGCTCAATACGTGTTTCTTGCGTGCTTCGACGGCAAACCACCCTCCCACCCAAGAGCACCAAACCGATGGTCGCGTATCGCGTGCCACAGGTGTCGCTCCCTTCGTCGTGTCGACGTGGTTGGACAGTACTGGGGTGGTTGCTGGCGGATGCCTCGCGGTTGGCGGCCAATGCGCAGTTGATTGGTGCGACGCAGGCGCCATCCAGCCGGTGCCGATCTGCGCCGGAGGTGTCCGGCAACGCAGGCACGTGCTGCTTGCAGGCTCCTCGTGGTCCTGTCGTTCTGGAAGGATGTGGACCTGTCATGGGGCATCGCAGGGGCGTACGATTCGGTCGCTCGCGCATCGCCGTCGAGGGGAGTCAGAGCTTGGCCACGTCACGCGAACCGGCGATGTCGTTCAGATCTCTCGCCCGCCTCGGCGGCGTGTTGTACCTGATCACTATTGCCATGGGGCTGTTCCGCGAGCTGTACGTGAAGGGGCAGATCGTCGTTCCCGGCGACATGGCCGCCACAGCCGCACGGCTCTCAGCGCTCGACTGGCTCTGGCGAGCCGGGATCGCCGCCGAACTCGTCATGGTGCTGTGCGGGGTTGTGCTGACATGGGTGCTCTACTGGCTGCTGAGGCCCACCGACACCTGGCTCGCCCTGCTCATGGTGTTCTTCAGCCTGACCGCGCTCGCCGTCGAAACGGCCTACGCGGTGCTGCTGATCCAGGCGACCCTCCCGGGGGCGGCGAGCTACATGGACGGTGTCGACGCCGCCGTTCGGCACGGGATGATGGGGATGGCGCTGAGGACGCACGAGTACGGCTTCGGCATCGCGTTGCTGATGTTCGGGCCGTACTTCCTCATCACGGGAACCCTGATCTGGCGGTCACGGGTCTTCCCGAAGGTGGTCGGCGTGCTCTACCAGGTCTCGGGCGTCGGCTACCTGCTCCACAGCTTCATGTTGATTCTGGTACCCACGCTCGCGGGCGTCGTGTTCCCGGTCGTGGCGCTCCCGATCTTCGTCGGAGAAGCAACGTTCTGCTTCTGGCTCCTGTTCACGAGACTTGACGAGCAGGCGTGGCGCGCGTCATGAGCGGTCGGCGAGCGCCGGGTGCGCGTGCTGGAATTCCGGCCGGCGGCTCCGAAGTACCGCACCATAGCCCTTCCGCGGCGCAGAGGTCGGCGATCGCGGCGACGGGATCGACGCTGCCCGTGGAGGTCGTGCCGGCGGTTGCGACCACGGAGATGGGCATCCACCGGGTGTGCCGATCGCCTGCGATCTGCACCGCGAGGGCCCGAGCGTAGTCTTGAACTGGTCCCTCCGTAATGGCAAGAATGCCCATTATGGAGAGGACCAGTCGACGGCCGGAGCTTCTCGTGCGCTTGGAGCGGCAATCGCGCCAGCCCTTGCGCCTCCAGATCGAACAGACCTTTCGAGAGGCGATCCGGACGGGACGGATCCCGCCCGGCCAGGCCGTCCCGTCGACGCGGACGCTGGCGACCGACCTCGGCATCTCGCGCGGCGTCGTGGTCGAGGCGTACGACCAGCTCGTGGCGGAAGGCTACCTGGTGTCCGCGGCCGGGGCCGCGACGCGGGTCTCCGACGCGGTGCGCGTCCCGCTGCCCCATGTCGCCGAGCCCGAGGTGGCACCCGTCGACTTCGACTTCCGGCCCGGCGAGCCCGATCTCAGGGCGTTCCCACGCGAGGCGTGGCGCCGCAGCGCCCGCCACGCGTTGTCAGTCATCGAGCCGCGGCTGCTTGGCTACAACGACCCACGCGGCTTATCGGAGTTGCGCGCCACGCTGGCCGCCTACCTGGCCCGGGCGCGCGGCGTCGCATGTGCGGCCTCCCAGATTGTCATCTGTGCGGGGTGTGCCCAGGGACTCAGCGTGGCGGGCCGCGTGCTGCGGCGGCGGGGTGTGCGGCGAGTGGCCATCGAGGCGCCGGGCCACCCTGAGGTCCGCCACATCTTCGAGGAGTCCGGGCTCATCGTCGTGCCCGTGCCGGTCGATGACGAAGGCGTCGACGTGGCGGCCCTGGAGCGGCGCCGCGTGACGGCCGTGGCCGTCTCGCCGGCCCACCAGAATCCCGTGGGCGCTGTGCTCTCCCCGCAGCGCCGGCAGCACCTGCTGGCGTGGGCGGATCGGGTCTCCGGGATGATCATCGAAGACGATTACGACGCGGAGTATCGCTACGATCGCGTCGGCATCGGCGCCCTGCAGGGGCTCGCGCCAGAACGCGTGATGTACGTAGGGTCGGCCAGCAAGATCCTGGCGCCGGCCCTGCGCCTGGGCTGGCTCGCGCTGGGCAGTGCGTGGCTGGACGATGCGATCGAGGTCAAACGGCGCGTCGACAACGGCTCTCCCGCCGTCGAGCAGCTGACGCTCTCGCACTTCATCGGCACGGGCGAACTCGACCGGCACCTCCGGCGGATGCGCCAGCAGTACCAGCGCCGTCGCGACGAGCTCCTCGATGCCATCAGCCGGCATTGTCCGGGCTGGCGCGTGCGCGGCGCGGCGGCGGGGCTGCACCTGCTCGCCGAAGCCCCACCCTCTGTTGATGTCGACCGGCTCGTCCAGCGCTGCGCGGCACAGTCCGTGCGGCTGTACACGCTGAGCCGCTACACCGCCCGTCCGCCGGCAA
>JAHDVQ010000057.1 GCA_023384595.1 Vicinamibacteraceae bacterium | reverse complement strand
CGCACAGGATGGACAGATCGCGTCGCACGAATTCATCATGGTAGCAGGGGATCGGGGGATCGGGGGATCGGGGGATCGGGGGATCGGCGGATCGGGGCGCGTCGGGCTGAAGGCCGAGTGCCGAGTGCCCAGTGCCCAGTGCCGGCCGCGCAGTTTCGTGCCACCCGCCCTGGAGCGCGTGCGTCGTACCGCCCACCGCCCTCGGGCATCGGGTATTTTGTGGAGGCAGTCAGGATGAAGACCGTCGCGGTGGTCGGGGCGTCAGCCGATCGAAGGAAGTTCGGGAACAAGGCCGTGCGTGCCTTCGCGGCCCAGGGCTTCCGCGTCATCCCCGTCAACCCGCACGAGAGCGAGATCGAGGGGTTGCCCGTCGCGCGGTCGGTCGCCGCCATTGCCGAACCCGTCGACATGGTGAGCGTCTACGTGCCTCCGGCCATCACGCTCACCGTGCTCGACGACCTCGCCGAGAAGGAGGTGGGGGAGGTGTGGCTCAACCCCGGAAGCGACGACGTCACGGTGGTCTCGCGCGCGCGAGCTCTCGGACTGAACGTCATTCAGGCGTGCTCGATCGTCGGCATCGGCGATTCACCTTGGCGGTACTGACGCTTGTAGGCTACAGAGCCTACGAAGCCTACAAAGCCTACAAAGGCTACAGAGCCTACGAAGCCTACAAAGCCTACAAGCCTACAAAGCCTACAAAGCCTACAAAGCCTACAAAGCCTACAAAGCCTACAAAGGCCACACGGCTACACGGCTACACAGGACAAAGGCTACGAAGACTCCAGGCGTCCCTTGGGCCTGATCCGATTCGGTGGAGAGTAGCGGTGAGTCGGTCAGGGTCTGTTCTGTAGTCCTCCTCTTATACAAGAAGAATGGGTGTCCACGCCCTACGCCGCCGCGCGGCGCTCGAAGGCGGCCGGGCTGATCTGCCCGAGGGTCGAGTGTCGGCGGCGCTGGTTGTAGAACGCCTCGATGTCGAACAGCGCCATCTTCGCCTCGCCGAAGCTCGCGAACCGATCGGCGGGTCCGCTCTTCACGGTCGAGAAGAAGCTCGATGCGGTGCGACGCCAGGTACGTCTGGTAGTCCTCGCACGTGTAGGTGCAGCCGTGCCCACCTGAGGCCTCCGTACGCTCTGTAGCCTCTGTAGGCTCTGTAGGCTATGTGGGCTCTGTAGGCTCCGTAGGCTCTGCAGCCTCTGTAGCCTCTGTAGGCTCCGTAGGCTTTGTAGGCTCCGTAGGCTTTGTAGGCTATGTGGGCTCTGCAGGCTCCGTAGGCTATGTGGCCAGTTTGACAGCCCTCCCCCCGGGTCCCATAATGGCGGCAGCCCCCAAGGCGTGTCGCGTTCCCTGGCGCGGCCCGTAGCGCCGCGCCCCATCCAACCCACAGCATCGCCGCTTGTTCTTACGATCCGTTATGGCGAAACCGCACAGACGCGCGTCCGCGCGTGGAGCGCCGCATTCCCGCCGTCCCAGCCTGGCGGGCCTGCCCGATCCCGCATCGCTCGAAATCGAGGAGCCGCCGCCGAACGCCGACGCGTTCAACATCGCGACGCTCAAGGAGATGGGCATCCAGCACCTGACACAGGTGGCAAAGGATCTGGGCATCGCGGGCGCGACGGGCATCCGCAAGCAGGACCTCATCTTCCAGATCCTCAAGGCGCAGACCGAACAGAGCGGCTACATCTTCTCGGAAGGCGTGCTCGAGGTGCTGCCCGACGGCTTCGGCTTCCTGCGCGCGCCCGACTACAACTACCTCGCCGGTCCCGACGACATCTACGTCTCCCCCTCGCAGATCCGCAAGTTCGACCTGCAGACCGGCGACACGGTCTCGGGCCAGATCCGTCCGCCGAAGGACGGTGAGCGGTACTTCGCGCTCATCAAGGTCGAGGCCGTCAACTTCGAGCCGCCGTCGCACGCGAGCGACAAGGTGTTCTTCGAGAACCTCACGCCGCTCTACCCGCAGGAGCGGCTGGTGCTCGAGACGACCGCTGACGATCTGTCGGGCCGCGTGCTCGACCTGATGACCCCGCTCGGCAAGGGCCAGCGCGGCCTCATCGTCGCCGCCCCGCGCACGGGCAAGACGATGCTGCTGCAGACACTTGCCAAGGCGGTGGCGCGCAACCACCCGGAGGTGTACCTCATCGTGCTGCTCATCGACGAGCGGCCCGAGGAGGTCACCGACATGCAGCGCTCGGTGCACGGCGAGGTCATTTCGTCGACCTTCGACGAACCCGCCGCGCGGCACGTGCAGGTGGCCGAGATGGTCATCGAGAAGGCGAAGCGGCTGGTCGAGCACAAGAAGGACGTGCTCATCCTGCTCGATTCGATCACGCGCCTGGCGCGCGCCTACAACACCGTCGCGCCCTCGTCGGGCAAGGTGCTCTCGGGCGGCCTCGACAGCAACGCCCTGCAGAAGCCGAAGCGCTTCTTCGGCGCGGCCCGCAACATCGAGCAGGGCGGCTCGCTCACCATCGTCGCCACCGCGCTCATCGATACGGGGTCGCGGATGGACGACGTCATCTTCGAGGAGTTCAAGGGCACGGGCAACATGGAGGTGCACCTCGAGCGGAAGCTCGTGGACAAGCGCGTGTTCCCGGCCATCGACATCCAGAAGAGCGGCACGCGCAAGGAGGAGCTGCTCATCCCGCGCGACGATCTCAACCGCATCTGGGTGCTGCGCAAGGTGCTCAACCCGCTGTCGCCCGTCGAGGCGATGGAACTGCTGCTCGACAAGATGGCGAAGACGGCGTCGAACGCCGACTTCCTGGGCGCCATGCAGCGCGGCGGCTGAGTGCACGGCCCGGCAATCCTCTCGACCCTGGAGTCCCCATGATCACGATCAAGGTGCGTCAGAATGCGTCGCTGCTCGTCGAGGGCGACGACGTGAGGCTCGTCGACTGGAACGGCAACGAGTACGAGATTCCGAAGCGGCCGTTCTCGCTCTGCCGGTGCGGCGGGTCCACGCGGAAGCCATTCTGCGACGGCACCCACTCGAAAATCGGGTTCGCGGCCGCCGAGGCGGCCGTGCCCGGGAGCGAGGACAAGCCGGCCCAATAGGCGTTGGGCGCTGGGCGTTGGGCGCTGGGCGTTGGGCGTTGGGCGTTGGGCGCTGGGCGTTGGGCGCTGGCGTTGGGGCCTGGGCATCTCGGGGTCGCGCCACGTGGCCCAGAGCGAGAAGCCATACAGCCCGAACGACATCAGCAGCCCCGCGAGGAACGAGTAGTTCGCCGCGGCGCGCTCCCAGGGGACTGCTGCGCGAACGCCAGGGCTGGCAGCGCCCGGAGCGCCAAGGCGACCAGCAAAGACCCGCGCGCGACGGGCCATCGAACGGGTGAACGGGACGGGCATCACACACCTCTGGTTGAGGGCCGCGCGGTGCCGCCGCCCGAGACGGAACCATCCGGGCGGCAGCACGAGCGCGCGAGAGGGGAGTGGCCAGCGAAGGACGAGAATCACGCGTCCGCGTGTTCAACCTGAGACGTGCGGCCCGCGAGTGCGCGCCGCACATCGAGGTGGCGCTCACCAGGCTGCTGCCACAGTTCCAGCGCAGATACCCCGCGCTCCGGGACGAACTGGTGCGTGCGGAGGTGCTCGACGCTGCCGCCAGACGCATCGCCGAACGGGAGCGCCGGTCCGGTCCCGTCCACAAGGATCTACGCCTATGCGTGGGCCGCGCTCCGCAATGCCACAGCGACGTGGTTTCGGCGGAGTGCCAACAAGGTGGCCGAACGAGCGCTCTCGCCCGAACACAGCGAAGCCGTGCTCGGCACTGAGGGTCGCCGAGTCCTCGTAAGCCCGCCCGCAGCGGGTCCGCAGATCCATGTGGGACGCACGTCCAAGAAGACATGGGACGGAGTCAAGGGATCAGGACCACAGTTGAACGTGTAGTTGTTGCCGTCATCCGGTAACAAGCGTCCACCAGCATCGTTCGTCGCACGGGCATGCCGGAAACGTTGGGTGGTACCTATCCGCTTGTGAAGCAGGGGCAGGAGGCAGCACCGGCGCGGCGCCTGGGGGCCCGATCCCAGTTTCACACTTCTCATACGGACGGGGGCGAACGTGATAGCTGACACTTAGCGCCCCAGCCGTGAGCACGGTCCCGAGACTCTTCCATCGATCGGTCAGTTCCTCGACCAACGATGAATGGTGCATGCCCATTGGGTGAATCCTCGCGGTGATTCTGTCAACGCCGGGAGGAAGAAACGAGACGCCCTCGAGGCCAACCACCTGACGAAGAACCAGAACTCGCTGTGTACGATCGCCTGGCGCCAGAATCAGGAAGGATTCCTGGGGAGGGCGTGCTACGCCATGAGTGAAGTCATCGGGCCGCTCAGCTCGTTCCACGACAAGCGGCGAATCGACCCAGAAGACCTTCTCATCACCACGCCAGAAGGACACGTCTGAGTATGCCCATTCTCCGCGGTAGACCATGAGCGATCGCTCTGACCTGTTCTCGATGTTCAGCGTCAGGTGCAACTCGAGCCGATCCTCTGAACGCGTGCTGCATGAGTGGTCTTCAATAGTAGTAACGGCCAGGTGTGCCGAGCTGACCGGATCTCCAGTAAGCAAAGCCTGGGGCGAGATCAGCATGGCCAGAAGCGCGGCGAGCATCCTATCGTTCCTCGGCACTGTACAAGTCCTGTTCCGAAGCAGAGGGTATCCCCTTGTCGCGACCTACGTCCTGGTCAACCTCACGGTGAACCGCCCCGAGTGTATCGAGGGCTCTTTCCGAGAGAGGATGGAGCCCCTGCGGGCATCAACCTGGGGTACACGGCGGGAGGCCCTCATCGCGGACGGTGTAGTTCACGGCCACCTTGAAGTCTCGGTGCAGCAGTCTCCCCACGTTCCTCCAGCGAGCCGCGAATGCAGGTCCGAGATGACCGTGCGATGGTCCCAACGGCAAAATGGTCACGGAGATTGTGAAATCACCTGGGGGCACCAATAGATCGCGACCATCACGTGTATAGGTGACGACCGATACCACCTTGTCGATTGTCTCGCCGGGAGAGATTACCTGGAATAGATGCTCCGGCGGGTGGTGGGCTCCCCTCGTGAAGTCCTCACCTTCGCTCGGGACACGAGAGGGGCGTCCTGCCACGTAATGAGTTCACCACTCCGATAGAAGCTGATGCTTCCGACGCCGAACGAGCCGCTGTATACGATTAGGGGGTCTTTTGTCTCGTTACCTATCCTGACCCCAATGTCCAGGCGCATCCTGTGGAAGCGTCCGTCCGTGCAGGAACGATCCAATTGCACGATGCCGCGAACGGTGATGTCGTTTTGCGCTCCGGTTCTGGAGACAGCGGGCTCGATAGTCAGCACCAGCAGCATCGCGCCCACTGCCAGCACACGTTGGCGCTGAGGGATCAGCATCACACGAACCATGCGGCGAACCTCACAAGTCCCGCCTTCCGGCGATAATGGCGGCGTTCACACCGGACTCGGCTAGACCGTCAAAAACAAGACGTAACGATCAACTGAGTACAGTAGCTTCCCAACGACCCACGGTAGTGTCCCGTCAAGTGGTGGAAATTCCGCCCATGCTTCCGTGAGTTCGTAGCGGCGTGGACGCTGACGCAGCCGTGGACGGAAAGACCACCGTCCACCGCTGCTTGGAAACCGAAGAGCGGTTTCCACAGCGCCCACCCCGATCGCCTTACGCAATCGCCGCCAAGATCTCCTGCGCCGTCGTCGAGAGCGTCGGCGTCGTCAGCAGCTGCATCGACTCCGCGCTGAAATAGCGGCGTTCCGCGACGACCCATTCGTCGTCCTGTTCGAGCAGAATCGCCCCCACCAACCGGATCACCGCCGCCGGATTCGGAAAGATGCCCACGACGTTCGAGCGTCGTTTGATCTCTTTGTTCAGGCGTTCCAGCGGGTTGGTGACCGGCATGATATCGACAGTGCCCGTGGTCCCCGCCTGGAAGTTGGCATATGGTGCGACCATCCGGGACAAGGGCACTGGGGAGCATCTTACGTGGGCCGGCCGCTATACATAGCATGAGCTGCGCGCTCGAGTTAGTAATTGGCCGCCCTTGCGACCCGCCCGGTTGCGCTGCGCGCGCGAATCCGTAAGTGTCGTGTTCGCCCACGGGCTCCCTCCGTCGTCGAAAGGAGGTCTCCATGCGAGTAGTCGGGCTGGACCTGTCGCGTACCGTCGCCGAGATCGCGTACCTCGAGCAGGGGCAGGTGACACGCGGAGGACGCGTGACGCTGCTGCACGCTGTCCTCACGGAATGGGCGGCCGCGCAATTGCGGCCCACGGATCATGTGGTGCTGGAGGCGACCGGCAACACGATGGCCGTGGTGAATGCGGTGCGCTCGCGTGTCGCACGGGTGGTCGTCGCCAATCCGGCACAGGTGCGGCTCATCGCGGAAGCCCGTGTGAAGACTGACAAGATCGACGCTGCGGTCCTCGCGCAGTTGTACGCCAGCGGCTTTCTGCCAGAAGTGTGGATTCCCGACGACGCGACGCAGACGCTGCGTCGCCAGGTCGCACGGCGGCTGCAAATCGTCCGGCAGCGCGTACGGCTGAAGAACGAAGTGCACGGGGTGCTCCACACGTACTTGCTTCCGCGCTGTCCAGCGGCAGATCTGTTTGGCCGCAAGGGGCGTATGTGGCTGTCGACGCAACCCTTGCCGCTGGAAGAACGCCTGGGGGTCGAGCAACGACTGCGGGAGCTCGATCGGCTGTGTGAGGATCTCGCGGCGATCGACCGCCTACTGGCGGCCGCCGTCGCACATCACAGCGCGTTGCAGCAGCTTCTGACCATCACGGGCGTCAACACGACCGTCGCCATCGGCATCTGGGCCGCCGTCGGCGACATTACGCGCTTCAGGTCACCCGAGAAACTGGTCAGCTACTTTGGCCTGAATCCGAGTGTGTATCAAAGCGGGTTGCAGCCCGCGCGCCACGGTCACATCAGTAAGCGGGGTCGCTCACATGCACGCGCGATGCTCGTCGAAGCGGCCTGGGCGGCGGCCAAGTCGCCGGGGCCACTTCGGGCCTTCTTCCACCGGATCCGCGCCAAGCGTGGCATGCAAGTTGCCGCCGTCGCGACGGCACGCAAACTGGCGGTGATCGCGTGGCACGTGCTCACGAAGGCCGAACCCTATGCACATACGCGCCCGCTGCTCACCGCCATCAAGCGGCGAGCTCTCGAATTGCAGGCGGGGCTCCCCTCACAGCGGGGACAGAAGGGGCTCGCCGCCGCCTACAGCGTCAAACAGTTGCGGGACCGCGAGCGGGCCACACTGGAGCGAGAGGAGCGGGCGTACACCAAACGCATCGCTCACTGGACCCCGCAACCAGCTGGCGTGGCACCCAAACGAGATTCCCCGCAGCGGGCAGCGACGGCCGCGAAATAGACCTTGTCAATTGCATCCGTGCTGTGGAGTTGCCGCTGATGTTCGAGCGGCAGGTGGCGGTAGGCCAGGATGTCTTCCGCCGCCTCCTCGAGCAGCGCCGCGGCCCGCGGAAACCGACTCCGCAGCCCCTCGGCGATCTTCCGCAGTTGCGTCAGCGCCGAGGCATGATCCGGCTGTACGAAGATGGTCCGCACGATCGCCGCAATCGCCTCCCGGGCCCCGTGCGGCACGGTGGCCAGCAAGTTGCGCATGAAGTGGACACGACACCGTTGCCAGCTCGTGCCGGCCAGGACCGCACTGATCGCCTGCTTCAGTCCCTCGTGCGCATCGGAGATGACCAGGCGCACGCCCTTCAGGCCCCGCTTGACCAGACTGCGCAGAAACGCCGTCCAGAAGGCCCGATCTTCCGACGGGCCGACATCGACGCCCAAGACCTGGCGGTCGCCGTCGCTGGTGACGCCCACGGCGACGACGGTGGCCTGGCTGATCACCCGGCCATCGACGCGGACCTTGTGGTACGTCGCGTCCACCCACAAGTAGCGGTGCTCGCCGGTCAGCGGCCGCGTGCGAAAGGCCGCGACGGTCACGTCGAGTTCCCCGCAGATCCGCGAGACCTCCGACTTGGAGATCCCGTCGACGCCCAACGCCCGCACCAGGTCATCCACCTTGCGCGTCGAGACGCCGTGCACATAGGCCTCCTGCACGACCGCCAGCAACGCATGCTCGGCCCGCCGGCGCGGCTGCAAGAGCGACGGAAAGTACGTCCCCGGCCGCACCTTCGGGATCGCCAGCTCGATGGTCCCCATCCGCGTGTCCCACGTCCGCAGGCGGCTCCCGTTGCGGTAGCCGGTCCGCTCCCCGCTGCGCTCGTGCCGTTCCGCTCCGATGAGCCCCGCCACCTCGGTTTCCATCAGCGCCTGGGACAGCACCCGGATGCCCTCCCGCAGTACGTCGCCATCCTGCTCCTCGAGGAGCTTGCCAACAAACGCAGACAGATCCATCCTTGCCTTGGCCATCGTCGTCGCCCTCCGTGTCGTCCTTCTTTGCCGAGAAAGAACTCACGGAACGATGTGCGATGGCCGCTCCCCCTGTCTACCGGATCGGCCCTACCGAATTTCCACCACGTCCGGGGACTCTACTCGTCCCCACGGCCATCTTGGGGCACGACAATACCGTCCCGCGCCTGGTGATCCTACGATCCGCATGCCCATCCTCCGATCGCCGTGCCGGCTGCCGAGCCCAGCGCCCCTCCGCCGCCACCTCCGAGGACCGTCCCCGGACCAGGAAAAGGAACTGACGCCGACACAGGCCTCCGGCCTCCGGCTACCGGCCGAGTCGGGCCATAGGCCCCCTCCCAGGACACCGCCGGTGGCCGGATGTCGGAAGCCGCGGGGCGGGCGCGAAGCCAGCCGCCCCGCCGGTCGCCCGCTCGACCACCACCGGCCCCGTCGCACTCACTGCCGTCCGGAACGACGCCGTGCCCAGGCCCGCCACCGTGTCGGCCAGCACCTACCGCCGCGTCCGGCCAGCACCGTCGTCACCGTGCCCCCGTGGCCAGCGTGAAGGTGAAGGTCACCGTCGCCGGTGAGCCCGTCGGGTTCGCGACGAGGAAGTACGTGTCGAACTCCCCGGTCGCCCCCTCCGCAAACCGCCACGCCGTCGCCGGCGCCGGCACCCCGATCGCGGCGTGTCCCACCGTCCAGTTCGTGTGGCCGTAGACCATCCGCTCGACCGCGATGCCTTGCCCGCCGAGCGTCACGATGTCGAGGCCGAAATCGCCCGTCGGCACCGTCGCCGGCGTCGGCAACGTCGCGCGACTGCGCGCCGCCACCACGACGTCGGTCATATAGCGCCCGCCGTTGCTGTGCAGGTAGCTGACGCGCACCGTCACCGGCACGGGGTGCACGTTGAGGAACGCCAGGTAGGTATCGAAGATGCCCCGGTTCCCCTCCGCGAAATACCACGTCGCGGAGAGCGCCGCCATGCCCGGTGTGCTGTGGCCCTCGCGCAGGTCCGCCTGCCAGGTCATCGTCCGCTCGACGACGATCGCCGCCGGCGCGCCCGTGTCGACCCGCACGGCGGAGACGCGCGTGCCGTGATCGACGACGCCCAGCCAGTCGCGCATGTTCAGCCGCACGCGCCCCGGGCCGCTCGGAATCGACTCGGTCCGCGTGTAGACCGCGCCCGCCACCGTATAGGCCTCGGTCGTCACGTCCACCGGCCCCGCCTGCGGATTGAAGACCGTCAGGTTCTCCTCGAAGTACCCCACCGCCCCTTCCGCCAGATACCAGACCGGCGCCGGCGTGACGCCCTCGGTCGCGCGCCCGCCGTCCCAGTTGGCGCCCCAATACTGCGCGTGGTCCGCCTCGATGGGCGTCGCGGCGTTGAGCGACTGCACCGCCAGCGAGAGGGGGCCCTGCCCCCCAACGACCGGGTCGGTGCGCAGGGGGTGCGTCGTCCGCGAGCCGGCCGCGACCGTGACGTCGCGCGTCAGGCCCGAGCCGTTGGGGCGGATGGCTGTGAACCGCACCGTCACCGGCACCGCGTGCGGATTGGCCAGCAGCACGTAGTCGTCCACCGTCGGCCCGGCGTCCACATCGGCGAAGAACTGCCCGCCCAGCGCCAGGTTGATGGGCTGATACGGGCCATCGTCATCGGTGATCGTGCCGACGCCCGTCCCGTCGGCGATCGTCGCGTTGACTGGGTTCGAGAGCGTGACCGTGAAGGTCTCGGTCGGCTCCGCCCACGTGTCGCTGTGGATCGGCACCGCGATGGTCCGCGTCCGCGGCGGGCCCGGCTCGAAGACGAGCGTGCCCGTCGTCGCCGTGAAGTCCGTCCCGGCCCGGGCCGTGCCGTTGACCGTGGCATAGCTCACCCGCACCTCGAGGGCCGTCTCCCCCGTGGCCGTCACGGTGAAGGTCGCCGTGCCGGCACTCTCGCTGACAGTGACGTCGTTGATGGTGAGCGGCGGCCACAGATCGTTGTCCACGATGGTCAGCGTGTGGGTGGCCGGTTGAGGCGGCTGGATGAGTGGGTCGCCGAGGCTCGCGCCGGTGGGCGTCCCCAGGGTGACGGCGAGGGTCTCGTCGCTCTCGTCGGTCGTGTCATTCGTGATGGGAATGGTGATCGGGAGCGTCGTCCCACTCGCGGTGCCGGCCGGGAACGTCAGCGTACCGCTGGTGGCCGCGAAATCCCCGTCGCTGGTCGCCGTGCCTCCCGTCGTCTGGTAGCTCACCGTCGCCGCGCAGGGAAGCGGCTGGCCGTTGGTGGTGGTGACGCGCACGGGGACGGTGGCCTGCGCCGTGCCTTCGTTGACACTCCCGGCCGCGCTCACAAAGGCCACGAAGGCCGTCGGCGCCCGCCGCACACTCCCCAGGAGCCGGCCGGCGCCGTAGAGGTCGTCGCGGCTCCACGACAGCGCGCCGCACGGCGCCTCGTAGTGGCTGAGGATCTCGCCGCCGACGCCGCGCAGCGTGTACACGGGCGCCCCCGCCACGGTGCGCTTGATGCGGAGCTGGTCGGGCCCGTAGACGTAGTCGGCGACGACCGGCGGGCCAGGCGGCACGGTGGGCACCTGCGCCTGCTTCAGCTGCCCGTTGGTGAAGTAGGCGAAGGTCGCCGTGCCCCCCGCCAGCGTCTGCGTCTGCAGCTCGCCCGTCGCGAAGTAGCCGTACGACGCCACGGCGCCGGCTCGTCAGCCTGCACGGGGTGCCCCAGTTCGAGCGCGCCGACTACGGCCCGGAGTTCGTGTCGCGGGCGATTGTCCGAGGGGCGTTCGCGAGCGGCATCGACACGGCGTTCATCGACCCGGGCAAGCCCTGGCGGTGACGAACGGCCGGACCAGGCCGGACGCGCCGTCCTGCCCATGGATGCTGCCGCTGCCGGTGTCGCATGCCGACAGGGTCACGAGAGAGGCGTTCAGTGGTAGCGCGGTTCGTGCAGGTCCTTCTAGGCGCTGGGCGCGTTGGGGCCGGGCGCGGAACCCCTCCGCATCTCGGCCAGCATCGCGCGCAGTTCCTCGCCCTCGATGACCTCCTTCTCGAGCAGCCGGGCCGTCACGGCCTCGAGCTCGTCACGGTGCTCGTTCAGGATGCGCGTGGCGAGGCCGTGCGCCTGGTCGAGGATGCTGCGGATCTCGGTATCGATGCGTTGCGCCGTGTGTTCGGCGTGGGCGCCGCGCTCGCGTCCCATGGGCGTCTCGAGGAACAGCCCGCCCCGGCGCGCGCCCTCGTAGTTCACGAGGCCGAGCGCTTCGCTCATCCCCAGCTCGGTGACCATCGCGCGGGCCATGTCGGTGGCGCGCTCGATGTCGTTCTGCGCACCCGACGAGATCTCGCCGAGCGCGATCTCCTCGGCGGTCCGTCCACCGAAGAGCACCGCCAGGCGGTGGTGCAGCTCGGTCCGCGTCATCAGGTAGCGATCCTCGGTGGGCAGCTGCATCGTGTAGCCGAGCGCCGCGAAGCCGCGCTGCACGATCGAGATCTTGTGCACGGGGTCGAGGTTGGGGAGCACCGAGGCCACGATGGCGTGGCCCGCCTCGTGGTAGGCGACGATGCGCCGCTCCTGCTCGTTCATGACGCGCTTCTTCTCGAGGCCGGCGATGAGCCGGTCGATCGCCTCGTCGAAATCGCGCCGGTCGACCTCGGTCTTGTCGCGGCGCGCCGCGAGCAGCGCCGCCTCGTTCACGAGGTTGGCCAGATCGGCGCCGGCAAAGCCCGGCGTGCGCGCGGCAATGACCGTGAGGTCCACGTCGGCGGCCAGCTTCACCTGGCGCGCATGGATGCGCAGGATCGCCTC
Organism: Vicinamibacteraceae bacterium; assembly: GCA_023384595.1. Classification (GTDB taxonomy): domain Bacteria; phylum Acidobacteriota; class Vicinamibacteria; order Vicinamibacterales; family JAFNAJ01; genus JAHDVQ01. The sequence continues at coordinate 11,430 of JAHDVQ010000057.1, read as the reverse complement.
GCGGCCCCGGATGTCGGGCTTGTCCACGAGCACCTGCCGGTCGAAGCGGCCCGGGCGGAGGAGCGCCGGGTCGAGCACCTCGGGGCGGTTGGTGGCGCCCATGATGATGATGGCCTTGCGGCTGTCGAAGCCGTCCATCTCGGCGAGCAGCTGGTTGAGCGTCTGCTCGCGCTCCTCGTGGCTCCCCATCGGGCTCTGGACGCGCACCTTGCCGAGCGCGTCGAGCTCGTCGATGAACACGATGCAGGGCGACTTGTGCTCGGCCTGCTGGAAGAGGTCGCGGACACGGGCCGCGCCGACGCCCACGAACATCTCCACGAACTCCGAGCCGCTCAGGCTGAAGAACGGCACCCCGGCCTCGCCGGCCACCGCCTTGGCCAGCAGCGTCTTCCCGGTGCCGGGCGGGCCCACGAGCAGCACGCCCTTCGGGATGCGGCCCCCGAGGTTGGTGAACTTCTTCGGGTTCTTCAGGAAGTCCACGATCTCGCGCAGCTCCTGCGCCGCCTCGTCGACGCCCGCCACGTCCTGGAACGTGATCTTCACGTCGTCTTCGGCGTAGACCTTGGCGCGGCTGCGCGCGAAGGACATCACGCCGCCCTCGGGCCCGCCAATGCGCCGCATGAAGAAGATCCAGAGCGCGAGGAGGAAGAGGAAGGGGAGCACCCACCCGAGGATCTCGGGCCATCGGCTCGGGGTCTCGCCGGTGAAGCGGACTTTCGCCTCCTCGAGCTCCTCGACGAGCTTCGGATCCTCGACCCGGGTGGTCGTGAACTCGCCCTGCGGATCGCCGCCCTTGACGGAACCCGTGATGGTGTCGGGGCGGATGTGGACCTCGGCCACCTGCCCGGCGCGCACCATCGCCTTGAACTCCGAGTAGCTGACGGTGCGCCCGGAGGGCAGGTAGAAGAGGCTCTGGGCGATGGCGACGAGCACGATCGCGCCGAGGATCCACCAGAGCAGGGACGGACGACCAGCGGGCCGGCGTTCGCCGGGCCGCCGATCGCGGGGGTTGGGCAGTGAGCTTCTGGCCACGCGCGCCTCACGCCGTCGCGACCGGTTGCCTGCTGAACGTCAGGCCCCCGGCGCCGGCATCGATGATCACAGTATCGCCCTCGGTGAAGGTCCCTTCCAAGACCTGCATGGCGAGGGGGTCGAGCACGAGGCGCTGCAGGGCCCGCTTGAGCGGCCGCGCGCCGAACGCCGGGTCGTAGCCCTCGTCGGCGAGCCGGTCGCGCGCCGACTCGGTGAGCACGATCTGGATCTTGCGCTCGGCGAGCCGGTCGATGAGGCGCCGCAGCTGGATCCCGATGACCTCCTTGATGTGCGCCCGCGAGAGGGGGTGGAACACGATGATCTCGTCGATCCGGTTGACGAACTCCGGACGGAAGTGCGCCCGTAGCGCCTCCATCACCTCGCGTCGCGCGCCCTCGGTGATGCGGCCCTCGCCCGCCTCGGCGTCGGTGAGGTAGTGGCTCCCGAGGTTCGAGGTCATGATGACGACCGTGTTCTTGAAGTCGACGGTGCGTCCCTTGGAGTCGGTGAGCCGCCCGTCGTCGAGCAACTGGAGGAGCACGTTGAGGACCTCCGGGTGCGCCTTCTCGAGCTCGTCGAAGAGCACCACCGCGTACGGCCGCCGCCGCACGGCCTCGGTCAGCTGCCCGGCCTCGTCGTAGCCGATGTAGCCCGGGGGCGCGCCGACCAGCCGCGACACGGTGTGCTTCTCCTGGTACTCCGACATGTCGATGCGCACCATCGCCTGCTCGTCGTCGAAGAGGAACTCGGCGAGCGCGCGCGCCAGCTCGGTCTTGCCGACGCCGGTCGGGCCGAGGAAGATGAAGCTGCCGAGCGGCCGGTTCGGATCCTGCAGGCCGGCCCGCGCGCGGCGGATGGCGTTGGCCACCGCCTCGATGGCCTCGTCCTGGCCCACCACGCGCTCGTGCAGGCGCGTTTCCATGCGCAGGAGTTTCTGCACTTCGCCTTCCATGAGCTTGCTGACCGGGATGTGCGTCCAGCGCGAGACGACCTCGGCGATGTCGTCCTCGTCCACCTCCTCCTTGAGCAGCGCCGGCCCCGCGGCCAGCTGCGCCTGGGCGGCCGCGAGGTCGCGCTCGATGGCCGGCAGCCGGCCGTATTCGATCTCGGACGCGCGCGCGTAGTCGCCCGTGCGCTTCGCCTGCTCGGCCTCGAGCCGGACCTGCTCGATCTGTTCCTTCAGCTCGCGCGTGCGCTGGATGGACTGCTTCTCGTGCTCCCAGGCGCTCGTCAGGCGCTGCCGCTCTTCCTTCAGGCCGGCCAGCTCCTTCTCGAGGCGGGCGAGCCGGTCCTGCGACGCGGCGTCGGTTTCCTTGCGCAGCGCCTCGCGCTCGATCTCGAGCTGCATCAGGCGCCGCGACACCTCGTCGAGCTCGGCGGGCATCGAGTCGATTTCCATGCGCAGCTTCGACGCCGCCTCGTCGACCAGGTCGATGGCCTTGTCCGGGAGGAACCGGTCGCTGATGTAGCGATGCGACAACACGGCCGCGGCCACCAGCGCGGCGTCCTTCAGCCGCACGCCGTGATGGATCTCGTAGCGTTCGCGGAGCCCGCGCAGGATGCTGATCGTGTCCTCGACCGTCGGCTCGCCGACGACCACCGGCTGGAACCGGCGCTCGAGCGCGGCATCCTTCTCGATGTGCTTCCGGTACTCGTCGAGCGTCGTGGCGCCGATCATGTGCAGCTCGCCTCGCGCCAGCATGGGCTTGAGCATGTTCGAGGCGTCGAGCGAGCCCTCGGCCGCGCCGGCCCCGACGACCGTGTGCAGTTCGTCGATGAAGAGGATGATCTGGCCGCTCGCGTCGGCAATCTCCTTGAGGACGGCCTTCAGCCGCTCCTCGAACTCGCCACGATACTTCGCGCCGGCCACGAGCGCGCCCATGTCGAGCGCGACGATCCGCTTGTCCTTCAGCGTCTCGGGCACGTCGCCGCGCACGATGCGGCCGGCGAGACCCTCGACGATCGCGGTCTTGCCGACGCCCGGCTCGCCGATGAGCACCGGGTTGTTCTTGGTGCGGCGCGACGACACCTGCATGACGCGGCGGATCTCCTCGTCGCGGCCGATGACCGGATCGAGCTTGCCGGCCCGGGCCTGAGCCGTCAGGTCGCGGCCGTAGCGCTCGAGCGCCTCGTACTTCCCCTCCGGGTTCTGGTCGGTCACGCGCTGCGAGCCGCGCACGGCGCTGAGCGCCTCGAGCACACGATCGCGCGTGGCGCCCGCCTCCGTGAAGCTTGCCACCGCGGCCGACCGGCCGGGCTCGGCGAGCACGCCGAGCAACAGGTGCTCGGTGCTCACGAACTCGTCCTTCATGCGCTCGGCTTCGGCGAACGCCGCGTCGAAGATCGCGCGCAGGCGCGGCGAGAAGCCCACCTGCGTCGACCCGTAGGCCTTGGGCCGGCGGTCGAGGTCGCCGCGCAGCCGCTCGGCCACGCGTGCCGGATCGGCCCCGAGCTTTCGCAGCACCGACGGCACCACGCCGTCGCGCTGTTCGACGAGCGCGAGCGCGAGGTGCTCGGGGTCGATCTGGGCGTGGCTGGCGCGCTCGGCATCCTGCTGGGCCGTGAGCACCGCCTCCTGGGCCTTCTCTGTCAGCTTGTTGAAGTTCATCGCATGGTCCTCGCGCCGCCGGCGCCGGCCGTGCGGGCCTCGCCGGAGCGCCATCTATGTCTATGTGCAGACGTCACTGTTCGAGGCTCGCCAGCGCCTCCCAATGGGCGCGGGCCTCGTCGGTCATCGTGCGCGGCAATTCCACGTCGGCCGTCGCATACAGGTCGCCGGCCTCGCTCGACCGGGTGGCCGGCATGCCATGACCGCGCAACCGGAAGCGCTGGCCGTTCTGCGTGAGCGGCGGCACCTTCAGCTTGAGCGTCGGCCCCGCCAGGGTCGGCACCTCGACCTGGCCGCCGAGCACCGCCGTCGTCACCGGCACCTTCACGGTGACGGAGAGATCCTGGCCGTGGCGCTCGAAGCGCGGATGCGGCTCGATCCGCACGCGCAGATACAGATCGCCGGCCGGACCGCCGCTCGTGCCCGGCTCGCCCTCGCCGGGCAGGCGCACGCGCCCCCCGTCCTTCACGCCCGCGGGAATGCGAACATCCACGGTGCGCGAGTGGCCGTCGAGCTTCACGGTGACGCGGCGCATCGCGCCGTGATAGGCCTCCTCGAGCGTCAGGCTCACGGCCTGCTCCAGATCGTGCCCGGGCCGTCGGCGACCCCGCCCGCCTCGCGTCGAGCGGCTGGTGCCGCTCGCCCCACCTCCGAAGAAGGTGCGGAAGAAGTCCGAGAAGGGATCCCCGCCGCCCGCATCGGATCCGGCCGACGCCGCGCCGCCGAACATCTGCTCGAACTCCTCGGGCGTCATGGTCCGGAACCCACCCGGGCCGCCCGATGTGGTGTAGGTCCAGCCGTCCGGGCCGTGTCCCTGCTGGTAGGCCTGCTGCGCCTGCTCGTACTGCCGCCAGTTCGCCCCCAGCTCGTCGTACTTCTTGCGCTTCTCCGGATCGCCGAGCACCTCGTAGGCCTCGTTGATCTCCTTGAAGCGCGACTCGGCCTTCTTGTCGCCGGGGTTCACGTCGGGATGGAGCTTCCGTGCGAGCTTGCGGTACGCCTGCTTGATTTCCTTCTCGCTGGCGCTCTTCGAGACGCCCAGCGTCGCGTAGTAGTCCCGGAACTCCATCGTCACATCCCCAGCAGTTGGCGGACGCGGGCGAGCTCGGCCACGAGCCGGCGGCGCGCGTCCTGCCGCGCGAGCGCGGCCTCGTCGAGCAGCGGGGCGAGGGCCGCCAAGGCGTCGACCACCGACAGCAGCCGCTGGACCCCCGCCAGGTTCACGCCCTCCTCGTCGACCAGTTGCTTGATGAGGCGCAGGCGATCGATCTCGGGACGCGCGTAGAGGCGCACGCTCCCCACCGTGCGGGTCGGCCGCACGAGGCCGAGCCGCTCGTACTTCCGCAGCGTCTGCGGATGCATCCCCAGCTCGCGCGCCGCCATGCTGATGAAGTACAGGTCCTCGTCGTGGCGCATCCGGCTTCCCATGGTGACTCGATCTACCGTATAGGCCTTATTCGAATTGTGTCAAGGGTATGATGCCGGCGCGCGCCTCCGGGTGTCACCCCGGCCCGAGGCCGTGGTGCCGCCGCCTTGTCGAAGCGCTCCGGGCCGGGCGACAATGAAAGGCTGGCCCGACGGCCGCCGGACTCTATCTTGGATATCCACGTCTCCGACTTCCTCACCATCGGCCTGCTGGTCCTGCTCGAGGGCCTGCTCAGCGCCGACAACGCGCTCGTGCTCGCCGTCCTCGTGCTGGGGCTCCCGAAGGATCAACAGCGGAAGGCTCTCCGCTACGGCATCCTCGGCGCGTTCGGCTTCCGCATCCTGGCGACGGTGTTCGCCGTCTACATGATCCGGCTGAGCTGGGTGAAGCTCGTGGGCGGGCTCTACCTGTTCTACCTGACGTGGAAGCACTTCGCCCACGGCGACGCCGAGACCCGGCGCACGGCGCCCCCGGCCACGGCCTGGCTCGGGATGAGCGCCTTCTGGACCACGGTCGTCAAGGTGGAGCTCACCGACATCGTCTTTGCCGTCGACTCCATCCTCGTCGCGGTGGCCATGTCGCCCAAGCTCTGGGTGATCATCTCGGGCGGCATCCTCGGCATCATCGCGATGCGACTGCTGATTGGGCAGTTCCTGTGGGTCGTCCAGCGCTATCCGGCACTGGTTGACGGGGCCTTCATCATCATCGCGTGGGTGGGCATCAAGCTCATGGTGGAGTACGCCCACCAGATGCACTGGATTGCCTTCGCGATTCCCAAGTGGCTGTCGCTCGGGCTCATTGTCGTCATCTTCGCCATCTCGCTCTTCTACGCGCGGCGGCACGGCCCGACGCCGGTCGAGCAGGGCTCCCACGCCGCCAAGGAACTGCTGGACGAACGGTGATTTCCGAGCGCCGTGTTACCCTGATCGTGGGCGATCACACCAGCACCGCTGAACGGTGACCAACGCTCCGGCTGCCGCCGGACCGATGCGGTGCTGCGTACGCGGCCCGGAGGACAATCACAGTGGCATATCCTGAATTCCTGATCGCGCCCATGCGCGAGGAACTGACGCGTCTGGGTGTTGAAGAACTGCGCACGGCCGAGGCCGTCGATTCGGCGGTGGCCGCCAAGGGCAGCCTGATGCTCGTGGTCAACTCGGTGTGCGGCTGCGCGGCAGGGAAGGCGCGGCCTGGCATCGCCATGGCGCTGCAGCACGCGAAGAAGCCGGATCGGGTGACGACGGTCTTCGCGGGCGCCGACGAGGAGGCGACGCGCCGCGCGCGCGAGTACTTCCCGGGTATGCCGCCCTCGTCGCCCTCGGTCGCGATTCTCCAGGACGGCGAGCTCGTCTACATGATGCACCGGCACCAGATCGAGATGCGCTCAGCCGACGAGATCGCCGCCGAGCTGCGCGCCGCCTTCGACAAGTTCTGCGCGAACCAGGCGATCGCCTGAAGCACTCCTACCGCGCCACGGGCGGCGCCTCGCGCGCGTTCGGATGCACCGCATTCACGAGCGCCAGGGGCCGCCCTCCCGCATAGCGCCTCCACGTCGTCTCGACGATGTCCGCCATGGCGTCGAGGAAGAGGAGATGGTCGTTGACCGACGCGGCGCGGACGAGGGTCAGGCCGAGGCCGGCCGCGGTCTGTGCCGCCTCGACGTCGAGGTCGAAGAGCACCTCGATGTGGTCGGAGATGAACCCGATGGGACAGACGACGGCCGTGCGGAGGCCCTCGGCGTGGGCCGACCGGAGGTAGTCGTTGATGTCGGGTTCGAGCCAGGGGTCCTCGGGACGGCCGCTGCGGCTCTGGTAGACGAGCGTCCAGTCGTCCCATCCCAGCCGGTCCGCGGCCAGGCGGGCCGATGTCCGCAGTTGCTCCTCGTACCGCCGCCACTCGTCGGTGAGCGTGGGAATGCTGTGCGCGGTGAAGACGAGCCGCGCGCCGGCACGCGCATCGGGGGGCAGGGTGGCCGCCGCCTCGGCCACGCGCGCCGCCACCGCCTCGACGTATCGAGGGTGATCGAACCAGTCGCCGACGTAGGTCACCTCGATGTCGGCCGCGCCCTCCGCGTGCAGGACCTCGCGCGCCTGCTGCACGTTCTGCTTGTACTGCCCGCAGCTCGAGTAGCAGCGGTGCGCGGCGGTGGGGAAGCCGATGACGCGGCGATGTCCGGCCGCGCCGAGCGCGCGCAGCGTTTCGTCGAGGAACGGATGCCAGTTCCGCATCCCCACGTGCACCGGCAGCGGCAGCCCGCGTTCGGCGAGGCGGTCCTCGAGTCCCCGCGCCTGGCGGAACGTCAGATCGGTGATCGGCGAGACGCCCCCGAACAACTCGTAGTGATGAACGACGGCCTCGACCCGGTCGGGCGGGACGCGCCGGCCGCGCAGCACGTTGCGCAGGAACGGACGGATGTCGGCCGGGCCGAGCGGCCCGCCGAAGGAGATGACGAGGACGGCGTCGAAGGGGCGTCGTGACAAGGCGGAATCGGGCATCATCGTCGAACGCGCGGACGGTCGCGCGCGCGGACGATCCGGCGCGCTCTCCCGATGATAAGCTGTCGCGCGTGTCCGGCGACGGCGTTTCGGCTCCCCTTTCAGAACGCCTGGTGGCGCTCGACGTCTTTCGCGGCGCGACGATGGCCGCGATGGTCATCGTGAACAACCCCGGTGACTGGGGGAACGTCTACGCCCCGTTGCTGCACGCCGAGTGGCACGGCTGCACGCCCACCGATCTCATCTTCCCCTTCTTCCTCTTCATCGTCGGCGTGTCGATCACGCTCTCGCGGAAGCACGGGCGGTTTCCGGCCATCCTCACGCGCGCGCTGAAGCTGGTGGGGCTCGGCCTGCTGCTGGCGGCTATTCCCTACTTCAACTTCGAGCGGCTGCGGTATCCCGGCGTGCTGCAGCGCATCGGGATCTGCTACTTCGTGGCGGCCATGGCCTGGCAGTGGGCGGGCCACAGCACCGCGCCCGGACGTCTGCGGATGGTCGTGGCACGTATCGGCGGGCTGGCGGCGGTGCTCCTGGTCGGCTACTGGCTCATCCTGCTCCTCGTGCCGGGCGCGACGGGCGAGCGGTACGACCTCACGCCCGAAGGGAACGTGGGCGCGGTGCTCGATCGCGCGGTCATGGGCGGCCACCTCTGGAAGCCGCGCTGGGATCCCGAAGGGCTCCTGAGCACGCTGCCGGCGATTGGCACGACGCTCGTCGGCGTGCTGGCGGGCTACTGGATCGGGCAGCGGCGCAGCGTGGCGTCCCGGGCCGGAGGGCTCGTCCTGGGCGGCGTCGTCCTCGCCGCGCTGGGGCTGCTGTGGAGCCTGGTGTTCCCGTTGAACAAGCCCATCTGGACCAGTTCGTACGCGATCTACACCGCGGGACTCGGCGCGGCAGCGCTTGGCGCGAGCCTCTGGCTCATCGACGCGCGCGGCTGGCGGTGGTGGACCTTCCCGTTCGTCGTGCTCGGCACCAACGCCATCGCGCTGTTCGTGCTGAGCGCGCTCGTCGCCAAGACGCTCGCCTACATCAAGCTCCCGCACGGGGACGCGCTCGTGAGCCTCAAGGCGGTGATCTACCAGAACGCCTTCGTGCCGTTCGCCTCCCCCAGGAACGCCTCGTTGCTGTTTGCGGTCGCGAACCTGGTGGTGCTGTACTTCGTGTTGTGGCTGATGTACCGGCGGCGGATCTTCCTGAAGGTCTGACACCGGCTCGGCTCGGAAAGTGGGGCGGCTGTGAGAACATGGAGCGGCTGGATGGCCCTCGCCGCCGTGGCGAGCGTAACCGTGGCCGCGCTCGTGAGCCGGCGGCGGTGGGTGCATCGCGGGGTTGATGCGGGGTCGGTGAGCCGGTCGTGGCTGGCCGACGCCGGCAGGGAGCCGCTGGAGTGAACGAACGCGAACAGGTCGCCTTTGGCGCCGCCCTGCGGCGCGAGCGGGAGCGCCGCACCCTCTCGCTCGACGCCATCGCCGAGCAGACGAAGGTGAGCGCCGGGCTGCTCGGCGGACTCGAGCGGGGCGACCTGACGCGGTGGCCCGCCGGCATCTTCCGCCGCGCCTTCGTGCGCGCCTACGCCGAGGCCGTGGGCCTCGACGCCACCGAGGTGCTCCGCGAGTTCGTGCGGCTCTTCCCCGACACGGAGTTCGATACGCCCGAGCCGGTCGTCGCCGGCGCCTCGCGCACGGCGCCGCCTTCACGGGCCCGGCTGCTCGGCGCCTCGTTCTCCACGTGGCGCCGGCTTGGCGCGGCCCTGTGCGACCTGGCGGCAACGGCCACGGTGGCAGGTGCGGGATACATGACCCTGGGCCTCGACATCGGGCTGGCGGCCGCCGCCCTGGGGCAGGCGCTGGCCGTGGGACTTGGCGGCGGCACGTTCGGGATGCTGCTCGTGCAGCCGCGCGCCCGCGGCGCCATCGTCCCGGGTTCCGAGGAGCTGCGCATCCAGGAGGCCGCCTCCGTCGAGGCGCGGCGGCCGGCGGCGCCCATCGCGCCCGCGCCGGCACGGGCGACCCGCTCGAAGCGCCATCGCGCCGAGCGGCGGGCCGAGGCCGATCGATCGCGCCGCGCGTAAGGCACCGTCTTTTTCTCCATGCTCCGCATCCTGATCACCAATGACGATGGCGTGCGCAGCGAGGGCATCAAGGCCCTGGCCGACGCCGTCGCGCATCTGGGCGAGGTGACGGTCGTGGCGCCGGTGGGCGAGTCGAGCGCCATCGGCCACGCGTTGACGCTCACCCGGCCCCTGCGGCTCGAGGAAGTGGCGGAGCGGTGGTTCGCCGTCGACGGGACGCCCACCGACTGCGTCAACATCGCCGTGTCGAAGATTCTCGGCGCGCGGCCCGGTCTCGTCCTCTCGGGCATCAACAAGGGCTACAACATCGGCGACGACGTGACGTACTCGGGGACGGTGGCGGGCGCGATGGAAGGGGCGCTGCTCGGCGTGCCGTCGATTGCCGTCTCGCAGTGCCGGGTGCCCGTTTACGACTTCAGGCAGGCGGCGGCCGCGGCGCGCACCATCGCGGAGGCGGTGGTGGAGCGCGGGCTCGCCCCGCGGATGTTCCTGAACGTCAACGTGCCTCCGGTGCCGATGCAGGGATTTCGCACCACCGTGCAGGCCCGCCGCAACCACATGACGCAGGTGCTCGAGGGCGTGGACCCGCGGGGGCGGACGTACTTCTGGATCTCGGAAGCCGACTACGAGTGGGTGCCCGACGAGCGGTCGGACTTCCACGCGGTGAAGCAGGGATTCGTCTCGGTGACGCCGCTGCTGGTCGATCTCACGAGCCACGAGCACCTCCCGCTCGTGGAGGGGCTATCGCTGCCGGCCGGAGTTGGAGTAGACTGAGAGGTCTCGCGCGCCGCTGTGCTTCCCGAAGGCGCGGGAGTCCCCAAGGTCGGGGCGTGGCTCAGCCTGGTAGAGCACTCGGTTCGGGACCGAGGGGTCGGAGGTTCAAATCCTCTCGCCCCGACCAATTTCCCACATTGAGTTAGTCGGCTACGGGCGCTCGGCCCTGACGACCACGAATCCGCCGGTGCCCGTCGCGGGCTTTGGCGGCTCGACCTCCGTCATCGCCTCGAGCGGCCCGCTGAGGGTTTCGAGCCAGCGTCGCGAGACGAACCCCGCGCCCGCCAGCAACTCGCCGACCTCGTCGCGCGAGTAGAACACCGCGTCGCGATAGAACGCACTCTCGTGCCGCCGGGCCTCGTACTGTCGTCCGAGCGCGCTCGCCCGGTCGATGAACCCGACGACGAGTGTCCCGCCGGGAACGAGCATACGCCGCGCCTCGTCCAGCATGACCCGCGGCGACGCGACGAAACAGAGGGTCGTGACGAGCAGAACTCCGTCGAACACCGCGTCGCGGAAGGGGAGGGCCTCGCCGCGCGCGCAGACGGCGGTGACGCCGCGCGCCACAGCACCGCGGAGCATCCCGGGCGCGGGATCGATGCCGGCACGCACGCCGAGCGGGGCGGCGAAACGCCCGGTCCCGACGCCGATCTCGAGACAGTTGGTCACGCCGGCCAGCGCCTCGCCGACGGCGCGGAGCTCCGAGGCGTAGACGAGCGGATGCTCGTCGAACCACCGGTCGTATCGCTCCACATGCGCGTCGAACGCGGGGGCGGACGCGATGGGCGGGCGGAATGTCGGGTCCATCGGGTTTCACGCATAATTCTAGCGGGACGAGACGGCGTGACGTCGGTCGCGTTGTCCGCCGGCCGCGTCGCCGTCGCCCTGGAGGTGCCGTTGACCGTCGAGTGCGCCGAGTGCAGGCCGTTTGCGTGCAGGACGGCAGGCTCGATCTGGCCCCAGGGACGTGCCCGATGCACGGCCCGTTCCCCGACTTCGACGTGCTCTACGCGGAGGAGCCGGT
>JAHDVQ010000319.1 GCA_023384595.1 Vicinamibacteraceae bacterium | reverse complement strand
AGCTTCAGGAACTCCCGGCGGTCGATGGTCGTCGGCAGGCCCGGGGCCGCCGGCAGGCCCGGGGCTGCCGGCATCGTCATCTCGTCATCGTGGAGCGTCATCGCGCGCCTCCCTTCATCGTGGTGGCCGCGTGTTCGATGGCGTCGAGGATGCGCGTGTGCGCGCCGCAGCGACACAGGTGATCGTCCATGTGGCGGACGATCTCGTCGCGGGTGGGCGAGGGGCGCTTCGCGAGCAGCGCGCAGGCGTCGAGGATCATGCCCGGCGTGCAGAACCCGCACTGGAAGCCGACGCGATCGACGAAGGCCTGTTGCACGGGATGCAACCGCCCGTCGCGGGCGAGCCCTTCGATGGTGGTGACGCGCCGGCCTTCGACCTCGCCGACGGCCATCGCGCACGACCGCACGGGCTCATCGTCGACGAGCACGGTGCACGCGCCGCAGACCGCCTCGCCGCACCCGTACTTGGTGCCGGTGAGCGCGAGGTCGTCGCGAAGCACCCAGAGCAGCGGGCGGGTCTCGTCGACGGTGAGGCGGGCGGGCGCGCCGTTCAGGGTGAACGACACGGTCTTCATGGGCGGCTCCGGCCTGGGGGCGGGGAGCGGAACGAGTGTGGCGATTCTACCGCAGGGGGAAGAACTCGACCGGTTTGTCCGGACGCCGGATCGGACGCCGGATGTCGGACGCCGGATGCCGGATGCCGGATGCCGGATGCCGGACGCCGGATGTCGGATGTCGGATGTCGGATGTCGGATGTCGGATCTGGCGGGGCCGACGGGACTCGAACCCGCGACCTCCGGCGTGACAGGCCGGCGTTCTAACCAACTGAACTACGACCCCGCTCGGTCGGTGTGCGCTGCTGGGGCCCGGTTCCCTCGGCTCCGCTCGTGTCACTCGAACGGGTCGGACCCTGCCAGCCGTAGCTCGCACGCATCGCACGAGCCGTGGCCTGCCAGCCGTAGCTCGCCAGATATCAGGCGAGCGAAGGCTGGTGGGCGGTACAGGAATCGAACCTGTGACAGCCGGTGTGTAAAACCGGTGCTCTACCTCTGAGCTAACCGCCCGGGCACGTGCACCGACTGCCCAACAGAAGGACGAGTATACCTGTGGCGGCAAAGCGAGGTCAACGGCCCGGTGGCCGCGGCGACCACGGGATCGCCGCGGCCAGTGGGCGTCGGCGCGCCGCTATCGGCACGGGGCGCCTCCGGGATTCGTGAAGAGCGCACTGACGCGCGCGACGTCGCCGGCGCCGACCACCCCGTCCCTGTCGAGATCGTAGGCTTCGAGCGGGTGGGGCATCGGCTGTCCGCTCGCGGCCGCGAGCACCGTCGCCACGTCGGCGAGGTCCACGCAGCTGTTGTCGTCGACGTCCGCCTCGCAGACGAAGGTCCCCAGTTGGAAGAACCGTTGATACGTGAGGCCGACCTGGGTCGGAACCAGCGCCCCGCCGCTCGGACGGAGCAGGTTCGACATCACGGGCACGCCGAGGAACTCGAACGGCTCCGACGTGAACCAGAACCACTTCGTGACGTCGGGTTGGCATCGCAGTCCCTCGACCATGCCGGCTGCGAGCATGGCCACGTCGTCTTCGACGGCCCGTGGGTCGAGGTTGCCGAACTCGGTGACCCAGACTTCACCGGCCCCGGCGGCGCGCATGGCGTTGACGCTGGCACCGAGCACGGCCGCGAAGGCTTCCGGTGAGTGCCTGGGGTCGGATGCGCCCAACGGATAGACGTGCAGGTTGCCGACCGGCACCTCGAACCTTGGCGGGAGCCACGCGCGGAACGCCGAGAACCAGGCGGCCGTGGTCTCCGCCTGATACAGGACGTTCAGCAGCCTCGCCAGATCCACGCCCGCCACGTCCAGGTCGAACCGATCCGCGACGAGCGTGGCGGGGTCGTCGACGAACTCCTTCACGAAGAGCCCGCCGTGCAGCAGACGGGCCTGCGGGTCGAGGCTGGTGATGAGATCGTAATAGCGCAGGTAATGAAGGGCGTACTGGCGCGGCGTCAGGTACGGGAACCAGTTCGGTTCATTTGCGACCTCCCAGTTCTGCCCGACCACGCCGCCGGCGATCGCCGCGGCAATCTTCGACTGCTCCCGGTCGTAGATGCGCAGCAGCACCTCATCCTGCGACGGTGCCCAGGCGCCGCCGAAGAGGTACTGTCCCAGGACCCGCCTGACGACGAGTTCTTCAGAGAGGTCGGGCACCCCGTTGCTGTTGACATCGAGCGTGCCGAGCAACTGGCGGATGGCCTTCGTGACCTCCGTGTCGACTTCATCCATCACCTTGCGGTCGAGCTTCCTGCTGGTGAACCTGATGCCGAGCGCACGCCACTTGGTGTGTCCGAGCGTGGCACTGGTGACCCGTACGACTGGCGTGCCGCCGCGCGGTCGCCCAATACCGCCGCGCACTCGCCCAATCGGAGGCTCGAACGAGGGCGGCACAATCCTGACGAAGAACCACGCACCGACCTCGTCCTCGAAACCAAGAGCCACGGTCAGACGGAGCTCGATGGTGGTGCGTATCCGGGGCGTGCCCGTGACGATGCCCTTGTTGTCGCTCACGTCGAAGTGCCAGTCGGTGTTGAACGACACCTTGAACTCGCCCAACTCCAGGACCGTGTCGTCCACCAGTCTGACGCCGGGGGTGAACACCAGTGAGAGCGAGTCGCTGAGCGACACCGAAGGATTGCGCGAGTACACGCGGTACGCGC
>JAHDVQ010000318.1 GCA_023384595.1 Vicinamibacteraceae bacterium | reverse complement strand
CAGAACGACATCCTCAAGGAGTTCATGGTCCGCAACACCTACATCTACCCGCCCGGGCCGTCGATGCGCATCATTGGCGACATCTTCCGGTACTGCGCCTCGCGGATGCCGCGGTTCAACTGCATTTCCATCAGCGGGTACCACATGCAGGAGGCGGGCGCGACGGCCGACATCGAGCTGGGCTACACGCTGGCCGACGGTCTCGAGTACGTGCGCACCGGTCTTTCCGCGGGCCTCGACATCGACGAGTTCGCGCCGCGCCTCAGTTTCTTCTGGGCGATCGGCATGAACCACTTCATGGAGATCGCCAAGCTGCGCGCGGCCCGCGTGCTGTGGGCGCGCCTCATCCACGACTTCCACCCGAAGAACCCGAAGTCGATGGCGCTGCGCACGCACTCGCAGACCTCGGGCTGGAGCCTCACCGCGCAGGACGTCTTCAACAACGTCGCGCGGACGACGGTGGAGGCGCTCGCGGCGGTGCTCGGGCACACGCAGTCGCTGCACACCAACGCGCTCGACGAGGCCATCGCGCTCCCCACCGACTTCTCGGCACGCATCGCGCGCAACACGCAGATCTACCTGCAGGAGGAGACCGGCATCACGCGCGTCGTCGATCCGTGGGCCGGGAGCTACTACGTGGAGCGGCTGACCCACGAGTTGATGCACGCCGCGTGGCGGCACATCGAGGAGATCGAAGGGCTCGGCGGGATGGCGAAGGCCATCGAGACGGGCCTGCCGAAGATGCGCATCGAGGAGGCGGCCGCGCGCCGCCAGGCCCGCATCGACTCGGGCCGCGAGGTCATCGTCGGCGTGAACAAGTACCGGCGTGATGGCGACGAGGCAATCGAGCTGCTCGAGGTCGACAACCGCGCCGTGCGCGAGAGCCAGTTGCGGCGGCTCGCGGCGGTGAAGGCCTCGAGAGACGCCGAAGCGGTCGAGCGGGCGCTCGCGGCGCTCACGACGGCGGCGGAAGCCGGCGAGGGCAACCTGCTCGCGCTTTCGGTCGACGCGGCGCGCGCGCGGGCCACGCTCGGCGAGATCTCGTCGGCCCTCGAGGCGGTGTTCGGGCGCTACCAGGCGGTCAATCGTACAATCTCCGGCGTGTACTCCTCGGAGAGCCAGCAGGATCCGGAGTTCGTGAAGGCGCGCGCCATGGCCGACGCGTTCGCGGCGGCCGAGGGGCGGCGGCCGCGCATCCTCATCGCGAAGATGGGCCAGGACGGGCACGACCGCGGGGCGAAGGTGATCGCGACGGCGTTCGCCGACGAGGGCTTCGACGTGGACGTGGGGCCGCTCTTCCAGACGCCGCGCGAGGCGGCGCGGATGGCGGTCGAGAACGACGTGCACGTGCTGGGCGTGTCGAGCCTCGCGGGCGGGCACAAGACGCTCGTCCCGGATGTCATCGCCGAGCTGAAGGCGCTCGGCCGCGACGACATCCTCGTCACGGTCGGCGGGGTCATCCCGCCGCAGGACTACGCGTTCCTCGAGGAGGCCGGCGTCGCGGCGGTGTTCGGTCCGGGCAGCGCCATTCCGATGTGCGCGCAGCGGATTCTCGAGTTGCTCGGCGCGGACGCTCGCGCCTGAAGGGCCCGCGCCGGATGCCTGGGACACCGCCGAAAGCCGGACGCCGGATGCCTGACAGGCGACGCGGGCGCAGGGCCCTGACCCTCGACGACTACGTCCGCGGCGTCGGCGGCGGCAGCCGCGTGGCGCTCGCGCGCGCCATCACGCTGGTCGAGAGCGAGCGGGCCGAGGATGCCGACCTCGCGGCACGGCTGCTCGACGCGATCCTCCCCCACACGGGACGGGCCGCGCGCGTGGGCATCACGGGCGTCCCCGGCGTCGGCAAGAGCACGTTCATCGACACGCTGGGCATGCACCTCGTGCGCGACCGCGGCGAGCGCGTGGCGGTGCTCACGGTCGATCCCTCGAGCCCCATTTCCGGCGGGAGCATCCTGGGCGACAAGACGCGGATGGAGCGCCTCGCCGTCGAGGAGGCGGCCTTCATCCGGCCCTCGCCCTCGCGCGGGCACCTCGGCGGCGTCGCCCGCCGCACGCGCGAGACGATGCTCCTCTGCGAGGCCGCAGGCTTCGACACGGTCATCGTCGAGACGGTCGGGGTCGGGCAGTCGGAGACGGCCGTGCGGTCGATGACCGACTTCTTCCTGCTGCTGATGCTGCCGGGGGCGGGCGACGAGCTGCAGGGCATCAAGCGCGGCATCATGGAGATGATCGACGCGATGGCCATCAACAAGGCCGACGGCGAGAACGAGGCGCTCGCGTCGAGGACGCGCGCCGAGTACGCCAGCGCGCTGCATCTCTTCCCCGCCGCCGACGGCTGGGTCCCGCGCGTCGTCACGTGTTCGGCGCTCACCGGCGCGGGCATCCCCGAGCTCTGGGACCTCGTGCTCGAGCACCGGGCCGAACAGGAGCGCAACGGGCACCTGGTGCGGCGCCGCCGCGGTCAGGCGCTCACCTGGATGCGCGAGCTCGTCACCGACGGGCTCCAGGCCCTGCTCCGGGCCCACCCCGCCGCGTCGGTCCGCCTGCCGGCCCTGGAGCAGGCGGTGGCCGACGGCACCACCACGCCGTTTGCCGCCGCCCGCGAGCTCCTCGCGCTCATGGGGGAGGGGTGAGTTGGGCCTTGGGCCTTGGGCCTTGGGCCTTGGGCCTTGGGCCTTGGGCCTTGGACCTTGGGCCTTGGACCTTGGGCCTTGGACCTTGGGGCCAGCCGGGAGCCCGGAGC
>JAHDVQ010000317.1 GCA_023384595.1 Vicinamibacteraceae bacterium | reverse complement strand
TGGCGCCCGTCGCCCCGGGCGTCGCAGAGGTGGCCGCGCGGCACGGACTCGCGGCGATCGCGCCCGCCCTCGACTTCCAGGCACAGGACGTCACGGTGATCGACGTGACGGACGATCTGGTCGCGCTCTTCGAGCCGAGCGGACGGACGCGGACCAACGCCGCCCGCATCCGCCGCGAGCGTCCGGTGCCGCTGGTGAAGCTGGCGGACCTCAAGGCCGAGCACTGACGCGGGGTGTCGTATGCTTGATCGGTAGTTCCCCCGACATCGGGAAGGAGGCTCCCGGTCATGACGCCCCGAATGCTCGCCGCCTGCGCCATTCTCTCGACTGCGTGCGCCGCGGCCCCCGTGCCGCCCCCGGCCGCCGCCGCGTCGCGGCCGCAGACGGGGGAGGCCGCGGCCCAGCCGGACGACGCCGCGAAGACGACCCGCTTCGACTGCGGTGACAAGGCGATCGGCGTGCGCATGGACGGCAAGGTGCTCGTGCTCGACATGGACGGGGTGTCGCACCGCCTCAAGCCCGTGAAGGCGGCCTCGGGCGCGCGCTATGGGGGGCAAGGCCCCGGCGAGATGGGCCGCATCGAATTCTGGAACAAGGGGCACGAGGCGACGCTGACCATTGGCGGGAAAGCCTTTCCACCCTGCACCGAGCAGGGCCCGGTCGAACCGGTCACCGGACCGGAGGCGCCCTCGAAGCTCGCCGCGACCGAGTGGATGGTCGAACTGCTCGGCGACGAGGAGGTCGAAGACGACGAGCAGCAGCCGACGCTCGACTTCGACAAGCAGGGCGGGCTTTCGGGCACCACGTCGTGCAATCGCTATTCGGCCGGGGTCACCATCGAGGGCGACACGATTCGCGTGGGTCCGACGCGCGTCACCCGCATGGCGTGCGAGACCGAACTGATGCGGCAGGAGCAGACCTTCCTCGATCTGCTCGGGGCTGTGTCGACCTTCGAAATTCGCGCCGACGGCTGGCTCGTGCTCACGACGCGAGACGGGCGGAAGTTGGCGGCGCGGCCGCGAGAGCCCGAAGCCGTGCGCAAGTGAGCCGGGACTCACGGAGGCCACCGTGTCGCGCGTCGATGAACTGCTGGCATGGATCGATGAGGGCTTCGACCGGAAGGCGTGGCACGGGCCGACGCTGCGCGGCGCGTTGCGCGGCGTGACGGCCGGCGACGCGGCGTGGCGGCCCGGACCCGGGCGCCACAACATCTGGGAAATCGCCGTCCACGCGGCCTACTGGAAATACACCGTCACGGCGCGGCTGACCGGCGCGCCGCGCGGCCGCTTCCCGCTGAAGGGGAGCAACTGGTTCGTGCGGCCTGAGCCGGCCGCCGGCCGGGGCACCGACCTGACCGTGGCGTGGCGGCACGACCTCGCGCTGCTCGACGACGAGCACCGGCGCCTGCGCGAGGTCGTGGCGGCGCTCGAGCCCGCCGGCCTCGACGCGCCCGCACCCGGCAGCGCCTACACGCGGGCGTATCTCGTGCGCGGTGTCGCCTCGCACGATCTCTATCATGCCGGCCAGGTGCAGCTGCTCAAGCGCCTGGCCCGGTAGCCGAACGGCGGGCGGCGGCGCCCCGGCGGGCTATTCGTAACGCAGCGCTTCGATGGGATCGAGCCGTGCGGCCTTGAAGGCGGGATAGAGCCCGAAGAAGATGCCGACGGTGGCCGAGAAGCCAATCCCGAGGGCGAACGACCAGAGCGGCAGTCCGAGCGGGAAGCCGGCCAGGTGGTTCACGGCCAGGCCGATACCCGCCCCGCACAGGATGCCGAGCAGGCCGCCCACCGAGGTGAGCACGACGGCCTCGATGAGGAACTGAATCAGGATCTCGCGTCGTCTCGCCCCGATCGCCTTCCGCACACCGATCTCGCGCGTGCGTTCGGTGACCGAGATCGTCATGATGGCCATCACCCCGATGCCGCCGACCATGAGCGCGATCGACGACACCACGAACAGCGCGAGCACGACGGCCTGCGTGAGCTGGTTCATGATGCGCAGGATGGAGTCCGACGTCAGCATGTCGAAGTCGTTCTCCTGGTCGAGGCGCAGCCGGTGCCGCACGCGCAGAATCTGCTCGACCTCGCTCATGAGCGCCTCGCGCGAGGCGCCCTCCCTGGCGATGACGCCGATGACGAGGAACCGCGCCAGGTAGCCGCGGATGCGCACGCGCGGGTAGAGCTTCTCGTAGGTGCTCGCCGGCATCACGATGAATTCGTTGGTGTTCGCGCCGAGCAGGCCGGGCCGCTCGCCGAGCACGCCAATCACCGTGAACTGGTGCTGGCCGATGCGCACCTGCTTGCCGACGGGGTCGGTGTTGGGAAAGAGCGTATCGGCCGGCGCCTTGCCCAGCACCACGACGTTCCGGCGCCGCTGCATCTCGAACTCCGAGATGAACCGGCCCGCCTCCAGCTCCAGGTAGTTCACCCGCATCCAGTTCGCGTCGGTCCCGATGATGCCCATTCGCTTGGTCGCGACGCTCGCGTAGGTGATGCGCTCCGACCGTCCGCCCGGACCCTCGCCGAGGTGATAGGTGACCACGCCCGCCGACGGCGCGCCCTCAGCGATGGCCTGCGCGTCGGCCTCGGTGAGATCGGGACGCTTCATCAGGTCCCAGAAGCTCTTTCCGCTCGTGAAGCTGCTGATGCTCATCTTGGACACGTAGACCGTGTCGGATCCCATCTGGCGGATGAGCGTCTCGAGCTGCTGGCCGAAGCCGCGCACGAGCGCCGTCATGGCCACAATCG
>JAHDVQ010000316.1 GCA_023384595.1 Vicinamibacteraceae bacterium | reverse complement strand
CGGCATCGAGTACCTCGGCCAGCGCCGCGAGGGAGCCGCGCCCGTGGCAGCAGGCCGCGCCGCGTGGAGGCTGCTGTGGACCGCGCCGGCGTCCACGCACGCAGTGGTCTTCCACGTCGCGGCCAATGCGGCCAACGGCGACGACACCGCCGAGGGCGACTACGTCCACTCGCTGGCCGTCGAGCGCGCGCCAGAGGCGCCGGGCCCGCGGTAGGGCCCGGCGCGTTTGCGCCTTCCACTGCTCTTTCCACCCGCGGCCACACGCCGCGCACGCCGTCCGGGTCAGGGTTGGGCGTCGTCGCACGAGACGCGCGGATTCCAGTCCGCGAACGTCCCGTTCGGATTCTGGCGCCAGGCCCACACGTGCAGTTCGTAGAGCGCCGGCATCCGGTACCGGTTCGGCGTGCCCATCAGGTGAAAGTGCTGGCCGTTCAGGACCGGGGGTCCGTCGTGCGCCGCCTCCCACACCGGCGCCGGCGTGATGAACTCCACGCCCACGAGCCGCGCCATGCCGTTCTTGAACTCGTAGATCAGCGCCTCGGGCTGCGTCACGTCGAGGGTGGCGTCGACGAGTGCCCCATTGACGAAGTGCACACCCATGGCCCCGGCCTCGGGCCCGCTGACGCACCCGCCGAACTGGACGTAGCCTGCGGCGATCGCCTGATTGATGTCGCGGAACGCGGCGGTGGCCTCCCTCACCTGCGCCGCGAGCGAGCCGCCTCCCTGGCCGGTGGCATGGCCTGCATCGTGAGTCGCAGCCGCCACCGCCTGCGAGTGCGCGGCGCGTGGCAGAACGCCAAGGGTGAGAGTCAGCAACAGTGAGCCGATGACAAGGGTCGATGCGCGTGACATGTGTGTTCTCCAGCGTGTCGATGGTCGTCGTTGAGTGGTGAGTTACGCCTGCAGCGCTGAGCGCAGCCGCGCGAGGTGGTGCGCGCTGTGCCTGACGGCGTGGTCCTCGAGCATGAACTGGCACGTCAGCTCGGCGCCGTCGTAAAGGGAGACGGGAACGGCACTGTCGAGATCCCTCTCGGTCAGCGCCCTGATGGCATCGGCGGCCGACGCGCTGTTCCGGGCCAGCAAGCCGAGCGCTGTCTCTTTCGTGACGCTCGCATGCTCGGCGGCGTGCGCGGCGTTCATCTCGTGGACCGTCGCCCAGGTGACCCCCAGGATCGGCCGGCCCGCCGCGATCTCGCATGCCAGTTGCACCTCGAGCGGATACACGCTCGCGACGTGGTGCACGATGACGCCAACCCTGCGGCCATCGCCAGGAACGGTTGTGCACCACTGGTCCTCGGTCAACTGGCTGGCGAAATCCATCAGCGCTTGCGCGCCGGCTGCCAGCCGGTCTGCCAGCCTGGCGCTACGGACGCTGACTGCCGGCGCAACGGCGCCACACGACGCAATTGGCGTCATGACTCTCCTCCTCCGTGTTGATGCGCGGCGTCCCCATCGACGCCGCACGCCAACACTAGGCGCCGGCACGTGCCGGCGGCATGCGCACGCATCCGCCGCGCATTGCCGTGCGTCTGAAGTGCACGCGCTCATGCTCGGGTGTCGTCGCGGAATGCTCGACCGTCTGGAATGGCCGATGCGACTCGGCGCCGCCTTTCGAGGACCACGTCAGCGCCCTCCGCCGGGGCGGTGCGCCGGTACCAACGGACGGTGACTGTAGTAAGGTCCTCGAATGCCCAAGGAAGCCGGTCCGAACGCCTGGCCCGCGCTGGAGCTGCGCGAGTGGCTCGCCACGCGCGACACGCTGCACATGTGGCTGCAGATTATCGGGAAGGTCCGCCTGGTCCAGACGCCCTGGATCAACCACTCGTGGCATGCCACGTTCTACTTGACGTCGCGCGGACTCACGACGTCGCCGATTCCGTTCGGAGACCGGGAGTTCCAGGTCGACCTGGACTTCATCGATCACAGGCTCGCGATCACCTCGACCGACGGGCGCCGCGGCGGGTTCGACCTCGAGCCGCAGACGGTCTCGGCGTTCTACCACCGGTTCATGACCGAACTGGATCGCCTCGACCTGCCGGTCCGCATCGTCGATCGGCCGAACGAGGTGCCGGACCCGATCCCGTTCCCGGCCGATGACGTCCATCGCGACTACGACCCGGACGCCGTGAACCGGTTCTGGCGCATGCTGGTGCAGGCCGAACGCGTCATGCGGCGGTTTCGCGCGCGGTTTCTCGGCAAGTGCAGCCCGATTCACCTGTTCTGGGGCGCCATGGACCTGGCGGTGACGCGGTTCTCGGGCCGCACCGCACCCCCGCACCCGGGCGGCATACCGAACCTCCCGGACCACGTCACGCGGGAGGCGTACTCGCACGAAGTGTGCAGCTGCGGCTTCTGGGCCGGCACGCCGCCGATCGACTACCCGGCGTTCTACGCGTATGCGTATCCGGAGCCGCCTGGATTCGCCGGCGCGCGCGTCGTGCCCGACGGCGCGTTCTACAGTCCCGATTTCCGCGAGTTCGTGCTGCCCTATTCGCGGGTCCGCGAGTCGTCGACGCCCGACCAGACGCTGCTCGAGTTCCTGCAGTCCACGTACGAAGCCGCGGCGGATCTCGGGCAATGGGACCGCGGCGCCCTCGAGCGGCGCCCGCGAGACTGAACGCTTGCCGCCTCACCCGGTGACGGTCTTCGGCCGGCGCACGGGTACGATCACCTCGCCGCGTTCCAGCATCGCGACCAGTTCGGCGATCTTGCGGGCGCGTCCCGAGGCGGTCTTCATCGCGTTGGTGCGATAGG
>JAHDVQ010000315.1 GCA_023384595.1 Vicinamibacteraceae bacterium | reverse complement strand
ACTGCGAGAGTGCGGACGGGACTCACGCTGACGGCTGAGCCTTGGACCTTGGGCCCCGGGCCTTGGACCTTGGGCCTCGGGCCTTGGACCTTGGGCCTCGGACCCTGGACCTTGGGCCTCGGGCCTTGGACCTTGGGTGCGGCAGGCTCGACGATCCGGAACGGCACGAGGGCGCAAGCGCCAGGACGATGCGTGTCGACCGGCGCGGGAGACCCGCAGCGGCCCTCGCCCATGAGGGCCGTGAGCCGTGCCATGAGCGTCGAGACCTGCTCAGGCGCCGGCAGCGGCTTCGAGAGCAGCGAGAACTGCACGATACGCCCGGGCGCGGTGTCGACCGCGAGCCAGATCTCGTCGATGCCGGCCGGGGGCGGGTGCCCCTCGAGGTCGAGCAGGACCAGCGTGCGCAGCACCTTCGGATCGCGCAGCGGCGCCGGCAGCGGCACCACCCGTACGTGCACCTCTCGCGTCACCAGCCGCAGGGCCGTGCGCAGCGCCGTCGCGCCCTGATCGCGCCGCTCGAGCCGCTGGCAGAGCGGATCGAGGAGCCGCGCGAGCACGAACGACAGCGGCTCGAGGCCCTCGATGGGCCACTCGAGCGCCATCGACTCCTCGAAGATCTCCGCCTCGCGCGCCGGCACGAGCGGGCGCTCGTCGAGTCCGCGCGCCAGCCGGTGCCACCGCGTCCCGAGCGCGCCCATCCGCGCGTGCACGGCGCCAGCCGGCAGCGCTGCCAGCTGGCCCAGCGTGCGGATGCCCCAACGCTCGAGGGTTACGAGCGCGGCCTCGGTGGCCGCCTGGTCGGCCCGCGACGTGGCCCCACGGCGTCCCGCCGCCGGCTCGGCCTCCCGAGACGCCGGCTCGGCAGAAGGCGCCACCGAGGGCTCCCGAAACGCCACCGAGGCCTGTCGAGACGCCACCGAGGCCTCCCGAGACGCCACCGAGGCCTGTCGAGCCGCCGGCGAGGCTGCCAGCACGGCACGCGCGGCGGCATTGGGCGCGGGCGCCATCCGGTAATGGCCCGCGGACGGGCGCGGCGCGGCGTCGAGCCGTGCGGCGTCCACCGCGGCTCCCTCGAGCCGCGCCAACACGCTCACCTCGGTGGCCGACAACGCCGACGCCTCGCGCCCCTCGCGCACGACGCGCTCGACCGGCACGGCGGCGGCACGCGCCGTCACGACCGCCGCAGTGCGCGTGGACGCCACCACGACGCTCACGGCAAGCCCCCGCGCACGGGCATCGCGCGCGACGCGGGCGGCAAAGTCCGCCGGCGTGCCGAACAGCCGCACGAGCCCCCCCGCATCCACCACGACGAGATCGTCGGCCACCACCTCGAGACGCGGCGAGAGATCGCCGGCGAGGGCCATGAGCGCCTCGAGGCCCGTAGACGGCACCACCGGCGTCACGGTGAGCGCAGGTTGCGCCGGCGCCATCTCCGGCGCCTTCGTCAGCGTGGGACACGCGGAGCGGGAGGCCGGAACCGGACCCGCCGGACCGGGCGGACCCGGAGGACCGGGCCAGTCGTGCAGCCGGAGCGCGGCCAGCATGGGAGTGCTTCGCATGGGTCACCGATCGCCGGAGGCCAGCGGCATCACGCGCTCGCCGCCCTGCACGTGCCGTGCGAAGGCCAGCCGGCCCCGCGGCACGATGCCGCCAAACACCAGGTGCGTCGTCTGGCCGTGCCAGTGGCTGGTCGTCTCGCCATCCTCGCCGAGCACCACCGACGCGCCGCCGGCGCTGCGGGCCGTGGGACGGCCGGCTACGAGGAGCGCCGCCGTCTCGCGTCCCTCGAGCAGCCGCTGCAGCCGCAGCCACGTCGTGAACGGCACGCCGCGCAGGACCGGCTCGGGCACGTCGGCCAGATCGAGCACCACCATTCCGAAGCCTCCCGCCTGCAGCACGAGCGCCGTCGCCTTGATGGCGCAATCGACGGCCCCGGCCACGGGCGAACGCGCGGCGGCACCCCCCTGTCCCGGACCGGACGGTAACGTCAGCGTCCGTCCCCGCACCCAGAGCAGCCACGAGGGATCGATGGCCGGAGCCTGCGCGGGGTCGAAGCGATCGAGCGTGTCGATGAGCGCCACGGGCTCGCCGCGGCTGGTCGCGGCCGCCATCGAGGCCACGGCTACCGACGTCCGGCCCGAAGAACGCGGCCCCACCACCTCGGAGAAGTGTCCTCGGGGCCAGCCTCCCGCCAGCACGGCATCGAGCGGCGCCAGCCCGGTCGAGGCGGCGCGCTCGGCGGGGGGCGGCGGCAGCCGCGCCGAGGTCAACGTGGTGTCGAGCCGGCGGGCACGCAGGAGACGTTCGAGGTCGGCGCGAACAAGGGGCATGACATTCGCCTTATGTTCGCTATTCTAAGGGGGCCGGGACGGGGAATCAAGTCAGGAGATCGGGGGATCAGCGGATCGGCGGTTCGGGGCAGGATCAGCCGGATCTGGGAAGGATCTCTGTCATGCTCCAAGCCCTCCCCCGGCTCTTCTTCTACACTCCCTCTTGGGCCTTGGACCTTGGACCTTGGGCCTTGGACCTTGGGCCTTGGACCTTGGGCCTTGGGCCTTGGGCCTTGGGCCTTGGGCCTTGGGCCTTGGGCCTTGGGCTTTGGGCCTTGGACCTTGGGCCTTGGGCCTTGGACCTTGGGCCTTGGACCTTGGGAGGCCGGAGCCTCTCTGCACGGCCCTGAGCCTGGAGCTTGGAGCCTAGAGCTTGGAGCCTTATATCTTCTTGGAAGTCCGTGTCACGGTGATAGCCCGATGAGCCTG
>JAHDVQ010000314.1 GCA_023384595.1 Vicinamibacteraceae bacterium | reverse complement strand
GGTGTAGAATACCCGGCACCCTGATGCGCCGGCGCTCCCCGTCCGGTCCGCGCACGCTCGTGCGCGCGACGATGGTGATGCGCCGGGTCGCCACGACCTCGTCGGAGCCGCTCTGACCGGCGTCGACTGGGAGTCCGACGTATGCCCGCACCATCTCGTCGTCCACAGCCCGTCCGGCACGTCCTCGCCCTCTGCCTGCTCGCCGGCGCCCTCGCCGTCCCTTGCGGGCCCGCGGCGGCGCAGGAGACGCGCGCCGAGGAATTCGAGCAGAAACAGGAGGCCCGGGCCGCGGAAGTGGCGGCGTATTACCCGAGCGGGGCCGAGCGCGTCATCTCGAGCATCGAGGACTTCGCGCTCGGCGTGGCGCCCATCGGGTTCTACCCCTGGTTCGGCAACATCTACCCCACGGGGTGGCTCGCCTTTGGCGCGGGCTACCGGAACGTCTACGCCGACACGGGCTCGGTGAACATCGTCGGCGGCTGGTCGCTCAAGAACTTCAAGATGGCCGAGGCGACGCTCGCGGCGCCGGAGCTGGCCCGGGGGATGGTGAAGCTGCAGGCGCACGCCAAGTGGGTCGACGCGCCGAGCGTGCCGTTCTACGGCCTGTCGTCGGAGAGCAGTCCCGACGACAAGGCGTTCTACTTCTATCGCGAAGCGTCGGTGGGCGGGCGGGCCGACATCGAGCCCGTCGAGTGGTTCTCGCTGGGCGCGCACGTCGATTACCTGGACTACACCAACGACAGCACGGACAAGGACGATTCGGTCGAGCGGCTGTTCGCCCCGGCCGGCGCGCCGGCGCTGCTCGTGGACCCGGCCTACGTGAGGACGGGCGTGTCGGCGGCCATCGACTGGCGCGAGCCCCCGGGATACTCCGGCTCGGGCGGCCTCTACCGGGCGGAGTTCACCAACTACGCGCAGCGCAACGACGGACCCTACAGCTTCCGGCAGTTCGAGGCCGAGGTGGTGCAGCTCATTCCGATCCTGCGCGCGAACTGGGTCATCGCCCTGCGCGGCATGGTGACGACGACCGACACCGACGCGGGCGACGAGGTGCCGTACTTCCTGATGCCGTCGCTCGGCGGCTCACGGAACCTGCGCGGCTACTCGTCGTTCCGCTACCGCGATCGGCACCGCATCATCTGGAGCGCCGAGTACCGGTGGACGCCCGCGCGCTTCCTCGACATGGCGATCTTCTACGACGCCGGCAAGGTCACCTCGCGCCGCAGCGATCTCGACTTCGACGGGTTGAAGAGCTCGTACGGCATCGGGATGCGGTTCCTCAGCCAGCAGGGGACCGCGCTGCGCATCGAGTTGGCGCGCAGCAAGGAAAGCAATCTCCGGCTGATCTGGACGGCCGGCGCCGCCTTCTAGGACTCGCCCATGCGCACTCCCCGATCCGTGGTCTTTGCCGGTTCCCTGACCGCGCTCGCGCTGGCGGCGCCGGCGTTCGCGCCAGCGCCAAGGGCCGCGGCGCCGAAGTTCTACAGCGACGACCCTGTCTGGCGCGAGGTCGACACGCAGGATGCCTCCGGGGTCGAGCCGCGCGAGATGAACCTGCTGTTCGAGAACCTGGAGAACCTGTTCGCGACGCCTGGCGACAAGGTCCGGGGCGTTCGCGCGCAGAACATCAACACGGTCGACGAGGTGCCGGACTCGTCGTGGTTCACCAACCGCGCCGGGCACCGGCGGCTGACCGTCGAGGAGGTCGTGCGGGGGGCGAACACCGGCGACGGCCCCGCCCCGGGACAGTGGACGGTCGTCTCGGCCAAGAGCGACGGCGTCACGCCCGGCTTCACCGTCCGCGACACGAAGGGCGACATCTGGTTCATCAAGTTCGATCCGCCCGGATGGCGCGGCATGGCCACCGGCTCGGAAGTGCTCGTCACGAAGATCTTCTGGGCCCTGGGCTACCACGTCCCCGAGAACCACGTCTCGCACCTGCGGAGGGAGAACCTCGTCATCGACGACAAGGCGTCGATCCGGCCGCCTGGCGCGCGGCAGCGGCGCCTGACCGAGGACGACATCGAGGCGCTGCTCCGCCGCGCCGACAAGGACGAGGACGGCTCGTACCGCGTCGTGGCGTCGAAGGCGCTGCCGGGGAAGCCGCTCGGCGGGTTCCATTTCCACAATGTCCGGAGCGACGACCCGAACGATTTCATCCGCCACGAGCACCGGCGCGAGCTGCGCGGCTACCGCGCGTTCGCGGCGTGGACGCAACACGTGGACGCCAAGGCGACCAACACGCTCGACACCCTCGTCACCGAGGACGGCCACGCGTTCGTGAGGCACCACCTCATCGACTTCGGCTCGACGCTCGGCAGCAGCGCCACCAACCCTCGCGAGCCGTTCGAAGGCGCGGAGCACGTCGTCGAGCCGATCGAGGCGGGCAAGAACATCATCAGCTTCGGCTTCCGGATCGCCCCGTGGCGGACCGTGCCGCTCTACCGGTCGCGTGAGATCGGGCGCATCTGGGCGAGCCACGAGGACTGGGATCCCGACGAGTGGAAGTCGCGCACGCCGAACTCGGCGCACCTGCGCGCGCGGCACGACGACCTGTTCTGGGCCGCCTCGAAGATGCGCGTGTTCGACGACGCGATGATCAAGGCCATCGTGGAGACGGCCGAGTGGCACGATCCGCGGAGCCGAGAAGCCATCACGCGCTTCCTGATCGAGCGGCGCGACATCATCCTCCGGAAGTACCTGGTCGAGGCGAACCCCGTGCACGCGCCGGCGCTGGCGGCCGACGGCACGCTGACCTTCGAGAACCTCGCCGTCGCCAG
>JAHDVQ010000313.1 GCA_023384595.1 Vicinamibacteraceae bacterium | reverse complement strand
GCGGCATTCGTGGTCGGCCTCACGCTGATCGTCGTGGCGCGGCTGGCCTGATACGAGAGACCACGCGTGACCACGTCTGTCGTCCAATCAGCGCAGCAGTTCACGGCCGGACGGCCACCGCCGTGCAGGTTCTGGTCTCCGCCATCAGGCTGACCAGTCGATGACGTCACGTCCCACCACTCCGCTGCTTGTCGTCCTGGCGTTGAGCACCGTGGGGTGCGCGCCGCCGGCGGCGTCGCCGCCATGGACGCTCTCTCCCGACTCGCCGGTCGTCGTCGACGATCCGGTGCTGCTCGCACGCATGGGCCGGGCGCTCGACGCGGCGGCCGAGGCCGGCACCGACCCGGTCATTTCCGGGTACCACGTGCGTGCGGCGACGGTCGTGGAGCACTGGGGTCGTGAGGTCGTGGCGGTCGGTGGCAACACCGAATACGGGGTGCCGCAGGCCGTCCACGGCGAGGTGTCGGCGTTGAACCACGCCACGGCGCTCGTCGGGCCCGACGTCGCGCGCCGCGAGGTGAAGTTCATGGCGTTTCACTCGTCGTCCTGTGCGGGCGATTCGCGCGGCTGCGGCGATTGCCGCGACTACATGCGGGCAACGACCGAGTACCGGTCGCTGCTCTGGGTGTGCGGGCGGGCGACCGACCGGACGATTCACGTGCGGCGCTTCTCCGACGGCCTGCTCGACGAGGACGATGCGCCGGACGTCGAGCGTGCCGCCATCGGGCTGGCGGCGGACGACCTCCAGCGGCTGGTCGATGCGGCGACGGAAGCCCGGCGCGGAGGCGTCGCGCTCTTCACCAACCCCGACCGTCACACCGGCGCGTCGGCCCTGTCTGCGTCCGGGCGAGTCTACCGGGCCGCCGGAGCCGACGACGCAGCGTTTCACTATCGCTTCGCGGTCGGCGGCGTGCTCCAGCAGGCGGCGACCGAAGGCGACTACGTCATCCGCGCGATCCTGGTCGAGGGCGAGCCCGGCTCCTGGCCACGTGTCGCCTACCGGGAACGGCAGTACGCATTCGAGTACAGCAGCTTCGGCGTGTCGCGAGGACAGCCGCCGACATGGCTCATCCTTTCGAACGGCCGCGGCCGCTTCAAGGGCGCGCCGGTCGAGACCTTTCTGCCGAAGCCGTTCAGCGTCGCCCGTTTCAACCCTACGGCCATCGAGCAGTTCCTGTCGCGCCAGGCGCGCCAGGATCAGCAGCAGGTGCAGCAGGCCGCCGCGACGTCCCAATTGCGGTAGCTCGTCGCGGGTCGCGATCGAGGGATCCCGAATTCCAGCGGAGTTGATCCATGTCTCTCAGGCTCGCGTCTCTTCTCGGGACAGTGGCGCTCGGGAGCGCCGTCGCCCTGGTCGTGCAGGCCGTCCCTCGGTCCGACCACCAGGCGGCGGGCCAGACCCCTGCCGACCTGATCGTCACAAACGGCTACCTCGTGACGATGAACCACCAACGCGAGATCGTCGAGCGCGGCGCGGTCGTCGTCAGAGACGCGCGCATCATCGCACTCGGGGGGATGGAGCTGGCCGATCGATACGTGGCCGACAAGGTCATCGACGCGCGCGGCGCCATCGTGATGCCCGGCATGATCAACACGCATACGCACGTGTCGATGACCGTGTTCCGAGGCCTTGGCGACGACGTGCCGGATCGATTGCGGAAGCTGATCTTCCCGCTCGAGAAGGCTCTCGTCGATCGCGAACTCGTGTACTGGGGCGGACTTCACGGCATGGTGGAGATGGTGGAAGGTGGCGTCACCACGTTCGCCGACATGTACTACTTCGAGGACGAGGTGGCCCGTGCCGCCAGGGCCATCGGGCTCCGTGGCGTGCTCGGCGAGACCATCGTCGATTTCCCCGCACCGGATGCCGCCGAGCCCTACGGCGGCTTCGCCTACGCGCGCAGGTTCATCGAGCAGTATCGACACGACCCGCTGGTGACGCCCGCCCTGGCCCCGCACGCGCCGTATTCGCTCGACGTCGAACGGCTGCGGCGCGTGGCACGCGAAGCCGAGGAGCTCGACGTACCGGTGCTGATGCACGTGGCTGAGATGCCAGACGAGGTAGAGACCCTGCGGAAGGATCGCGATCAGTCGCCGGTGGAGTATCTCGCCGAAATGGGCCTGCTCAACCGACGGCTCGTGGCCGCGCACTGCATCTTCGTCTCGTCCTCCGACATCGACCTGTTGGCGTCGCACGACGTCGGCGTCGCGCACGCGATGGTCGCCAACATCAAGTCGGCCAAGGGTGTGTCGCCCGCGCTCGACATGTTCAGGAAGGGTGTGCGCGTGGGGCTGGCCACCGACGGTCCGATGAGTGGCAATACGCTCGACATCATCGGTCAGCTCGGCTACGTCGCCAAGCTGCACAAGCTCGAGAAGCGCGACCGTAACGTCATGCCAGCGGCCGATGTCGTCGAGATGGCCACGCGGGGCGGCGCCAGGGCGCTGCACCTCGAGGATCGCATCGGATCGCTCGAGGTGGGCAAACTGGCCGACCTCGTCGTGATCGATCGCGACTCGCCGCGCATGGTGCCGTTCTACGATGTCTACTCGGCGCTCGTCTACGCGGCCTTGCCCTCCGACGTGAGGACGACCATCGTCCATGGCCGCGTCGTGATGGAGGACCGGGTGGTGCGCACGGTCGAGGTGTCAGAGGTCAAGGCGCGCGTGCGCGCGATCGGCGAGCGAATCAGCGCCGCCGTCGCTCAGGGCATTCAGTAGCGCCGGTTGCGGTGCAGGGCGGGATCGACGGCGGCGGCCATGCGATCGACATCGAGGCTGCCACCGA
>JAHDVQ010000312.1 GCA_023384595.1 Vicinamibacteraceae bacterium | reverse complement strand
AGTCGATGAACGACCTGCCCTTCGTGGCGGAGCGCGCGGTGTACTGGGGCGCCGGGTTCGCGGGCGGCCATGCCAGCGTCGGCACGCCGTGGGCCGGCGTGGTGTCGCCGCCGCCCGGCGGGCTGTCGGTGACCGATCTCAGCGCCGACCGCGCGGAGCATCTCGTGGGCCAGGCCGCCACCTGGACGGTCACCACGAGCGGCGGCACGGCGCCCATCGCGTTCCAGTTCTGGCTGTGGAACGGCTGCACCGGACACTGGACGCTGCTTCAGGACTACAGCGCGTCGCCGAGCGTCACGTGGACGCCGCCGGCGGCCTGCTTCTACGACGTCCAGGTGTGGGCCCGCAGCGCCGGGTCGATCGCGCCCTGGGAAGCTGGGACGAGCTCGGGGCCGTTTTCCGTCCATGTCGTGTCGTGGCCGTCCGATACGGTCGCAGGTCCTCGCCTGCGGCTCGATGGCCTGGCCGGTGGCGGGGTCCTGCTCTACGACCCGGCCGCGGGCGTCCAGAGGAGCGCGATCGTGGACGAGACCGCGGCAGGCGGCTTTCGCGTCCTCGAAACGCAGTGGGGCCCCGACTGGATCGTCGTCCCGGCCCGCCTCAATCACGATGCCTTCACCGACGCGCTGCTCTACAACCGGCACACCGCGATGGTCGAAGTCGCCTACAACACGGGCACGGGCTTCACACGCGCCGTCGTCGGGCCCTGGGCCCAGAACTGGACGTTCGTCGTCGTCGACCTCGACCGCGACGGCCTCGACGACTTCATCCTCTACAACCCGCTGAACGGGGTCTGGGTACAGGTCTTCACGCTCGAGAGCGGCGGGTTCGGCGCGGTCTGGAACCCGGGCCTGATGTGGCCCACCGACGCCGTCGCCGTGGCCGCGTACGTCGACGAAGACGACATCCCCGATGTCCTCGTCTACCATCCTGGGTCGGGAACCTACGCGCGCTACAGGACGAACCCGGCGCCGGCGTGGGGATTCGAGCTCGTGGACGCTGGCAGCTGGCTGCCCCGCTTGACGCTGCTGCCCGCCAGGTTCGACGACAACGGCCTGACCGATTTCTACGCGTACGGTCCGGACACCGGCGAGTGGTCGCGGCTCGTCGCCCAGGCCGGCGGCCCGCCCGTCGTTGCCGCCACCGGGTCGTGGGCGCCAGCGGCAAGCGTCGTGGTGGGCGAGTTCAACGGCGACGGTCGTTCCGACCTGCTGCTGTACGCCCCGTCGACTGGCGCCTGGCAGATCGTGTTCAGCCCCGCCGATCCGTTCGACGCGCCAACGGTGCAGTCGGGCACGTGGGCGCCGTCGTGGACGCTCACGGTGACCGACCTCGACGGCGATGGCCTGTCGGATGTCGTCGGCTACGACCCGGCCTCGGGCGCGTACGAGCGCTGCCGGCGGACCGCCGGCCTCGACTTCGTCTGCACGGGCGGTACCTGGGGTGCCGGATGGCGCGTCGCCGGGCACGTCGGCGCCACCATCGGGCCCGAAATCGACGAGGCGTGGCTGCTGTCGCGCATCGTGCCGGCCACCTTCGACGCAAAGCCGCTCTCCTCGACACGGATGTTCCCGACCGTGGGCGACATCAACGGCGACGGCTGGCTCGACGTGTTCCCGCTCATCAACGACGGCACCGGCAACCTCGTCGAGGTCGATCTCGCATCGCTCGGCCTCGGCGCGTACATCCCCGCCATGGAGGTGTACGTGAACCGCAGCACGCGCATCGCCGACTTCAACGGTGACGGGCTGCCCGATCTCGTGACGAACGTCGCGGTGCCTTACGACAACCCGGACTTCAGAGCCAGGCTGTACATCAACCAGGGCGACGGAACGTTTGCCGCCGACCCGGCCTTCGACGCGCTGCACATTCGTGGGTGGGGCGAGACGGTCGTCGTGGCCGACTTCAACAACGACGGCCACATCGACATCTTCATCCCGCACAACACACAGTTCCACCCGAGCGAGCAGAACTACCTGCTCATCAACGACGGGACGGGCGGGTTCACCGACGTGGCCGACGCCGCCGGCGTCGCCCAGCGCAACTGGCCCGAGGCGCTCAAGGTCGAGGGCGCGCAGGCGGTCGACTTCGATCGCGACGGCTTCATCGATCTCTACGCGGCGAGCGCCTTCTACTTCAACAACGGCGATCTGACGTTCACCGATCGGCGGGCGGAGCTCGGGCTGCCGGAGCGGTTCGACGAGGGGCTGAAGTTCCTCGACTGGAACAACGACGGGCATCTCGACCTGCTGCTCCACAGCCCGTGGAGCGGTCCCGTGCTCTACGAGTTCGACGGCACGCGCTTCCGGCTCGTCGACGTGATTCGACCCCGCACCTACGCGCTGGCGTTCGGGCTGAACGTCTACGACATCAACAACGACGGCCTCGAAGACTTCATCGTCGCCGGGGGCAACACGCGGAACACGGTCGTCTTCATGAACGCGGGCGAGCGCTTCGTCGACAACCCCCCGTCGTCGATCTCGGCGTGGGGCAACGACGTCATCGCCTTCGGCGACTTCAACCGCGACGGGCGCATCGACATCGCGAAGCGAGACGCCCAGCTGACCTACGCCATCAACACGACGCCGACGCCGGGCTACTGGCTCGAGCTGGAGGTGGTCGACGAGCTCGGCCGCCCGAACCAGCACGGGCGCGTGGTCAGCATCACGCCGCTCGACGCGCCCGACGTGGTGATGACGAGGGTCGTCGATGGCGGCAGCGGCTTCCTCTCGCACAACCAGTACTCGCTGCTCGTCGGCACGCGCTCGCCTGGCGCGCACAGCGTGGTCG
>JAHDVQ010000056.1:22300-24706 GCA_023384595.1 Vicinamibacteraceae bacterium | reverse complement strand
CGCTTCCGGTCACCGAAAGCGTCGGCCGCGCGTGGGTGTACGCCGAGGGACAGCTGCGGCCGGTCCGTCTCAGGCTCGGGGTCACCGACGGCACTCATACCGAGGTCCTCGAGGGCGAGGTCACGGAAGGCCTGCCGCTCGTGACCAACGTGGCCATCACGCAGGCCGCGGCGTCGAACGCGGGCCGGTCGCCGCTGATGGGACCGCAGCGCGGCGGGCCTCCCGGGGCCCGCAACACTGGCGGCGGGTCGCGGCGGTAGGCGCGGAGGTGACACGGCCGATGGCCTCAGACGTCGTCATCGAGGTCCGCGACCTCACGAAGACCTACGAACTCGGCGAGATCAAGGTCCACGCGCTGCGCGGGGTGACGCTCGCCATTGCCCGGGGCGAGTTCGTGTCGGTCACGGGCCCGTCGGGCTCAGGGAAGTCGACCTTCATGCACATCCTGGGCTGCCTCGACCGGCCCACGGGCGGCACCTACCGCCTCGACGGCCGCGACGTGTCGACGCTCTCGCGCGACGAGCTGGCCGCGGTGCGGAACCAGCGCATCGGCTTCGTGTTCCAGGGGTTCAACCTGCTGTCGCGCACCTCGGCGCTCGACAACGTGGAGCTGCCGCTGCTCTACTCGCGCACGGCCATCAGCGGCACGGAACGGCGGCGCCGCGCGATGGCGGCGCTCGACGCTGTCGGGCTCGTCGATCGCGCCGACCACCGGCCGAACCAGCTCTCGGGCGGGCAGCAGCAGCGCGTGGCGATTGCGCGCGCGCTCATCAACGAGCCCGCGATTCTGCTGGCCGACGAACCGACGGGCAACCTCGACTCGCGCACGAGCGTCGAGGTGATGGACATCTTCCAGCGCCTCAACCGCGAGCGGCACATCACGGTGTTGCTCATCACGCACGAGCACGACATCGCCGAGTACGGCACGCGCGTCATCGCGTTTCGCGACGGGCTGGTCACCGACGACAGGCCGGTCGCCGTCCGGCGCGAGGCGACGACCGAGCTCGCCGCGCTGCCCGTGCTGGTCTGACGTCACGACGGAGGTCGTTCTGAGATGTCGCTCCTGATGACGCTCGTCATCGCGCTCAAGGCGCTCGGACGCAACAAGCTCCGCACCGCGCTCACGATGCTGGGCATGATCATCGGCGTGGCCGCCGTCATCACCATGGTGGCGCTCGGCACCGGTGCGCAGCGCTCCATCGAAGACCAGATCAAGTCGGCTGGCACGAACCTGATCATCGTCACCGCCGGCAACTGGACGGTCGGCGGTGTCCGCCATGGGCAGGGGGCGGCCAGCACGCTCACGCCGGAGGATGCGGACGCCATCAGGCAGGAGGTGCAGGGCATCCAGTTCATGGCGGCCGGCGTCCAGACGCGCGTGCAGATCATCGCGGGCAACGCCAACTGGTCCACGCGCGCCCAGGGGACCGACGTCGACCTGCCGCTCATCAGGTCGTGGCCCACGCAGCAGGGCTCGTTCTTCACGCCGCAGGACGTCGCGAGCGCGGCCAAGGTGGTGGTGCTCGGCTCGGTCGTGCGCGATCAGCTCTTCCCGCCCGACGCCGATCCGATCGGGCAGATCATCCGCGTGCGGAACCAGCCATTCAAGGTCGTGGGCGTGATGGCCAGCAAGGGCCAGGGCTCGATGGGCGAGGATCAGGACGACACGCTGTTCATTCCGTACACGACCGTCCAGCGGAAGCTGCTCGGCATCACGCACATCAACAACATCACGGTGTCGGCCGCCTCGGCGCGAGAAACGCTCCTGGTCGCCGACCGGATCATCGAGCTGCTGAGGGCCCGCCACAAGATCGAGCCGGGCGAACCCGACGACTTCATGGTGCGCACGCTCGAGGAGATGGCGAGTGTCCGCACCGAGACGACGCGGACCATGACGGCGTTGCTCGCGAGCATCGCCGGGGTGTCGCTGCTCGTCGGCGGCATCGGCATCATGAACATCATGCTGGTGTCGGTCACCGAGCGGACGCGCGAGATCGGCCTGCGCCTCGCCGTGGGTGCGCGCAGCCGCGACGTCCTGCTGCAGTTCCTCGTCGAGGCGGTGGCGCTCAGCCTCGTCGGCGGCCTGGTGGGCATCGCCCTCGGCTTCTCGGTCTCGGAGGGCCTGCAGCGCACGCTGCAGTGGCCCACCGCCGTCTCGCCCGAGGCGGTCGTGGTGGCGTTCGGGTTCGCGGCCGCCACGGGCGTCTTCTTCGGCTTCTATCCGGCGCGCAAGGCCGCCCGTCTCGATCCGATCGACGCCCTGAGGTTCGAGTGATCGGAGCCGGCGACCGGCGACCGGCGGTGTGGGGCTGGCGTCAGATGGGCGACGTCCGCACGCGCGCGGCGAGGGCCGCGACAGTCAGACCCGTCACCGGGTCCAGCAGTTCCGGCGCGATCTCGGCCAGC
>JAHDVQ010000056.1:0-22200 GCA_023384595.1 Vicinamibacteraceae bacterium | reverse complement strand
CGCGACAGTCAGACCCGTCACCGGGTCCAGCAGTTCCGGCGCGATCTCGGCCAGCGGCCCGAGCACGAACGCCCGCTCGCGAAACCGCGGGTGCGGGACGACCAGCCCGGGTTCGTCGAGAACGAGGCTTCCGTAGAGGATGAGGTCGAGATCGAGGGTGCGCGCGGCGTTGAGGTGTGAGCGGGTGCGCCCCGCCTCGGCCTCGATGGCGAGCAACCTCTCGAGCACCGCACGAGGCGCCTCGCTCGTCCCGCCAACCGCGGCCGCGTTGAGGTAGGGCGGTTGCGGCTCGCGAGTGCCGACGGCGGCCGTCTCGATCGCGCGCGACACGCGCATGCCCTCCAGAAGACACGAAAGGCGGCGAACCCCGAACTCGAGGTGCGCCGCCCTGTCGCCCAGGTTGCTCCCGAGCGCGATGGCGATCCGGGCTACTCCATCCATCGTACGGGCAGCACGCCGCCGCCGGTCCCGACGGTGGCGTGGCGCCGGCCGAGCAGATCCTCGCGTCCCGCAAGGACCTGCGCGAAGAAGCGCGCCTGCTCGCGCATCTCGCCCAGCATGAGCGTGAGCATCTTGCGGTGGCGGGCGTTGGGCATCGCCGCGACCCGCGGCGCCCAGCGCTCGATGAAGGCCTCGACGAGCCGCTGGTCGTCTCCGGCCACGGAGGCCGTCAGGTCCTTGCCGCCCGCGTCGGGGAGCGCAAGCGCCGCACCCGGTCCGGGTACGGGCGCGCCCAGGTCGGCCAGTGCCGCGCGCAGCCACTCGTTGTGGGTCATCGCGCGGGCGATGACGTACTGGTACGTGTTGTTGAACTCGTACTCGCTGATCCGGGTCGCGCCGTCGACGTGCCGTTGGTAGAGCGCGAACCGCTCGCGGTACAGCTCGGTGAGCAGCTCGATCAGGGCCTGGGAAGTCACGCGCTTTGCTTTTCCTTGCAGGTGATGCAGACCCGCGTCCACGGGATGGCCTTCAGCCTGGCATCCGAGATGGGCTCGCCGCAGTCGCGGCACACGCCGAAGGTCCCCTTCTCGATGCGCGCCAGCGCCTCTTCGATCGCGACGAGGATCTTCGAGTCGGTCTGCCGCAGCTTCAGCGCGATGTGCACCTCGTTGTTGCCCGTGGCCTGGTCGGCCAGGTCGCCCTGCCGGCTGTTGTTCTCCATCGAGGTCTGCAGGGGACGCGTCGTCCCTTCAGCCAGCAGCTCGGCCCGCTTCCTCAGCAGCGCCTCGCGGTAGTAGCCAACATCCATCGACACTCCACTCCCTGGGGCCCGCGCACTCACGGGCCGACCGCCCATCTTACCACTTTTGCACGCCCGGCCTCTCGCCGGCGCACCGCCAGGGGGCCGCCGCGCCGGCCGCGTCCGCCGGCCAACGCTACTCGGCGCGCAGGACCGACAGGGGCTTTCGCCGGAGCACGTCCAGGCTCGACACCACGCCCACGATGCCCACGAGGAGGACGGTCGCCGCCAGCCCCGCGGCCGCCTGCCACGGCGTCGCGGTCCATCGGATGTCGAGCACGTGGCGCGTGACCGCCCA
The DNA here is from genome assembly GCA_023384595.1 of Vicinamibacteraceae bacterium. Taxonomy (GTDB): domain Bacteria; phylum Acidobacteriota; class Vicinamibacteria; order Vicinamibacterales; family JAFNAJ01; genus JAHDVQ01. The sequence goes on along the minus strand of JAHDVQ010000056.1, from coordinate 20,662 downwards.
GGAGAGCACGAGCGAGCCGAGCGCGCCGATCAGGCCCCCGAGCAGACCGAGCACGGCGTACTCGAGCGCCAGCATCGTGGCGATGGTGCGGGAGCTCGCGCCGAGCGTCTTGAAGACCGCCGACTCGTGCAGACGCTGGAACTTCGTCATCGCCACCGAGCCGACGAGGATGAGCAGACCGCTCACGAGCGCCACCGCCCCGACGACCGAGATGGCGAGGGTGATGTTGGAGAGCACCGACTCGAGCGCCGCCGCGATCTCGCGAACGTCGACCACCGACACGTTCGCGAAGCGATCGACGACCTCGCGCTGCAGCCGCCCGCGCGCCTCGGGGCTCTCGGGCCCGCGCATGATGGCGATGGCCGTCTGCGGCGCCCTGTCGAGCGGGCCGGGCCGGAACACGAACATGAAGCCGCCCGCCCTCGCATCGGTCCACTCGACGTGCCGGACGCTGGTGACGCGCGCCTCGATGATGCGGCCGAGCACGTCGAACCGCATGATGTCGCCAATCGACAGGCCGTGACGGTCGCGCAGTCCCTCCTCGACCGACACCTCCGGTTCGGCGCCCGGCCCGCTCCAGAAGGCCCCGTCGACGATACGCTCGTTGGCCTCGAGGTGGCTGCGGTAGGTGATCACGTACTCGCGGCCGAGACGCTGGGCCCGCACGTCCTGGTAGTCGTCGAGATTCAGGGTGCGGCCGCGAACGCCCGTGACCCGCGCGCGCAGGACCGGAAGCACGCGGAGACCGGACGTGCCCGGCGAGGTCTCGAGCAGCCGCGTGAGGCCGTCGACCTGGTCGGGCTGGATGTCGATGAGGAACATGTCGGCGCCGCCGCCCCGGAGATCGAACGAGAACTCGCGCAGCAGGTTCGTCTCGAGCGACCGCACGCCGAGGATGAAGAAGGCGCCGAGGCCCACCGCGAGCAGGATGACCCGCGTCTGGTTGCCGGGCCGGCCCATGCTGATGATCGCGTGCCGCACCGCGAAGGGGCGCAGGGCGGCCAGCGGGCGGATGGCCCTGATCAGCAGCCCCGCCGCGGCGTGCAGCACGAAGGCGAGCACGACGAAGCCCCCGCACACCGCAAGGCCCGCGCGCCACGACCCCGCTTGCCACGCCGCCACGAGGACGAGCAGCGCCCCGACGAGCGCGCCCGCGAGCATCTTCACCCAGTCGAGCCTGCGCCAGGCGCGCAGCACGCGCGCGCCGCCCGGGCCACCGGGGGCCGCCTGGCCGAACGACGCCTGGTCGCGCAGCAGCCACAGCGGCTTCACGTGGCGGATGTCGAGCAGGGGCACGAGCGCGAAGAGCAGCGAGACGAGCACGCCGACGCCGAGCCCCTGCCCGACGGCCGAGGCCGTGAGCGCGGGGACCGTGCCAGCCAGGCTCGCCGCCAGCGAGGCCGGGAGCAGCGCGAGCGCCAGCGCCGCGAGCCCCACGCCGAGCAGGCTCCCGGCGAGGCCCAGCGCGAGGACCTGCGCGACGTAGACGGCGAGCACCTGACGGCTGGACGCGCCGACGCACTTCAGCACCGCGATGGCCTTGAGCTTCTGCCGCACGAAGACGCGCGTCACGCTCCAGACACCAATGCCTCCGAGCACCACCATCACGAACCCGACGAGGCTCAGGTAGCCCTCCGCGCGCTCCAGGTCCTCGCCCACCTGATCTTCGGTGGATCGGTAGGAGCGCACGCCCACGAACTGGTTGCCGAAGGCGGCCCGCATCTCGCGCACGAACGCGTCGATGCGCTCGTCGGGCATCCGGGCGAGCCGCATGTATCGGGCGCGGCTCCCGAACTGCAGGAGCTTCGTGTCCGGCAGGTCGTCCAGATCGACCAGCACGCGGCCGCCGAACGAGAAGACCCCGACGCGACGCCCCGGCTCCTTCGTCACGACGCCGCGAATGGTGAACACGCTCTCGCCGATGGCGAGCCGATCGCCGACGCGCACGCCCAGCTGCGTGAGGAGCTCGGGCCGTACGAGCGCGCCGTGTCCGGAGAGCAGCGCATGGGAATAGGGGCGCCCGTCCTCGAGCTCGATGGTGCCGTAGAGCGGGAACGCCCGTTCGACGCCCATCAGCTCCACCATGCGCGTCGCCCCGCTCTCGCCGCCGGCCGGCCGCACCATCGTCGCCGTCTCGACGGCGCTCGTCACCTGCAGCGCACCGGCCGCCTCGAAGCGGCGCGTGATGGCGGCGGTGACGTCGGGCGTCCACGGGCGGTTGGTCTGCACGATGACGTCGGCGCCGGTCAGCGTGCGTGCCTCGGCGGTGAAGGCGTCCCGCACCGTCTGCACGACCGACCGGATGGCGACAATGGCGCCCACGCCCAACGCGACGCACACGAAGAAGAAGATGAGCCGCCGCCACGACGCGCGCAGTTCCCTGAGCGCCATGCGCACGACGAAGGTCATGGCGCCACGATCCGCCCGTCGCGCAGCACGATCTGGAGGTCTGCCCGCGCCGCCAGCTCGCGATCGTGCGTCACGAGGACCACTGTCGTGCCACGCTGCGCGTTGATGTCGAACAGCAGATCGACGATGTGCGCCCCGTTGGCCGTGTCGAGGTTGCCCGTCGGCTCGTCGGCCAGCAGCAGCGGCGGGTCGTTGGCCAGCGCCCGCGCAATGGCCACGCGCTGCTGTTCGCCCCCCGAGAGCTGCGACGGGTAGTGGTGTCCCCGGTCGGCGAGCCCCACCTCGTCGAGCAACCGCTGGGCCCGCGCCCGCACATCCGGCGCGCCAGCCAGTTCGAGCGGCACCATCACGTTCTCGAGCGCCGTGAGCGACCCGATCAGGTGGAAGAACTGGAACACGAAGCCGACCTTCTGGCCGCGCAGCTTCGCCAGCGCGTCCTCGCCGAGCGCCGTCACGTCGATGCCCTCGATGAGGATGCGCCCCGTCGTGGGGGCGTCGAGCCCGGCGATGAGGCCGAGCAGCGTCGACTTGCCGCTACCCGACGGGCCGACGATGGCCACGCGCTGGCCGGCCGCGATCTCGAGGTCCGTGGGATGCAGGATGGTGAGCGGACGATCGCCGCTCATCACCGTCTTCGACACGCCGGAGAGGTGGATCATGGGGCCGGCTCGGGCAGGGCATCGAGCATGGGCTGCAGCTTCGCCCACACGAGATCGGCCACGCGGCTTGCCCCGGCTGCGTTCGGGTGAATGCCGTCGGTCTGGTTGTATTCGGCAAGCCCGGCGACGCCGTCGAGGAGGAACGGGAGCAGCTCGACCCGCTTCTCGCGCGCGAGGTCCGCGTAGACCGCCCTGAAGCGGCGCGTGTACGCGGGGCCGAAATTGGGCGGGGCCTCCATGCCGCAGAGGAGCACCGACAGCCCGCGTTCGTGGGCGAGGTCGATGATGCCGGCGAGGTTGGCCTTCATGGCGTCGGGCGAGAGACCGCGGAGCCCGTCGTTGGCGCCGAGCGCGACGATGAGCACGCGGGCACGGTCGTCGAGCGCCCACTCGAGGCGCCTGAGCCCGCCAGCCGTCGTGTCGCCCGACACGCCCATGTTCGCGACGCGGTACCGGTAGCCCTCGGCATCGATCCGGTTCTGCACGAGCGCGGGCCAGGCGGCGTCGGTGCTCAAGCCGAGGCCCGCGGTCAGGCTGTCGCCGAGCGCGACGACCACGGGGCGGTCGTCGTCGCCGAGGTCTGCGGGACTGCCGCGCGACGGGCCGCGCGACGCCGCGGCGCCGTCGGCCGCCGGCGACGCCGCCCGGTCGCCGCCGCATCCGCTCGAGCAGACGAGCGACAACAGCACGAGCAGGGGCAGCGCCCCGACGACGCGTCGGAGCATCGGCCACACAGGACGGGGGACAGCGGCCATGACTATCTGATCATTATGCTATCGTCGCGCCCAGGGATGCCAGACGCGCTCCACTCGTCCGCCGAACGCGTGCCGGGGCCTTCCCGTCTTCCGGGCTGGGGCCTGCTGGTCGTTCTCCTGATCGCCGGCTACGCCCTGCCGCTCGCCGTGCCGCTTCCGCTGCTCGACCCCGACGAGGGCTTCCATGCCACCATCGCCGAGGAGATGGCGCGCACCGGCGACTGGGTCACACCCCGGTGGCTTGGCGAGCCGTTCCTCGACAAGCCGATCCTGTTCTTCTGGAGCCAGGCGGCCTCCGTCGCGCTGTTCGGCGCCACCGAACGTGCCATCCGGCTACCGGGCCTGCTCTTTGCGGTCGCCGGCGTGCTGACGACGGCGTGGCTGGCCGCGGTGGTGCTGGACCGCCGCGTCGCCGCGCTGGCCGGAGCGTTCTATGCCACCATGGCGCTCCCGCTCGGACTGGCGCAGGCGGCCGTTCACGACATCGCCCTCGTGCCGTGGGCCAACCTCGCGCTCGGCTGCCTGTGGCTGTCGGTCGTGCCACGCAGCGGCAAGGCGCCCCCGACGGCACGCGCGCTGGCGCTTTCCGCCGCGGCCGGCGTGGCGCTCGGGCTCACGATCCTCACGAAAGGGCTCACGGGCGTCGCCCTCGTCGGTCTCCCCTTCGCGCTGTTCCTCCTCTGGCAGCGGCACCTGACGTGGCTCGCCGTCGCCGCGGGCCTGGTGTCGCTCGTCGTGGCCGCGTTCGTGGCGGCGCCCTGGTATCTCGCGATGGAGCGGGTATCGCCCGGCTACCTGCACTATTTCTTCGTCGAGCGTCACCTGCTCGGGTACGCCACCGGGTCGCAGATGCACGGCTGGCGGCCGTGGTGGTACTACCTGCCGATTCTGCTGGCCGGAGGCCTGCCCTGGATCACCAGTCTCTGGCGCGGCACGACCACCGGCGCCGTGGCACGTGCGGGGGTGCGCCTGGCGTGGGTCTGGCTCGTCGTGGACGTCGCGTTTCTGAGCGCGGCCGGCTCGAAGCTCTCGACTTACCTGCTGCCGGTGTTCCCTGCCGTCGCACTGCTCGCCGCCTCGGCCTGGGCAGCGCGTGCCGATGGAGACCTGCCTGCGCGATGGCGCGATCCCATCCCCTGGACGGCGGCGTTCATGGCCGCCACGATGGTCGCTGGACCGTGGGCCGCCGCACGCCACCTGGGTCTCGCCCCTCCGCTGGTGCCCGTGCTCGTCGCCGTGCTGCTTGCCGTCTGCTGGCTCGCGCTTGCCGCCGCCTGGAAGCGGACGACGGCTCGCCGTTGGCTCGGCGGCGCGCTGGGCGTGATGGGGCTCACCACGGCCGGCCTCCTTGCCGTGATTGCGCCGGCGTTCGCACCGTTCTATTCGGCCCGCGACGCGGCGCGCTATCTGAACGCCCGCGAGGCGCTGCCGGCCGAGGTCTGGGTGTTCAACGAGCGCGTCGGATCGCTCGTCTTCTACCTCTCCCCCGCGCTGCGGCAAGACGTGACACGGGCAAGGGTGCGGCCGGTCACCCCGGCGCTCGTGTTCTCGATGCGCCAGGCGCCGGACGACACGCTGGTGCTCGTCCCGGTGGAACGGCTGCCGGCCATGCGCCGCCTCGCCGAGGTCGATGCCGTCCCCTACGACGAGGCCGGCACCTACCGCGCGTACACGGCGGCCTCACTCGTCGAGGCCCGCGACCGCCGGCTGCGACAAGGAAGCCCGGAGCCTTGAGCCTGGAGCCTGGAGCCTGGAGCCTGGAGCCTTTTCCATGAACCCTCGCCGTGAATTCCTGAAGACCGCCGCCCTGGCCGGGGCGGCCCTCACCATCGACGGCACTCGCGCCGACGCCGTGCCTCAACCCGGCCCCCGGCAAGCCGCCGCCGCGGCCGCGCCGTTTGCCGCGCCGCCGCTCGAGACGGTTCGCGTCGGGTTCGTCGGCGTCGGGCACCAGGGTACGAGCCACGTCGAGAACTTCCTGCGCATTCCCGGCGTCGACATCACGGCCATCTGCGACGTGCAGCCGCCGCATGCCGAGCGCGCGCGCCAGCGGGTGAGGGCCGCGGGCCGCCCCGCGCCGGCCGTCTACACGGGCGGGCTCGACGACTACAAGCGGATGATCGACGAGGCCCCCGTCGATCTCGTGTTCGTCGCGACGCACTGGGACTACCACGCCCCGGTGATGCTCTACGGCATGCGGGCCGGCAAGCACGTGGCCACCGAGGTGCCGTTGGCGGTGACGCTCGACGAGTGCTGGGAACTGGTCGAGACCGCGGAGCGGACCAGGCGCCATTGCGTGATGATGGAGAACTGCTGCTACGACCGCACCGAGATGATGATCCTCGCCATGGTGCGGCGCGGCCTCTTCGGCGAGCTGCTCCACGCCGAGGGCGGGTACCTCCACGACCTTCGCGAGCTGAAGCTCACCGACTTCTACTACGACCGCTGGCGTCTGAAGCACTCCGTCGCGCGCAACGGCGACCTGTATCCGACGCACGGCCTCGGCCCCATCGCGCAGTGGCTCGACATCAACCGTGGCAACCAGTTCGACTACCTGGTCACGATGGGCAGCCCGTCGCGCGGACTGCGCGAGTGGGCGGCAGAACACATCGGCCCCGGCAGCGTCGAGGCGACCCAGACCTACGCGCTCAGCGACGTCGTGAACACCCTGATCAAGACCAGGCGGGGCGCCACCATCCTCCTGACCCACGACACGAACCTGCCGCGGCCCTACAGCCGGAAGATCCTGCTGCAGGGCACGCGGGGACTGGTGCGGAAGTACCCCGAGCAGAAGATCCACGTCGAGGGGCGAAGCCCGGCGCACCGGTGGGAGGACCTCGAGGCCTACCGCGCCGAGTTCGAGCACCCCGTCTGGCGGGCGCTCGAGGAGGCCTCGCGTGGCGCCGGGCACGGAGGCATGGACTACATCGAGGACTACCGCCTCGTGGCCGCGCTGCGCGAAGGGACGCCGACCGACATCGACGTGTACGACGGCGCGGCCTGGACGGCCATCACGATGCTGAGCGAGCGCTCGATTGCGAATCGGAGCGCGGCGCAGGACGTCCCCGACTTCACGCGCGGCGCCTGGCAGACGCGTCCCGCGCTCGACCTCGGCGAACGCAGGCCGGCCTGATGACCATCACCGCCCTCGACTGGGCGATCGTCGTCCTGTCCATCGCGATCTCGTTCGTGCCGGCGCTCTTCTTCCTCAGGCGCGCGGGCTCGGGAACCGACGAGTTCTTCACGTCGGGTCGCGCGGCGCCGTGGTGGCTGGTGGGCGTCTCGATGGTCGCCACCACGTTCAGCACCGACACGCCGAACCTGGTGACCAACCTGGTTCGCGAGAAGGGCGTCGCCAACAACTGGGTGTGGTGGGCCTTCCTGCTCACCGGCATGGCCACGGTCTTCTTCTTCGCGCGGATGTGGCGCCGGTCGCAGGTGCTCACCGACCTCGAGTTCTACGAGCTGCGGTACTCGGGACGCCCGGCCTCGCTCGTGCGCGGGTTCCGTGCGCTCTACCTCGGGCTGTTCTTCAACGTGGTGATCATGGCCGCGGTGAACCTCGCGGCCGCCAAGATCGCGAACGTGGTGCTCGGCTGGCCCATGACGCAGACTCTCGCCGTGTGCACCGTGTTGAACATCGCCTTTGCCGCGACCTCGGGCCTCTGGGGCGTCATGGTGGCCGATCTCATCCAGTTCGGCATCGCCATGAGCGGCGCCATCGCCGCCGCCGTCTTCGCGCTCGCGCAGCCCGAGGTGGGCGGCCTCGGCGGGCTCGTCGCGCGCGTGTCGCCCGCCACGCTGGGCCTGCTGCCCGATTTCAGCGACTGGACCCTCACGCTCACGGTGCTCGTCATCCCGCTGACGGTGCAGTGGTGGAGCGTGTGGTACCCGGGCGCCGAGCCCGGCGGCGGCAGCTACATCGCGCAGCGCATGCTGGCCAGCCGCAGCGAGCGCGATGCGCTCGCCGGCACGCTGTTTTTCAACGTCGCGCACTACGCGCTGCGTCCGTGGCCGTGGATCATCGTGGCGCTCGCCTCGACGCTCGTCTTCCCCACGCTCGACGACATCCGGCGCGCGTTCCCGTACGTGGACCCGGCGCTCATCGGACACGACATGGCCTACCCGGCAATGCTGAAGTTCCTGCCCGCCGGCTTCATGGGGCTGATGCTCGCCGGCATGCTCGCCGCCTACGTGTCGACGCTCGCCACGCATTTGAACTGGGGCACCAGCTACCTCGTGCACGACTTCTACCGACGCTTCGTGCGCGCCGGCGCGAGCGAACGCCACTACGTGCTGGTTGGGCGCGTGGTGACGGCCCTGCTCATGGCCCTCGCCGCCGCCGTGACCTTCGTCCTCGAATCGGCCCGGCACAGCTTCGAGCTGCTGATGTCGATCGGGGCGGGCACCGGCCTGATCTACCTGCTGCGGTGGTTCTGGTGGCGCATCAATGCCTGGAGCGAGATTGCCGCGATGGCCAGCTCGTTCCTGCTGGCGCTCGGCTTCTTCGTGGCCGGCAGGATGGGGCACAGTCTGCCGACGCACCACGCGCTGCTCATCACCGTCGCGGTGGCCACGGTGACGTGGGTGACCGTGACGCTCGTCACCCCACCCACCGATCGCACGGTGCTCGTCGGCTTCTACCGCCGAATCCGGCCGGCCGGCCCGGGCTGGCGGCCCGTCGCCGCCGAGGCCGGTGTCGAGGCCTCGCCCGACAGCCTGGCCCAGGCCTGCCTGGGGTGGACGCTGGGGTGCGCCTTCATCTACGCCGCGCTCTTCGGGGCGGGCAGCTTCCTCTATGGCCTCCCCGCGCAGACCCTGTTCTGGTGCGTGGTGTTCGTCACGAGCGGCGCCGGCCTCGTTCGGCTGCTGCCGCGCCTGTGGAGCGCCGGACTCGAGGGCACGCGAGAGCACGAGTGATGGAACCCCGGCCTGCGACACGGGCGGTCGTGCTCGCGCGAGGGCTGGGAACCCGCATGCGCCGGGCCGACAACGGCGCCCTGCTCGATCGCGCACAGGACGCGGCCGCCGAGGTGGGCCTGAAGGCCTTCGTTCCCGTCGAGGGCGGGCGGCCCTTTCTCGACTACTCGCTCGCGGCGCTCGCCGACGCGGGCCTCACCGACGTGTGCCTCGTCATCGGGCCCGAGCATGGCGTCGTGCGCGAGTACTACGCGCGGCGGCCCGCGTCGCGGCCGCCTCGCCTTCACTTCGCGATCCAGGTGCACCCCCTCGGCACGGCCGACGCCGTGCTCGCCGCCACGCCGTTCACCGGCGACGACCCGTTCCTGGTGCTCAACGCCGACAACTACTATCCGGCCGCCGTGCTCGCTGAACTGCGGCACCGGCACGCCCCGGCCCTTCCCGCCTTCGACCGCACCGAACTGGTCGACGGCGGAAACGTTCCAGCGGGGCGGGTCGCACGCTTCGCGCTTCTCGAGGTGGCCCCGGATGGGCGTCTGCTGCGCATCTGGGAGAAGCCCGACGAGGCCGAGGCGGCCAGGCTCGGGGATGCGCCGGTGAGCATGAACGTGTGGCTGTTCACGCCCCGCCTCGTGCAGGCCTGCCGCGAGGTTCCGCCGTCCCCGCGCGGCGAGTTCGAGCTGCCGCTCGCCGTGCAGCTGGCCGTGGACCAGGGCGTGCGCGTGGACGCGTGGCGGGTGCGGGCCCCGGTCCTCGACCTGACCGAACGCCGCGACATCGTCGACATCCAGCGGCACCTGGCCCGCCTCGGAGCGCGGTGGTGAGCACGGCGCCCTCGCGTGAAGACCTGATCGACGCTGGACTTGGGCCAACCGAGGCGGCACGCAAGGCCGCGCTCTTCGCCGACATCGCGTCGGCCCTCGGGCAGGACGGCGGCACACGGCACGTCACGTGGGCGTGGGTCCCCGGCCGCATCGAGGTGCTGGGCAAGCACACCGACTACGCCGGCGGACGCAGTCTGCTCTGCGCCACCGAGCGCGGTCTGTGCCTCGGTGTCCGGGACCGCCCCGATCGCCGGCTTCGCGTGCGCGACCTGCGCTGGCGCGAGCAGGCCGAGGGCGAGATCTCCCCGTCGATGGAGGCGGCCATCGGGGCGTGGTCGAACTACCCGTTCACCGTGGCCCGGCGGCTGGCGCGCGATTTTCCAGAAGGACTGCGACGCGGGGCCGACGTCGTGCTCACCGGCGATCTGCCTCCGGACGCTGGGCTGAGCAGCTCGAGCGCCCTGGTGGTGGCGACCTACCTCGCCCTCGCGGCAGTCAACCGCTTCGAGGACGATCCGCGGTGTGCCGCCGCCCTCGGGAGTCGCGACGACCTCGCGGGCTACCTGGGCGCCGTTGAAAGCGGGGCCGGTTTCGCCGCACTGCCCGGCGAACGGGGCGTCGGCACGACCGGCGGCAGTGAGGATCACACCGCGATCCTCTGCGGACGGCCGGGCGCGCTCGTGCAGTACGGTTTCGCGCCCGTCCGCCTCGAGCGGGTCGTGCCCATGCCCGGGAACCTCGTCTTCGTCGTGGCGACGAGCGGGATCGCCGCGAGCAAGACCGGGGCAGCGCGTCAGCAGTACAACGCGGCGGCGGCGAAGGCGCGCGCCATCGCCGACCTCTGGCGGCGTGCCACCGGCCGCGGCGGCGACTCGCTGGCCGATGCCGTGCGCTCGGCGCCCGACGCGGCCAGCCGGTTGCGACGGCTCGTGGCCGGTGGCGCAGGGGACGGCCCCGCCGGTGATGCCCTGGCCGGCTTCTCGCGCGACGAGCTTGCGGCGCGGCTCGAGCAGTTCATCGAGGAGAGCGAGACGCTGGTGCCCGAGGCGGCTTCGGCGCTCGAGGCCGGCGATCTCGCGGAGTTCGGGGACCTCGCGGCACGGTCGCACGCGGCGGCCTCACGGGGCTTGATGAACAACGTGCCCGCGACCGACGCGCTGGTGGACGGGGCGCGCGCCAGCGGCGCGATCGCCGCCTCCGCGTTCGGGGCCGGTTTCGGCGGGAGCGTCTGGGCGCTGGTGGCCGCGAGCGAGGCAGAGACGTTCGGGGCACGCTGGCTCGCGACGTCGCCTGCCTCCGGCTGGTTCACGACCCGCCCGGGACCGGCCGCGCGGACCTGGAGTTAGCCGCCTCTTTCCTTCGCAACTCCAGCCGGTGTACCGCGGGCCCCGGCAGAAACGGCGTGGGCCGTCCTTCGGCCCAGGCTTCGTGCATGTCGCGGTAGTGCGGTGAGAGCGGATGACCGCTCTGTCCACCCGGCATGTGGAAGTAGCCCTCGGCTTCGCGCCCGACTTCGACGGCAAACCGCTCCGACGCACCGAAGGTCCGGCCCTGCACCCGCGGCATGTGCGCGTCGCCCGGCAACCGCAGCCGCGGCATGTTCAGCCAGTCCGCCGCGAGCGTCAGCGCCGACCCCAGCGGGTGATCGACGCGCGTCTCGATCTGCTCTCCCCAGGTGCGCGCGGCGAGGTCGCCCCCGGCGCCCACGGTCCGGGCCGTCTCGTCGACGGCCGCGACGAGCAGCGCCGGCCACGAGTCGAACCGCGGATTCAGCACGTGCAGCGGGCGCTCGTCGATGAGCCTCCAGAGCGGCCCCTCCGAGGTCGCCGCCACCAGCCGCGGCACGTCGGGCCGATGCTCGCGCGCCCGCGCGACGAACGGCTCGAAGACGAGCGCCGCCGTCTCGATGCGGAACTGGCGCACGAGCCGGTAGCCGACCGAGGCGGGGTCGGCGCGTCCGTTCCAGCCGGTGGCCACGATTTCCCGAATCGTCCGGCGGTCCGGGTGGTCTGCGACGACGCCGGCATCGAGCGTGTCGAGAAGCAGCGCCCGCCAGCGCTCGAGGAACCGCGCGCGATCGTCGAGTTGCACGCGCCGCATCTCGCCCACGCCCGCGCCCCGCGTCACATCCAGCAGCCCTTGCCTGATCTGCCTCGCACGCGCGCCGGGATCGGGAATGCCGTTGCCCAGTGCGCGCAGCCACGCGCCATCGACGAGGCGGTTGTTGGCCGCCCACAGGACGCCATCGGGAGGATCGACGATCAGCGGGTACTCCGCTGGCGTCAGATATCCGTCCCAGCCTCCGGCCTGCTGCCAGGGCTGCGGCCGCCATCCGGAGTGTCCGCGTCGTCGTGGAATCGCGCCCGCAATCGTCCACCCGACGCGCCCCGAGGCATCGCCGGCGATGGCCGCCAGCGACGGCCCGCCCGATTGCTGCAGGGCCGGCAGCGCGTCGTCGAGTGTCGAGGCGTTCATCACCTCGAACAGCTTCAGCGAAACCGCCTCGGGATCGAGCGCGGTCCAGCGCAGGGCGTACTGCCGGCCCTGGCCTGCGGCGCCGACCACCGGGCCCCAGGCGGTCTCGACGATCTCATGCTCGATCGGATCGCGTCCGCTGACCTGCACGACCTCGCGGTGGCGCGTCAGCGGCGCCCACCCCCCGGCGGCGCGATAGCGCTCGCCGGCCGCATCGATCTCCACCTCGACGAGATCGCTCCAGTCGCCATAGCTGTTGGCAAAGCCCCAGGCCACCTGCCCGTTGCTCCCCGCGATGACCCCCGGCAATCCGGGCATCGTCGCCCCGGCTGCCCAGCGCCGCGTCCCATTGGCGGCCCAGGTCAGGCGCGCGTGATACCACGTGTTGGGCACCGAGAGCGGCAGGTGCATGTCGTTGGCGACGAGCGCGCCGCGGCGGCCCGTCCGCCCTGCGGCCACGGCCCAGACGTTGCTCCCCAGCCGGCGCGCGGCCTCGTCCTCGCGGAGCGCGCCCGTCAGCACCTTCGGGGGCGCGCGGCGCAGGTCGACGACCTCAGGCCCCGGGACCAGCGCGGGCTCCGACGGGCCTCCCGCAAGCGGCGTCTCCCAGTCGGCCGCGGGCGAGAAAAGGAAGTCGGCGACCGGCGCCGGCCACGCCGCGTAGAAGGCCTCGACGATGGGCTCCTGTTCGCCGACGTCGTGCAGGGCGAGGAACATCGCGAGCAGCGTGAGCACCGAGTCCTCGGCCCGCCAGGGTTCGGGCCGCGCGCGGAGCACCAGGTACTCGAACGGCGGAGCACCCAGGCTCGCCAGGCCCTCGTTCACCCCACGCGCGTAGGCGTCGAACACCGCGCGGTCGTCGGGCCGCGCTCGCGCCAGCATGTCGCGCGCCCGCGCGCGCAGCCGCAGCGTCCTGGTCTCGCGGTCGATCTTCACGGTGGACTCGCCCACGAGCGCCGACAGTTCGCCGGCGGCGCGGCGGCGCGAGGCGTCCATCTGGAAGAAGCGATCCTGCGCGTGCGCGAAGCCCAGCGCGAAGGCGGCCTCGGTGAAGCTCGACGCGTCGATGTCGACGACGCCAGCCGCATCGCGCGCGACGGTCGCCGGCCGGGCGAGCCCGTCGACCTCGTGCGTGCCGTCGAGGACCGGAAGGCTCGCGCGCACTTGCCAGGCGACCCATCCCGCCGCGGCGGCGGCCGCGAGGACCAGCAGACCCAGGCCCGCCAGCAGCCAGCGCAGCCAGGGTCGGCGCGGTCGTCGATTTCGGTCTATCATGTCGGCCACCTGCCCTCCCGGTCGTGGCGATTGTTCCCGATGCGCCGCGCACCGGCAAGTCTCGTCCTCATCGATGGAGCCTGCGATGCCGACCCGTCGTTCCTGGTTGCTGTTGGGCGTCGTGGCGCTGGCGTGCGCCACGTCCGCCTGGGCCCAGCCGCGCCCGTTGACCATTCACGATCTGATTGCCTTCGACCGCGTCTCGGACGCGACCGTGTCGCCCGACGGTGGGCTGGTCGCCTTCACCGTCTCCAGCCTCGACGCGGAGGGCCTGCGCCGCACCACCGACATCTGGGTCGTGGCCAGCGACGGCACCGGCCTGCGCCGCCTCACCGAGGATCCCGCCGGTGACTTCTCCCCGACGTGGGGCCCGCAGGGCCGCGAGCTGTTCTTCCTCTCGACGCGCGGCGGGTCGGCCCAGGTCTGGCGCGTCGCGCGCGACGGGGGCGCCGCGACACAAGTGACGACGCTGCCGCTCGACGTCGGCGCCTACCGGCTCTCGCCCGACGGCACGGCGCTCGCCGTCGCACTCGAGGTGTTCCCCGAGTGCGACACGCTCGCCTGCACGACCGGCCGTCTCGAGCAGGAGAAGACGAAGAAGTCCACGGGACAGCTCTACGACCGGTTGTTCGTGCGCCACTGGGACACCTGGAAGGACGGACGCCGCAGTCACGTCTTCGTCGTGCCGGTGGGCGGCGGCACCCCGGTCGACGTCATGAAGGGGATGGAGGCCGACTGCCCGTCGAAGCCGTTTGGCGGCGCTGACGAGTTCACGTTCGCTCCCGATGGGCGCGCGGTGGTTTTCACGGCCCGCGTCGCCGGTCGCGAGGAACCCTGGTCGACCAACTTCGACCTCTACGTCGCCCCGGCCGACGGGAGCGCCGAGCCACGCAATCTGACCGACGCCAACGACGCGTGGGACACGAGCCCGGTGTTCTCGCCCGACGGGAAGACGCTCGCCTACCGCGCGATGGCCCGGCCCGGCTTCGAGGCCGATCGCTACCGCATCGTGCTCCGCGCCTGGCCAGACGGCGAGCCGCGCCTGCTGACGGAGGCGTGGGATCGATCTCCGAACGAGGTGGTGTGGGCACAGGACGGACGCACCATCTACGCCACAGCCGGCAACATCGGACAGCAGTCGCTCTTTGCCGTGGACGCGCAGAGCGGCACGGCGCGCGAGGTCGTACGTGAGGGGCACGTCGTGGGCCCGTCCGTCGGTGGGACGACGCTCGTCGCGGCCATCGACCACCTGCGGTCGCCGGCGGCACTCTTCGTGATCGATCCCGGCGGGGCCGCTCCCCGCGCGATCACCCGCCTCAACGCCGAGCGCCTGGCCGGAGTCGCGATGGGCGAGGCCGAGCAGTTCTCGTTCCCCGGCTGGAACGACGAGACGGTGTACGCGTGGGTCGTCAAGCCCGTGGGGTTCGAGACGACGAAGAAGTACCCCATCGCCTTCCTCATCCACGGAGGCCCGCAGGGCTCCTTTTCGAACAACTTCCACTACCGGTGGAATCCGCAGATCTACGCGGCGGCGGGCTACGCCGCGGTCATGGTGGACTTCCACGGCTCGACGGGCTACGGCCAGGCGTTCACCGACAGCATCCGGAACGACTGGGGCGGGAAGCCGCTCGAGGACCTGCGCAAGGGGCTCGACGCGGCGCTCGCCCGCTATCCGTGGCTCGACGGCGACCGCGCCTGCGCGCTCGGCGCGTCGTACGGCGGCTACATGATCAACTGGATTGCCGGCAACTGGCCCGACGGCTTCAAGTGCCTCGTGAACCACGACGGCAACCTCGACGAGCGCTTCGCGTACTACGCCACCGAGGAACTGTGGTTCCCCGAGTGGGAACACGGCGGCACGCCGTGGGACAACCCCGAAGGCTACGCGAAGCACAATCCCATCGATCACGTCGCGAAGTGGCGGACGCCAATGCTCGTCATCCACGGCGGTCGCGACTACCGCGTCGTGTACTCGGAAGGCCTCGCCACGTTCACCGCGCTCCAGCGTCGCGGCATCCCCAGCCGGTTCCTCTTCTTCCCCGACGAGAACCACTGGGTGCTGCGGCCCGCCAACAGCATCCTCTGGCACGAGACTGTGCTCGAGTGGCTGGCCCGCTGGCTCGGCGACGCGCGATGAGAGAGGACGCCGCCGGGGCCCCCGCCGTCCGGCGCCTCGTCGGCGACCTGCGTGACGTCACCTACGGGGACATCGGCGAGGAGTACCTGCGCCGGCTCGTCGACGAACTGGGCCGGCGCCTCGACCTCGCCCTGGTGTTTGTCGGCCTCTTCCAGGGAACGCCGGCTCGCCGCGTGCGGACGTACGCCGTGGCGCGGCGCGGCCTCGCCGCCGAGGCCTTCGACTACCTGCTCGAGGGCACCCCGTGCGAAGGGGTCGCGAACGGCCAGGCCTGCCTCCACGCCGACGGGGTGGCCAAGGCGTACCCGAACGACGCCACGCTCCGCCAGAACGGCCTGCGTTCGTACGCCGGGCTGCCGTTGCGTGACAGCCGCGGCGGCGTGCTCGGCCTGCTCGTCGCGGCCGACGATCGTCCCTTCGACGATGCGGAGGGGCTCGTCCGCGGGTTGGAGGAGCTCGCGCCGCGCGCGGGCGCCGAACTCGAGTGGGTGCGCCGGGACGAAGCGCTGCGGGCGAGCGAACAGCGCTACCGGCGCATCCTCGAGGCGCTCGCGGAGGGCATCCTCGTCACCGAGGTCGACGGCATCGTCGTCGACTGCAACGAGCGTGCCCTGCAGATCCTCGGGCTGACCCGCTCGCAACTGGAGGGCCGATCGCTGCTCGACGCGTCGTGGGAGACGTTGCGCGCCGACGGCTCGCCGCTCGCGCCGGCGGATCGCCCGACGCTGGCGAGTGCCTTTCGTGGTCACGGCAGCACCGTGCAGACGATCGGCGTGCGCCACCCCGACGGCGCAACGCGCTGGCTCCGCATCAACGCCCGCCCGCTCTCGACGGCCAGCGGGCGGACCTCGGGCGCCGTCGTGTCGTTCGAGGACGTCACCGACAGCCGGCGGCTGGAGCGGCTGCTCGACGAAAC
This sequence comes from Vicinamibacteraceae bacterium, assembly GCA_023384595.1. Lineage (GTDB taxonomy): Bacteria > Acidobacteriota > Vicinamibacteria > Vicinamibacterales > JAFNAJ01 > JAHDVQ01. The sequence continues at coordinate 4,292 of JAHDVQ010000056.1, read as the reverse complement.
GCAGCACGTGGCGCACGTCGCGGGCTGGGAGATCGACCTCGACACCGATCGCATCTTCCTCACGCCGTACGGGAGAGAACTGCTGGAGGTCGGCGCCGACTGGCAACCCACGCGCGAGTCCCTGGTCGACTTCATCCCGGAGGGCGAGCGCGAACGCGTGGTCGACGGGTGGTGCGAGGCCCTCGAGAGCGGGGCCAGGTGGAGCGCCGACGTCGAGATCACCACCGCGCGCGGACGCGCACGGTGGGTGCGCCTGACGATGGGGCCGGAGGATGGCGCCCCGGCGCGGCGCCGGTTCGGCACGGCCCAGGACATCACCGAGGCGCGGCTCCGCGAGGACGATGCCGCGAGGCTCGAGGTTCAGCTGCTCCAGGCGCAGAAGATGGAGGCCATCGGCACGCTCGCCGGCGGCATCGCGCACGACTTCAACAACATCCTCGCCGCCATCGTGGGACACGCGGAGATCGCGCGCTTCGAGCTGGATCGGGCGGAGGTCGTCGCGCAGGCCCTCGACGAGATCCTCCGCGCCAGCCAGCGCGCACGCGACCTCGTCAGCCAGATCCTGACCTTCAGCCGCAAGCAGGTCCAGGCCCGGCGCCCCATGAAGGTCTCGTCGGTCGTCCGCGAAGCCCTCACGCTGCTGCGCGCGACGGTGCCGGTGACGACGGAGCTGACAGGCAGCATCGCCGACGGGGAGCCGATGATTCTCGGCGACGGCACGCGACTCCACCAGGTCCTGCTGAACCTCGCGACCAACTCGGCGCACGCCATCGGCAGCCGCCCAGGCTCGATTGCCATCTCGCTCGACGTGGTCACACACGCCACCGACGCGCTCCTGCCCCAGCGGCTCCACCCGGGACGGTACGTCCGCGTGCGCGTGGCCGACACCGGGGCCGGGATGGACGAGGCGACGCTCCAGCGTGCCTTCGAGCCCTTCTTCACGACGAAGGGACACGGCCAGGGCTCAGGTCTGGGACTGCCCGTGGTGCTCGGCATCGTCGAGAGCCACGAGGGCGCGGTCACCGTCGAGAGCCACCCCGGGCAAGGGACGACGTTCCATCTCTACTTCCCGGGGGTTGCCGACGCGGCGGCATCAGAGGCCGCCCCTGCCTCGGTGACCGGGCCTGGCTCGCGTGTGCTGGGCCGCGTCCTGTTCATCGACGACGAGGTGGCGATTCTCGACGTGGGCCGGCGGATGCTCGGACGGCTCGGCCTCGAGTGCGAGACGTTCAATCACCCGTCGGCGGCGCTCGACGCGTTTCGCTCGAGCCCGTCGCGGTGGGACCTCGTCATCACCGACTATGCCCTGCCCGGTCTCGCCGGCACGACGGTGGCCGAGACCATCCAGACGATTCGGCCCGGCATGCCCGTGGTCCTGACGACGGGATACGCGGGCGGCCTGAGCGCCGAGGAGCAGGCACAGGCCTCCATCCTGGCGGTACTGCCCAAGCCGTTCTCGTTTGCCGACCTCGCGGCGCTCGTCGAGCGTATTCTCGCCAAGTAGCCTGCGTGGCTACCAAGCCTGCAAAGGCTACAAAGCCTGCAAAGCCTACAGAGCCCACAGAGGCTACGAAGCCTACAAAGCCTATAGAGGCTACAGAGGCTACAGAGGCTACAGAGACTTCTGTCTGGGCCATAAAGGGAACCGCGGAAGGCCAATGCTCGTCTCCCGTGCCGTGCCCTCCTTCGCGCTCGACTTCACCCACGCTGTGCGCCTGCTCGTGCGGCGGCCCGGATTCAGCCTGCTGGCCATCGCGACGCTCGCCATCGGCATCGGCGTCAACGTGGTCGCCTTCTCCGCCGTGAACGCGCTGCTCCTTCGGCCGCTGGACTATCCCGGGGCCGATCGCCTCGCGTGGTTCTTCGAGAGCCGCACGTCGGGCACCTACGGCTCGGTGTCGCTTCCCGTCGTCGAGGCGGCGGCGGCCCGGGGACGCGCCATCGACGGCATCGCCGCGGAGACGCGGCTGCCGCTGGCGTGGACGCACGAACGCGTCACCGACCAGGTCTGGGCCCAGGTGGTGACGGCGAACTACTTCGACCTGCTCGGGACGGCACCGCATGCCGGCCGCTTCTTCGTGGACGCCGATCGGTCGGCGACGACGCCGGCCGTGGTGGTCAGCGAACGCTTCTGGACGACCACGCTCTTGCAGCAGGCGTTCTCGCCGCGCACGTTGACGCTGAACGAGGTCGAGCACGCGGTCATCGGGGTGGTGGACGACGGGTTCAAGGGTCCGGGCGGCCTGTTTGCGCCCGATGTCTGGGTGCTCGTCGACCAGCGCCATGCGCTCCGTCTGCCGGCCGAACTGGAGCACGCGGCGTCGCCAGCGTTCACCGCCGTGGTCAGGCTGCGCGAGGGCGTCGAGGCCGGAGCGGCGGCGGCCGATCTCACGCTCGTGGCCGAGGCGGCGGCGCCCCTGGAGCCGGACGACCGCCGGCCCGACGGCGTGCGCGCCCGGGTGGTGCCCTTTGGCGACGGACACCCGGAGACGCGCGAGATCGCACGCATCGCCTGGGTGGCCATGGCCACCGTGGGGCTGGTGCTGTTGCTCGCGTGCTTCAACGTCGCCAGCCTCCTCATGGCACGGGCGGTCGAGCGCCAGCGCGAGATTGCGATTCGCGCGGCCATCGGCGCCAGCCGGTTGCAGATCCTGAAGCAGCTCGCCGTCGAGGGGCTGGTGTTCGCGTCACTCTCGGGCGCGGCAGCGCTCGCGGTCGCGTACTGGAGCGAGCAGCTGCTTTCGACCTTCTCCCTGCCCGCGCCGATTCCGCAGCGTCTCGATCTCTCACCCGACTGGCGCACGGCCGTCTTCACGATGGCCCTCGTCGTGGCCGGCGGCCTCGTGCCGGCGCTCTGGCCGGCGTGGCAGGCCACGCGCCGCCTCGACGGACGCGACCTCGGGTCGGGCGTCGTCGGAGGCGGTCCGGCCGGGCACACGCGCGCACGCCGCGGCCTGGTGATGATGCAGGTCGCCGGATCGACGGCGTTCCTCGGGGCCGCGCTGCTCTTCGCGCACAGTTTCACCGCCGCTCGTCAGCACGATCCCGGCATGGACCTCGACCGGACGCTGGTCGTCGAGGTGAGCCCGCACGCGCACGGCTACGACCGCGCGCGCGCGCAGCAGGCGGTCGATGCGTTCGTCGATCGGCTATCGCAGGCGCCGGGCATCGAGACGGCCGGACTCGGTGATCGCGTGCCGTTCTACGTCGGCTTTCCGCAGACGCTCGCGCTCGAACGGCCGGAGCAGCCGTGCCACGACGCGGCGTGCGGACGCATCCAGAGCTACGCCGCCGGACCGCGGTATTTCGCGGCGCAGGACATCGCTGTCGTCGCCGGACGCGAGTTCGAGCAGGCCGACGCCGGCCGGACCGACCTCGTGATCCTCAACCGGGCGCTCGCGGCGCGACTCTTCGGCGCCGAGAACCCGGTTGGCGCGTGGGTGCGTGAAGGACGCGACGATGCCGCGCGCATGCGGCAGGTCGTCGGCGTCGTGGCCGACGTCACGCAGCGCAGCCCTACCGAACCGCCGACGGCGGCGGCCTACGTCCCGCTCACCGATGACGACTACGCGTCGACGCTCACCATCGTGGCTCGCACCGCGAGCGACGCGGGCCGGGCCGCGCCGCTCGCGCGCGAGATTCTGGGCGCGGTGGCCCCGGGGGTGCCTCCGGGCGCCATCCATCCGATGCGCGAACGCCTGCGCGTGCCGATGTGGCCGCTCCGCACGGCCACCGGCTCTTCCTCACCTGCGCGTTGCTCGCGCTCACCCTGGCGGTGTGTGGCCTCTTCGGCGTCACCTACTTCTCGGTGCGCCAGCGGCTGCGCGAGTTCGGCGTGAGGACGGCGCTCGGCGCCTCGCGCGGCCAGGTGATGCGCCTCGTGCTCGGCGAAGGCGTGCGGGTCGCCGCACCGGGCATCGTGCTCGGCCTCGTCGCCGCGATGGGCGTCGCCCGCGCCCTCTCGCGGATGCTGGTGGCGACGAGCCCCACCGATGTGCCGACGCTCGCGATTACGCTCCTGGTCCAGGCAGCCGTGACGCTGGCGGCGTGCGCGCTCCCGGCATGGCAGGCCTCGCGCGTCGATCCGCTGGTGGTCCTGCGCGAAGGGTGAGACCCGGCATCCGGCGTCCGGCGTCCGGCATCCGGCGGCGTCCGGGCCGGGCGGCCTCGCCGCTCTGTCAGGCACCCGGACATCCGAAGCCTGGCCCGGCCGCGCACGAGGCGCGCGGCCGTGCCAGAATCAAGGAACGCGGCGGGTGTCCGTGCCCGACGCGGTCCCCGGCCGGGGTGGC
>JAHDVQ010000311.1:1669-2802 GCA_023384595.1 Vicinamibacteraceae bacterium | reverse complement strand
GATACGATTAGTAGTTATTTCTCACGGACTTACCGTGACAACGGCGGACCGGTCCGGCGGAATCCCCCGCCCTCTGGGCCGCACGTGGAAGGACTGGCAGTGGCGCTGACCAAGGACTCGAAGACCTCCCTCATCGACAATTACCGCACGCACGAGACCGACACCGGATCCCCCGAGGTCCAGGTCGCCATCCTCAGCGAGCGCATCACCTACCTCACCGAGCACTTCAAGACGCACGCGAAGGACCACCACTCGCGCCGCGGCCTGCTGAAGCTCGTGGGGCAGCGCCGCCGCCTGCTCGACTACCTGAAGAGCAAGGACGTCCAGCGCTACGCCGACCTGATCAAGCGGCTGAACATCCGCAAGTAGCACCCTCCGAGGCGGCGGTCCCCACAGGTCCGCCGCCGTTTCTGTCTGGCGCGGCCGCTCGTCGCGGGCCGCCGCGCCTCCCGCGGCTCCAAGAAGAGAAGACGAGAACCAATGCACAGACGCGAACTCACCCTGGGTGGCCAGACCCTCTCGATCGAGACGGGCAAGCTGGCCAAGCAGGCCGATGGCGCGGCCCTGGTCCGCCTGGGCGACACCATCGTGCTTGTCACCGCCTGCCACGCGGCCACGCCGCGCACCGGCATCGACTTCCTCCCGCTCACGGTCGACTACCGCGAGTACACCTACGCCTCGGGGCGCATCCCCGGCGGCTTCTTCAAGCGCGAGGGCAAGCCGGCCGAGAAGGAGGTGCTCACCAGCCGCCTCATCGATCGTCCCATCCGGCCGCTCTTCCCGAACGGGTGGCGCTACGAGACGCAGGTGATCGCGCTCGTGCTCTCGGCCGACTCCGACAACGACTCGGACGTGCTCGCCGTGACGGGCGCCTCGGCGGCGCTCGCCCTCTCGGAGATGCCGTTCCAGAAGACCATCGCCGCGGTCCGCGTGGGCCTCGTCGACGGCGCCTACGTCATCAACCCCACCTACGACCAGCGCCGCAAGAGCCTTCTCGATCTCATCATCGCGGGCTCGAAGGACGCCATCGTCATGGTGGAGGCCGGGGCGAAGCAGGTGGCCGAGGCGCAGATGGTGGAGGCGCTCCAGGCGGGACACGACGCCATCAGGCAGATTGTCGCGACCATCGACGA
>JAHDVQ010000311.1:0-1569 GCA_023384595.1 Vicinamibacteraceae bacterium | reverse complement strand
GTCGGCGTGCTGCCGCGCACCCACGGCTCGACCGTGTTCACCCGCGGCGAGACGCAGGCGCTCGTCACCGCCACGCTCGGCACCGCCGAGGACCAGCAGAAGATCGAGATGGTCGACGGCGAGACGTGGAAGCGCTTCATGCTCCACTACAACTTCCCGCCGTTCTCGGTGGGCGAGGTGGCGTTCCTGCGCGGTCCCGGCCGGCGCGAGGTGGGGCACGGCGCCCTCGCCGAGCGCGCGCTCCTGCCGGTCGTGCCCTCCGAGGAGGAGTTCCCCTACACCATCCGCATCGTCTCGGACATCCTCGAGAGCAACGGCTCCTCGTCGATGGCCTCGGTGTGCGGCGGGTCGCTGGCGATGATGGACGCGGGCGTGCCGCTCAAGGCGCCGGTGGCGGGCGTCGCCATGGGCCTCATCCTCGACGAGAAGAGCGGCCGCTACGCCGTGCTCTCGGACATCGCGGGCGCCGAGGATCACTACGGCGACATGGACTTCAAGGTGACCGGCACGGCCGACGGGATCACCGCGCTCCAGATGGACATCAAGGTGGGCGGCATCACCACCGAGATCATGACGAAGGCGCTCGAGCAGGCGCGCCAGGGCCGGATGCACATCCTCGGCAAGATGAACGAGGTGATCGCCACGCCGCGCAAGTCCATCTCCGACTACGCGCCGCGCATCACGACCATCAAGATCCCGGTCGACAAGATCCGCGACGTCATCGGGCCGGGCGGCAAGACCATCCGCAGCATCATCGAGAAGACGGGCGTCAAGATCGACGTCGAGGACGATGGGCGGGTGAACGTGGCGTCGGCCGACGGGGAGTCGTCGGCGAAGGCCATCGCGATGATCCAGGAGCTGACGGCGACGCCCGAGCTCGGCAAGACCTACATGGGCAAGGTGCAGCGCATCACCGATTTCGGCGCCTTCGTCGAGATCATGCCGGGCACCGACGGGCTGCTCCACGTGTCCGAAATCGCGATGCACCGCGTCAACGACGTGCGCGACGAGATGAACGAGGGCGACCAGCTGCTCGTGAAGGTCATCAACATCGATCCGTCGGGCAAGGTCCGCCTGAGCCGCAAGGCCGTGCTCATCGAGGAGTCGGGCGGGGTCTACGAAATGCCCGAGCCGGGCAGCCACGATCGTCCGCGTCGCGATCGCGGCGACCGCGGCGACCGTCGCGGTCCGCGCCCGCCGCGGCGGGACTGAGGCGGCGGATTGACAGACCGGGAGATCGGCCGATCCGCGGATCCAGCTACGAGCGCCTCTCAACACCAAGGGCCCGCGCCGGCGCGCGGGCCCTTGGTCTGTACGCGGCACCCGCGCCCGCATGGACTTAAGTCTGCGCCAAGGCAGACTCCATGGGACATATGGCCTGAAACGGGCAATTTCCCCTTGATTTGCGGCCCCGTGACATTGGCAACATCGTTGCAGATCGCACGCTAGCCATCCAACACGATGGGTCACCTCGGGGCGACAGAACTGGCGCCTCGAAAATACTGGCGGCCGGGGCTTCTCGGGTTTCCGGCGGGCACCACAACGTGAGGTACAACATGGCACTTGGCC
>JAHDVQ010000310.1 GCA_023384595.1 Vicinamibacteraceae bacterium | reverse complement strand
AGGAAGGGATCGCGCCACTGCGATGGGGTGAGGGCGCCGTGCGCGGCAACGGTGAGGATGGGGTTTCGCGCGGGACGTTCCCAACGAATCAGATCGTCGTCCTGCGGAACCGCGATCCACTGCTGCGGGAACTCGTGACCGATGCTGGTGTAGAAGAGGCGCGGCCGCCCGTCGGGCCCGAGTGTCGCGCCGCCGGAGTAGATCGCGCGCTCACCGCGCGACGTCAGCGGCCAGAGCGCAATCGGCAGGTGTTCCCAGTTGACGAGATCGCGACTGCGGGCGTGTCCCCAATGCTGGTTGCCGCCGCGCGGCTCCGCCGGATTGAGCTGGTAGAACAGGTGGTGCCAGCCCTGGTAATGGATCGTGCCGTTGGGGTCGTTGGTCCAGTTCGCTGGAGGGCGGAAGTGGTAGACGGGGCGCTCGGGATCGCGGGCGGCGAGCGGTACAGCCGCACGCAGGGCGGCGGTGGCCTCCGACGGGTCATCGGTGGCCTGCGACAGCCCCCTGGCCGTCCACGCTGCCGACAGAGCGGCTCCCGCCAGGAGAAACTCTCGTCGATTCAGCGGCAACGGGACCTCCCCTCAGGGCGTGCGGTTCCCCTCGAGTACGCGGCGACAATACTCGAGGCACCGCTTCAACTCCACGGCCGGTCCGTCCGGTCCGACGTACTCGATGCACGCGGGCATGTCGTACTGCTGGTCGCGGAGGAGGCTGAGCACCTCGCGCAGAGGCGTCTCGCCCTTGCCGAACGGCATCTCGCGGCCGCGGTTGGCGTTGCGATCCTTGAGGTGGATGTTCGTGATGCGCGCGCGATGGGCGCGCAGGTACGCGACGGGATCGTGGCCCATCGCAAAGAAGTGACCGACGTCGAGGTTGACCCAGATGTTCGGCGAGAGCGCCATCGCCTGCGCGAACACTTCGGGGCCTTCGCTGTGGTTGTGTATCGCCACGATGACGTCGTGCTTCTCGGCGAGCGGCGCGACGCGAGCCAATGCCGACACTGGCGAGGACGCGGTGATGGTGCGGGTCCCGAGCGCCTTCGCCATCAGCAGACCGCGCTCGATCTCGTCGTCGGTGAAGCTGTCGTTGAAGCTCAGGTTGTACGCGAAGAGCACCACGCCCGCCCGATCGAACTGCGCCTTCACGTCGCGAAACTTCGCGAGATCGACCTCGAGGCGCCACTTCCTGAGCGACTCACGCACTTCGGGGGCCATGCCCCGAAACGCGGGACGGGCCGGAGCGCTCCCCGGTACAGCCGGCGTGGGGGTGGCCGGCGCCGGAGGAGGCGGCGCCGGCGGTGCCCCACTGGGCCGCGTCCACGGCCCCTGCCGCCCGGCCCCCGGCAAGCGGATCCCCGGGGCGCCAAGGAAGTGCTCGATGTGCTCCGACATCATGTCGATCTCGGAGAGGCCCAACTCCTGCATCGTCTTGAAGATGTCGGTCAGGCCGAGCCCGCTGAACGAGAAGCTCGCCGACTGCAGCGCGATCCGTACTCCCTGGATGCGGGTGACCTCCGCCACGCCGCCGCCAGAGGCCGCGCGAGCGGGAAGGGCCGGTAACGCAATGGCCGATGCGAGGACCTTGAGCCAATCACGGCGAGTGAGCATGCTCGACTCCGGCGAACCTCCGGGTTCAGCGACGGGCCGCCGTCGCCTTCGGACCCGGCGCATAGGTGGGGCTGCTGATGCGCCACAGGTCGTGGAACATCGACATCTGGTGGTAGGCGCCCCACTCGGGGCCGTCCACAGAGCCCTTGTAGAAGGCCTTCTCGCCGCGCTCAGCGCGCGGCTGGCCGGGCACGTAGTCGGGGAACCACCCTCCGTGCTCGGGGTCGAAATACTCGCGCTTCAGGAACTCGAGCGTCTTGTGGTGGTATGGCCACAGCTCGGATCGCCCGTGGAGGATCGCGTAGTTCGCCGTCGCCTTCACCACCTCGCACTGCGGCCACCAGAGCATGCGAGCGGGCGTCCCGTCTGGCGCGACGCCGCCCAGTCCACCCACGCTCTCGTTGTAGCTCTGGAGACCCAGGTCGAGGCTCCGGCTGCCGAGTTCGATGAACTTGGGGTCCGCGCCGAGTTCAACAGCGCGGCTCAAGAGCGAGGCCCACTCGAACAGGTGGCCGGGATTGCCTCGAGGGTTGCCGACGGGCTTCCAGTCCTCATCGTACGATTCGGGCAGGTATCCGATCTGGTAGTCGTAGAGCCGCTCGATCGCCTTCAGTTGCTGCGCGATCTCGTACCAGACCTCTTCGGAACCCGTCGCGTCGTAGAGCGACAGCAAGGCCTCGAAGACGTGCAGGTTGATGCCATGGCGTCGCGCGGCCATGCCGCTCGGAGGTCCAGCCGCCGGAGGCCGGGCCGCCGGTGGGGTCAGCTGGCCAGCAGGGCCTGGCGCCGCCCCCGGTCGGGCGCCGCCGAACATGCCGCCCGGCGCACGCCGCATGAAGTCGCGGGTGAAGCTCCCTGAACCGATGAACGGCCCATCGCGCATCTTGTCGCGCATCTCGCGGAAGAAGATCATCGCCGCGTCGATGTACCGTCGTTCGCCGGTCACCCGCCCTGCCTCGGACAAGGAGTACAACGCGAAGCTCGAGAACCCGGTCTTGTTGTCCCTGATGATCTCGTGGCTGGGCCCGACGCGATCGTAGTACCCACCGAACTCGGGGTCGCGCATCTTCTGCAGGAAGTCCATGCCCCGCGTCAGTGCCGCCAGGTAGTCGGCGGAAGGCGCCATCTCGTACGCCACGGCCATGCTGTACAGCTGGCGTCCCTGGCCGTTCACGCTCGCTTCGCGCTGCGTGCCCCACGGC
>JAHDVQ010000309.1 GCA_023384595.1 Vicinamibacteraceae bacterium | reverse complement strand
TCTCGCTGTCGGCGTCGAGCTTCACGGGTCCCGGCACGGTCACGCTGACGGCCGCGGCGAATGCGTCGGTCGACAGCCGCTCGGCCGGTGTGACGGTCGCCGGCCAGACGGTGACGATCACCCAGTCCGGACAACCACCGGTGGTCTGCCTCTATGCCGTGTCGCCAGACGATGTGAATGTCCCGGCCAGGGGAAGCTCAGGAGAGGTTGCGGTCGTGACGAGCCCCGACTGCCCGTGGGACGCCGTCTCGCACGACACGTGGATCACGGTTGCGGGCACGAACCCGCGGAAGGGATCCGGGAGCGCGGCCTACACCGTCGACGCCCACACGGGCCCCGTGGGACGCCTGGGCCGGCTGACGGTGGCGGGCACCGAGGTCCTCGTGCACCAGGCCGCCGACGCGCCGTCGTCCTGCACCTACAAGGTCGAGCCCACGCTCGCGCAGCTGGCGTGGCAACACACTGCGGCCAACATGATCGTGACGACCGGCGATGGCTGTCCGTGGACGGTCGCCACCGACACCCCGTGGCTGACGCTCACCACGCCCGCGTCGATGACGGGTCCGGGCATGGCCACGGTCACCATGAGTCTCTACAAGGAGCTGGCGCCGAGAGAAGGGATCGTCCAGGTCAGGTGGCCAACCGAGACGGCAGGGCAGAACGTGGTCGTACGCCAGTTCGGCTGCGGCTACTCCGTGAACCCGGCCATCGTCAACGTGCCGGCCGCCGGCGGACGCGCCACCGCGACGGTGTTCGGCGCCACGCAGGCCAGTTTCTCGATGATCGAGTGCCCGTGGCGGCTCAGCACGGCCGTCTCGTGGCTGCGATTGAACACCACGACCGGGGAAGGACTCAGCCCCGTGAGCTTCGACGTCGACGCGAACACCACCGGGCTGGATCGCTGTGGATCGGTGGTGATGAGCGATCCCGACGTGGCGCGGGCGAGCTTCCAGGTCTGCCAGGCGAAGTGAGCGATCCAGGCGACGTGATCGCGCCCGATCGAGTGTGCCGTCTCAGCGCGACGGCTTCGACGGCACCTCGATCTTGCACGTCCCCTCGGCGCAGTGGAGGAGGATGCGCATATGGGGGATCACATCGCCCTGGATGTTGCGTCCCGTGACCTCCGCCTCGAGCGTCTTCCCGTCGTCCTTCACCTCCAGCATGCCGAACTGGCCGCTCTCCTCCGAGTGGCCCTGCGAATACGGCCCGCCCTTGAAGCTCGTGGACTTGTCGAGCGGCGCGGCGTGGGCCACGACGAAGCCACGCGTGCGCGACGGCGCGTCCGGCGCGTAGTTGCTGTTGGTGCCATCGTCCATGGCGACCATGTGGGCGTCGCCGCTGAGCATCACGAGCCGTGAATTGAGGCCGAGCCGGTAGATCAGGTTCGCGATGCGCTCGCGCTCGTACCGGTAGCCCTTCCACGTGTCGCCCGTCGTGAACCAGCTCTCGGTGATCCAGGGCACGGTGTTGACCCACACGACGAGCGGGTACTTCCCGGCCGCGTCCTCGAGCTCGCGTTCGAACCACGTCAGTTGCGCCGGGCCGAGCATCGACCGCCTCCGGCTGTCGCTGATGCGCGGCGTCTTCTGCGAGCGCAGGTCGGTGACGATGACGCGCACCCGGCCGATGGTGAACGCATGCGCGATGGCGCCGGTGCGATCGAGCGGCAGCGGGTAGTGCGGCACGTATTCGCGGTAGACCTGCTGCGCCGCGGGGCGACCCGCCGACGATCCGAGCGAGTTGTTGCTGCCGAAGTCGTGGTCGTCCCACATGTAGGCGATCGGCACATGGCGGTAGAGCTGCGACTGACGGGGCGAGGCCAGCACCCTGTCGAACGCGGCCCTGAAGAGCGCCGGATCGTTGCGCGTGATGTCCTCGTAGTGAAAGTCGCCCATGTGGACGAACACGTCGAGGTCTTTCGCCCTGATGCTGTCGAAGACCGTACTGTTCGACCCCGTGTAGGCGCAGGCGGCGAATCCGAGCTTGAAATCGTACTGGCCGTCCTTGAACGTCTTCACGCGGCCTTCGAGCTTCTCGCCCGCTTCGTTCTCGACCTCCCAGGTGTACACCGTACCCGGCTGGAGACCTTCCACGTTCCAGGTGAGGATCGACCGCGCGTCCGGCGTGTTGAAGCCTTCCGGCGGCCACCGCAGCACCGGCGGATCCGGGAGGATCGGCGTGGCCTCGCGGACCGTGAGGCGTGCGGGTGTGGTCGCCTTGGCCTTGACGACGAACGATGTCGGCGTCACGGCACCCTGCCAGGCCCACTTGAGGGGCGAGGCCGGCCCCGGCGTTTCACCGGGTGGGGTTGAGGGAGGCGCGACGACGCCCGCCGGCCCGCACGAGAGCGCGGCCACAGCGGCCACGACCACGAGCCACTTCGACCAGCGCGTTGACGATGGACGCATGGATTCCATCGTTGACGAGCCCGGGCTCGCGGTCAAGGCCCGTTTCGCCAGCGCTCGACCGCTACTTCACGATGTTCGCCTTCGCCTCGATCTTCACCACGCGCTCGGTGACCGGGTCGGAGGTCTCGGCGATGACCACCGACTGGCCGTCACGCACGATCACGGTCTGGCGGATCGTCACCTGGCCACCATTGACGTTGTCACCCGGTCGCGCGAGCCCGTAGTCGACGCCGATGCGCAGGCGCACCTTCGCGTCGTCGAGCACGTCGGCCTGCAGGTCGATGCGGAAGGGCGCCTCGTCCAACCGCCCGCTCTCGCGCCAGACACTGTGGTTCCTCACCGAGGTGGACTCGCCGTCGGCCGTGGCCAGCTGCGCGCGGCGCACGATGGGTGCCGAGGCGGG
>JAHDVQ010000055.1:21934-25034 GCA_023384595.1 Vicinamibacteraceae bacterium | reverse complement strand
ACGTGCACGGCGTCGAGCGGCTCGACTCGCTGGATGCCGATGCCCCGATCGCCCGCATCGCGTCCCGGCTCACGCGCTACGGCGTGACGGCGTTCTGTCCCACGACGGTGGCCTGCACGCCCGCCGCGCTCACGGGTGTGCTCGAGGCCGTCGAGACGGCACGACGCGACGGCCCGGGCACGGCCGCGCGCGTCCTTGGCGCGCACCTCGAGAGCAATTTCATCAATCCCGAGTACAAGGGCGCCCAGCCGCTGGTGTGCATCAAGCGGCCCTACGCGGCCGGGCAGGCGGCGGAGGGCGACTTCACCGGTCCCGACGTGCTGCGCGTCATCCGCGAGCGCGCCGCGCAGGTTCGCATCGTCACGATGGCGCCCGAGATCGAGGGCGGCATCGATCTCGTCCGCGAACTCGTCGGCTGCGGCATCCGCGTCTCGCTCGGGCATTCCGGTGCGTCCTACGACGAGGCGTGCGCCGGCGTCGAGGCCGGCGCCCGCCACGCGACGCACCTCTTCAACCGGATGCCCCCGCTGCACCATCGCGAGCCGGGTCTCGTCGGCGCGGTGCTCGAGGACGAGCGCGTGGCGGCCGAGGTCGTGTGCGACGGCTACCACGTGCACCAGGCCATCGTGCGCGCGATCGTCCGCGCCAAGCGGCCGGAGCGCATGATGGCGATCACCGACGGCACGGGCGCCTCGGGCATCCCCGTCGGGTCGCATGCCGAGCTCGGGGGGCGCCGCATCACGGCGCGCGAGACTGCGGCGTTTCTCGACGACGGCACGCTAGCGGGCAGCACGTTGACGATGGATCGGGCCTTCCGGCTGCTGGTGAATCGGGTCGGCGTCTCGCTGGTGGACGCCGCCCAGATGTGCGCGACGACGCAGGCGGCGGCCCTCGGACTCGAGGGCCTCGGCAGGATCGAGGCCGGGGCGTTCGCCGATCTCGTGGTGCTCGACAGCCGGCTCGACGTCGTGCAAACGTGGATCGCGGGACGCTGTGTGTTCGATCGGGGGATCAGCGGATCAGCGGATCAGGGGATCAGCGGATCGGCGGATCGGGGGAGCGGCGGATCGGGGGATCAGCGGAGCGGGGCGTGAGTCGCCCTCGCCCCCGCTACCGCGGCGGCGGCGTCGCGTAGGATGTGGGATCGGCGATCCCGCTCTTCACGAAGGCGTCGTGCCGTTCGCGGCACTTGCTGCAGGCGCCGCAGTGCTGGTCGCCGCGCGGGTTCATGCACGAGAGCGACTGCGCGAGCGGCACGCCCAGCTCGATGCCGCGCCTGATGACCTCGTCCTTGTGCCACGTGGCAAACGGCGCGTCGATCGTGAGGACGTGCTCCAGCCCGAGCGTGAGCGCGCGCGCCATCGCGTCGAAGAACGCCGGGCGGGCGTCAGGGAACGGGTTATCCGCGAGCGGTCCGATGACCAGCCGGCCCACTCCCCGCTGCGCGGCGTAGATGCCGGCCTTCGTGAGCAGCACGAGGTTGCGCCCCACGAGATAGACGTCTTCATCGGGCGTGTCGTAGGCCGGGGGCTGGCCGGTGAGGGCCCAGTGCGTCGGTGCGTAGATGTCGCGCATCGAGAGCTCGAGGACGGCGACCGGGCGCGTCCGCCCCGCGTAGGCCGGCGCCGACAGGATGCGTCTGAGGGCTCGGCGTTCGGCGTCCTCCCAGGCCAGACCCACGCTGACATACACGGGCGTCACCGGGCCGCGCTCGGCCTCGTGGGCGAGCAGGACGGCGCTGTCGAGACCCGCGGAGCACAGGACGGCGGTTTCCTGGCCTTCGAACGACGTGGTCACGGGCGTGCTCCTCCACCGGCACCGATGGCCGGCAGCACGTGGCGGACGAGGTCGAGCGGAGCGGCGATCCGGATCACGTCGTCGAGCGGGAAGTCCGGCGGGATTCGCCCCGCCCCGAAACCGTAGCCCGCCAGGGCCGCCTGGGTGCCCGCCGCGCGGGCGGTCGCGACGTCGACCCACGAATCGCCCACCATCAGCGTGCGGGCGGGCGTCGTGCCGGCGCGCCCGACGATCGTCGACAAGGCGTCAGGGGCCGGCTTGTGCGGCCAGCCGTCGCCGCCGCCGATCACCGGATCGAAGATCTCGTCGAGGCCCAGCAGCGCCAGCGTGCCGCGGGTGTGCGGTCCCGGCTTGTTGGTGAGCAGCGCCAGCCGGCAGTGCGCCGCAAGGCGCGCCAGCATCGCCTCGACGCCGTCGTAGACCGTCGTCTCGACCACCAGCGCGTCGGCGTAGAAGGCGAGGAACCGATCGAGCGCGTCGGGCGGCGCGGGCGTGCGCCCTGCGGCGGCGAACGCGCGCTCGACGAGCACACGCGCGCCCTCACCGACCATGGCGGTGATGTCGTCGGCGGCCAGTGACGTCAACTCGTAGGCCGTCAGCGTGCGGTTGGCGGCCGCCGCCAGATCGGCGCGCGAGTCGACGAGCGTGCCGTCGAGATCGAACACCACCAGGTCGAAGGCGGTCGCAGGCGCCGCCCTCGTGAGGTCGTCAGTCGCCGGCGTAGACCGCATACGAGTTGGGGGTCTCCCAGACCTTGACCGACACCACGTTGAACCCGAGCTCGCGCGTCTTGTCGAAGATGAGCCGCGCCAGCCGCTCGACCGTCGGGTTCGAGTCGAGCAGGTACAGCGGCTCGCCGAGCGCCTGGAGCGGCGCGACGAGCGGATCGTCGTGGCGCAGCACCATCTTGTGGTCGATCTCGCTGTCGATCCAGCCCTTGACGACGCGCTTGATGTCGCTGAAGTCGGCCACCATGTTGCGCTTGTCGAGGGCGTCGGTCCGCACCTCGACCTCGGCGAGCGCGTTGTGGCCGTGGGGATGCTTGCAGATGCCGTCGTAGTCGAGGAGGCGGTGTCCGTAGCAGAACTCGATGCGCTTGGTGACGGAATACATGGAGGGATCCTGACATAGGAACGGGCTACAGGCTACGGGCTACGGGCTCGGGGCCTTGTCGGGCTCCAGGCTACGGGCTACGGGCTCGGGGCCTTGTCGGGCTCCAGGCTCCAGGCTCCAGGCTCCAGGCTCCAGGCTCCAGGCTCCAAGCTCCCGTATGATCACCTGGTGCCCGACATCCGTCTCGCCG
>JAHDVQ010000055.1:19458-21834 GCA_023384595.1 Vicinamibacteraceae bacterium | reverse complement strand
GCTCCAGGCTCCAAGCTCCCGTATGATCACCTGGTGCCCGACATCCGTCTCGCCGACGCGTTTCAGACGCCCGAGGCGAAGCGCCGTTTCAACCGGCGCATCTTCACGACGATCGCGCCTCGTTACGATCTGATCACCCGCGTGCTGTCCTACGGCCAGGACCGCCGGTGGAAGGCGCGGGCGCTGGCCGCCGTCCACATCGCCGCCGGCGAGCGCGTGCTCGATCTCGCGGCCGGCACCGGAGACTTCGCGCTCGCGGCCGCCGCGCGCGGCGCGCGCGTGACCGCCGTGGATCTGACGATGGGGATGCTGGAGAAGGGGAGGTCGCGCGATGCGGCGCGGCGGGTCGGCTGGGTGGCGGGCGACATGACGGCCCTCCCGTGCCGCGACGAGACGGCCGACGTCGTCACCTCGGGCTACGGATTGCGGAACGTGCCGCACCTCGAGGCGGCCATCGCCGAGATCTGGCGCGTGCTCCGGCACGGCGGCCGCTTCGTGTCGCTCGACTTCGAGCGGCCCGCGCCGGCGTGGAAGCGCCGGGCGTACCTCGGCTATCTGTGGACGGCAGGCGGGGCGCTCGGGTGGCTGCTCCATCGCGATGCGGACACCTATCGCTACATCGCGGCCTCGCTCGCGCGCTATCCGGGCGCCGCGGCCGTGTCGGCCCTGCTCGAGGCGCGTGGCTTCAGGCGCGTGGAGCACCAGCCGCTGCTCGGGGGCCTGATGGCCCTGCACGTGGGGGTGAAATGAGCATCGCC
Organism: Vicinamibacteraceae bacterium; assembly: GCA_023384595.1. Lineage (GTDB taxonomy): Bacteria > Acidobacteriota > Vicinamibacteria > Vicinamibacterales > JAFNAJ01 > JAHDVQ01. Next base: position 21,076 of record JAHDVQ010000055.1, on the reverse strand, counting down.
ATCGACAGGGAAGGATGGTCGGGTGAAGGCGACTTCACCGAGACGGTGCTCGCCGCGCTCGCCGGGATGCCCGACGTGGCGGCGCTGCGCGTCGAGGACTCGCCTGCCAGCCGCGCCGAGGCCGGCTACGCGTTCATCTCGAACGAAATCTACGTGCAGAGCGCCACGCGGGCCGAGGTGACCGCCACCCGGCGCTTCGGCATCGTGCCGTGGCGGCAGCGCATCGAGGTGCCGCTCGTCGCGCTGGCGGAGATCCAGCGCTTCCTGGAAGGGCAGGATGAGATCGGACCGCCCGACTACTCGGATGAAGGCATGATTCAATATCTGCGGACCCATCGCGTGGTCGCGCCCTATCAGACGCGCGGCGTGAAGGTGGTCGAGATGGTGCGAATCTACGCAGCGGGCCGGGGTCCGCGCGACGAGGCAGCAACGGTGGCGTCATCATGATGGACATCAGCGAGGTCAGGAAGCAGGTGCAGCACGCGCTCGACGCGGCCAGGCGGGATGCCGCCGCCCACCGCGCCGCGCGCGATGCCGCGCAGCAGGCGCTGCCGGCCTTTCTCGCGACCGTGGCCGCGCCCGTGTTCCGCCAGGTGGCGAGCGCGCTCAAGGCCGAGGGCCACGCCTTTTCGGTGTTCACGCCGGCCGACTCGGTCCGACTCGCGTCCGATCGCTCGGCCGACGACTTCATCGAGATGGCGCTCGACGCCGACCGCGACCCCGTCGCGCTCGTCTTCCGCCGAAGCGTCGTCCGTGGCCGGCGCATCCTCGAGGACGAACAGGCGCTGCGCCCGGGCACACCGCTCGCCGACCTCGGCGACCAGGACGTGCTCGACTCGCTGCTGCGCCTGCTGCCGCCGTTCGTTGCACGATAGAGCCGGGAGCCGGGAGGCTGGGAGGACGGAGGCCAGACACCGCCGGATGCCGGAGGCCGAAGGCCGGACGCCTCGGGAGGACAACGCATGCTGTCACGTGATTCGCTCCGGATGCTCGCCGTCGCGGGCGTGTTGCTCGCCGCCGCCCCGCGCGTCGCCGCGGCCGGCCAGGCCGATCCCGCCTCGCGCCCGGCGGAGGACCTGATTCTGGCGCAAGGCGAAGGCACCGTCAGGACCGCGGCCGACCGCGCCTTCGTCACGCTCACGACCGAGACGCGCGCGCGCACGCCGAAGGAGGCGCAGGCCGCGAACGGGAAGGCGATGACGAGCGTGCGCGCCGCGCTCACCGCCGCGGGCATCGGCGAGGCCCAGGTGCGCACGACCGGCGTCCATCTCGATCCCGAGTTCGACTGGAAGGACGGGAAACAGACGCTGCGCGGCTACGTCGCCCGCAACTCGGTCGAGGTGACGCTCGACGAGCTCGCCCGGGTCGGTGAGGTCATCGACACGGCCGTCAACGCCGGGGCGACATCGGCCGGCGACGTGCGTTTCGATCTCAAGGACCGCCGCGCCGTCGAGCAGAAGGCCCTGGCGCTGGCCGTGCAGGATGCGCGCGCCCGCCTCGAGGCGATGGCGTCCGCCGCCGGCCGCAGCCTCGACCGCATCACGCGCGTCGACGACCAGGGCGGCCGGTTCGCGCCGCCGCCTCGGCCCATGTACATGCGAGCCGGTGCCGCTGAGGC
>JAHDVQ010000055.1:13639-19358 GCA_023384595.1 Vicinamibacteraceae bacterium | reverse complement strand
CCTGCAGGTTGACGCCGGGAGCGTCCACGCCCGACCCGTGCCAGCGATAGTTGCGATCGAGCACGTTGTCGACGATCACGGTGAGGTCGAGGTGCGGTGAGACACGCCACCCCGCGCGGGCGGCCACGACGACGAAGCCCGGCGTGCGCGTGAAGAGATAACTGGCCGACGCGCCGTCGAGCAGGCGGGCCTGCACCTCGGCCAGCGTCTCGCCCGTGGCCACGAGACGGCCGTCGCGCACGAGCCCGAGGTCCGCGGCCGTCCCGTTGAAGAACGCCGCAATCGACGACCGCGTCCGGCGCGCGCCAATGCGCGCGTCGTTCAGGTCGCCCTGGCTCAGGCGCTCCTGTGGCGCCGCGAAGGTCGCCACGGCCTCGGCCCACCACCCGCCGGTGGCCGGCTCCCATTTGACGCGCGCCGCGCCGACCAGCGGCGGCATGCGCCGCAGGGGCGGCTGTCCAGGCGCGAGCTCCGACCCGCGCGAGTAGGCGGCGTTCAGGCCCGCAATCCACGACGCGCCGAGGCGCGCCTGCAGGTCGCCCTCGAAGCCGGCGATGCGCGCGCGATCCACGTTCACGCGCGTGAGCAGCGGACGAGGGTCGGTCTCGATGTAGGCACGGCCGGCTCCGTCGACCTCCACGATCTCGTAGCCGGCCACGATCGTGCCGGCCGCGTCCGCCCCGAAGATGGCGGTGCGCCGCTGGATGATGTCGACGAGCTCCATGTCGAAGACCGTGAGCGAGGCGCTCGTCCGTGCCCCCAGCCACTTGAGCCCCGCCTCGAACGCATAGGCCGACTCGGGGCCGAGCGAGCCCACGGCTCGTCCGGTGGTCACGGCATCGGCCCCGTCGCTCGTGCCAATCTCCGCCCCAAGCCGCGCCGCCGTCGTCGTCGACACCTCGAAACCCGCGCCCGAGATCCCGATGGCGCCGAGGTCGTAGGCGTTGGCCGCCCGGAAGCCTCGTCCGACGTTGACGGTCGCATTCAGCGAGGGCCGCAGGCGCCAGACCACGCCCGTGTTGAAGGTCAGCGCGCTCGACGCCACGCGATCGCGGGCGACGCCGAGCAGGGGGTCCTCGCGCGTCCGGAACACGAAGTGGCCGGCCCGCGCCCCGGCGCGCACCATCAGGCGCCCTCCGCGCGACGCGAGCGTCGCCTGCACGAACCCGCCGGCGCTGGTGTAGCGCGTGCCGTCGGGGATCTCGCCGCGCTCGCGCCTGGCCATGCCGTCGCGTTCGATGACACGGCCCGAGGCGATGAACTCGTCGAAGGCCTCGCCGCCGAACGTCACGGCCTGCCGTCCCGGGCCGAGCCACGTCGCCTGGGCCTGGTATCCCATGGCCAGGACGCGGCTCGTCTCGCGCTCGAGGGCCGACGAGGGCCGTGCCTGTTCGACGCGGTCGTCCTGCTGGCGGTTCAGCGAGAGGGTGGCCGTCGCCGCGGCCAGCGGTCCGAGCGCCGCGCGCTCCACGCGGAGGTAGGCGAAGTCGAGGCGCTGCGGATCGAAATCGGATCGCGAGAGGCCGTCGCCGCCGAGCAGGCGATCGTACCGTCCGACCCCGTGCTGCTCCTCGTGCGTGTAGAAGCCGCGCACGAGGGTGTCGGCCCCCGCCTGCCACGACGCGGCCACATAGCCGCCCGCCTGCGAGAAGTCCGTGCCGGGCAGCCGTTCGTACAGCGTGCTCGACGGAAGGCCCAGGAAGCGTGCGAGCGCCGAGTGGCTGTCGCGACCGCCGCCACTGCGCAGCTCACCCACCCGCCGCGCGCTCCCGCCCGCCACGAGCGCGGCGCGCGGGCCCGACACCGTCACCTGCGCGTCGAGGCTCGCCTGGCGATCGGCCGATCCGAGGCCCACCTCGGCGTGGCCGGCCACGACGGTCGCACCAGCCGAGAACGACGGCTGCAGGCTGAGCACGTTGATGCTGCCGCCGAGCGCATCGCTGCCGAACTGCACGGACGCCGGCCCCCGGACGACCTCGAGCCGCTGCACGGCCGACGGGTTGATCCACCCCAGGTACTGCGTCGCGCCCGCGCGGAAGGTCGCCGTGTTGAACCGCACGCCGTCGAGCAGGTAGACGAGGCGCTGGGCCGAGAAGCCGCGGATGAACGGCGAACCCTGGGCCGTCGTCGTCTGCTGGACGAGCACGCCGGTCTCGTCGCGCAGGGCCTGCGGCAGAATCGTGATCGGCCGCGACTCGAGATCCTCGCGCGTGGCCACAGACACGGCCTCGGGGACATCGAAGGTGCGCTCGATCTCGCCGCGCGCCGGCGTGACGGTGACCTCGCTCTCGAGGCCCGCGATCTCGAGAACGAGGCGGACGAATGCCGATTGACGCCGCTCGAGGTCGATGGACACCTCGCGCGGCGCGAACAACTCGCTGGCCGCGCCGACGACGCACGACGCGGCCGGGAGGCCGTCGCTCCGGAACTGGCCGTTCTGATCGGTGACGATCTCGACCACGGGGTGCGCCTCGCAGGCGATGCGCACGCGGGCACCGGCGATGGCGCCGCCCGACGTGTCCTCGACGAGCCCCGTCACCGTGCGTGCCGGGCCGGCCGTCGCCTCGGAGGCGGGCGCTGCCGGGCCCGGGCGCGGCACCGGCTGCGCGTCAGCCGGCGCGGCGGCGATCGGGAGGCCCATCGCCAGGATGAAGGCGGTGCCCGCCGCGCACAGCCGGATGCTATAATTCCGACTGTTTCTGTCGGAGATGGACCCGCGCTGCACGGCGGCCATTCTATGGCCGAACGGCCGCGGCCGCTCAGCCAGTTTCCCGGCCGGTTCTCGGGCCTCTCTGACATATGACAAGCGGCGGCGTTGCGTGGGCGCTCGCGGCTCCCGGATAACGGGAGCAGCCCCGCGCCGCGCCTCCGCACCGGAGTCCGGCCCGGCGGGGCCCGGACCCCAGCCGCCATGCCTACCCTGCTGTACGTTCCGACGCCGCTTCGTTCTCATGTCGGCCAGCGCGATGCCGTCGAGGTCACCGGTACGACCGTGCGCGAGGCGATCGACGACCTGCTGGCCAGGTACGAGTCCCTCAGGACGCATCTCTACGACGAGAACGGACGCCTGCGCCGGTTCATCAACGTCTATGTGAACGACGAGGACATCCGGTACCTGCAGCGCGAGGCGACGCCGCTTGCCGAGGGGGACACCATCAGCCTCGTGCCCTCGGTGGCCGGCGGCTCCCCTGAGGCGGTCACCGCGTCCGTGCCGCTGCCCGAGCTCACGCCGGCCGAGTTCGCGCGGTACAACCGGCACGTCATCCTTCCCGAAGTCGGGGTGGACGGGCAGCGCCGGCTCAAGGCGTCGCGCGTGCTCTGCGTGGGCGCGGGCGGCCTCGGGTCACCGGCGTCGCTCTACCTCGCCGCTGCCGGCGTGGGCCACATCGGCCTGGTCGACTTCGACGTGGTCGACGTGAGCAACCTCCAGCGCCAGGTCCTCTTCTCGACCGAGCAGATCGGCGTCTCGAAGCTCGAGGCGGCGCGCGCGCGCCTCGGGGGCCTCAATCCCGAAATCGAGATTGCCACCCACGCCGAGCGCCTCACCTCCGACAACGCGTTCCGGCTGTTCGAAGGCTACGACCTCATTCTCGACGGCACGGACAACTTCGCGACCCGTTACCTGGTGAACGACGCGTGCGTGCTGCTCGGGATCCCGAACGTCTACGGCAGCATCTTCCGGTTCGAGGGGCAGGCCTCGGTGTTCGCCACGCGCGGCGGGCCGTGCTACCGCTGCCTGTATCCCGAGCCGCCGCCGCCCGGCCTCATTCCGAGCTGCGCCGAGGGCGGAGTGTTCGGCGTGCTGCCCGGCATTGTCGGGACCATCCAGGCGACGGAAGCCATCAAGCTGCTCACGGGCGTGGGCGAACCGCTCATCGGGCGCTTCCTCGTCTACGACGCGCTCCGCATGCGCTTCCGCGAGCTGACGCTCAGGCGCGACCCGGAGTGCCCGGTCTGCGGCGACCGGCCGACGATCACCTCGCTCGTCGACTACGAGCAGTTCTGTGGCGCCCCGGCGCCGGCCGCCGCGCCGGAGACGCCGCCCGCAGCCGCGCGGATCGTGGACGATCTCGAGACGACCGTCGAGAGTCTCAAGGCGCGGCTCGATCGCGGCGACGAGTTCCTGCTGCTCGACGTCCGCGAGCCGCACGAGCTGCAGATCTGCCGCATCGACGCGCCGGGCGGGCTCCACGTGCCGATGGGCGAGATTCCACGGCGCCATGGCGAGCTGGACCGCTCGAAGGATCTCATCGTCTACTGCCGCTCGGGCCAGCGCAGCGGGCGGGTGGTCGGGTTCCTGCGGCAGCAGGGGTTCGATCGCGCCGTGAACCTGAAGGGCGGCGTCCTGGAGTGGATCGACAGGATCGATCCGTCGCAACCGAAGTACTGAGGATCGACACGCGCCATGCTCAGGCTCTCGAAGAAGGCTGACTACGCTCTGATTGCGATGAAGCACCTCGCCCTGCGTTCGGGCGAGAGCGCGGCGAGCGCGCGCGAGATCGCCGAGCACTACGACATCCCCGTGGAGCTGATGGCGAAGGTGCTGCAGCGGCTGGCGCGCGGCGGGCTGCTCGTCTCGCAGCAGGGGACGCGCGGCGGCTACTCGCTCGCCCGCGCGGCCACCGGGATCTCGGTGGCCGACGTCATCCAGGCCGTCGACGGGCCGCTCACCGTCACGGCGTGCTCGACCGACGAGGAGAGCTGCGAGCAGTACTCGAAGTGCAACGTCCGCGATCCGCTCTGGAAGATCAAGGACCGCATCCTGACGGCGCTCGCGGCCTGCAGCATCTATGAGATGGCCGCCGAGACCCTGCCCGAGGCGCCTCAGCCGCTGTCGCTCGTACGGCGTCAGGTTGCGGAGCCCGAGCCTGCCGGGGTACCCTCGCCCTCGCGCTAACCCCACAGTCAGGCGGCAGAACGGCGTGACCCCCAGACGCGTCTACCTCGATTACCACGCGACCACCCCTGTCGATCCCCGCGCGATCGACGCCATGCTCCCGTTCTTCGGCGAGCGGTTCGGCAACCCCGCGAGCCGCAACCACGCGTTCGGGTGGGAGGCGTCGGAAGCCGTCGAGCAGGCCCGGGCGCAGGTGGCCTCGCTCATCAACGCGCCGCATCGCGACATCGTCTTCACGAGCGGCGCGACCGAGTCGAGCAACCTCGCGCTCAAGGGCCTCGCCCGCGCCGGCGGGCCGCGCCGGCACCTGGTGACGGTGGCCACCGAGCACAAGTCGGTGCTCGACACCTGCCGCGTCCTGGAGCGCGAGGGGTGTACCGCCACGGTGCTCACGCCCCGGCCCGACGGGCTCGTCGACCTCGATCGGCTCCGCGAGGCGGTGACCGATCGGACGCTCGTCGTGAGCGTGATGCTCGCCAACAACGAGATCGGCACCATCCAGCCGCTCGCCGAGGTGTCGGCCATCGCGCACGAGCGCGGCGCGATCGTGCACACCGACGCCGCGCAGGCGGTGGGAAAGATTCCGGTCGACGTGGCGGCGCTCGACGTGGACCTGCTGTCGTTCACGGGCCACAAGATGTACGCCCCGAAGGGGGTGGGAGCGCTCTACATCCGGCACAAGACCGTAATTGATCTCGAGCCGCTCGTGCACGGGGGCGGCCACGAGCGGGGGCTGCGGTCGGGCACCCTGAACGTGCCGGCCGTCGTGGGCTTCGGCAAGGCCGCCGAGGTGGCCGCGGCCGACCTCGAGGCCGACGCCAC
>JAHDVQ010000055.1:9166-13539 GCA_023384595.1 Vicinamibacteraceae bacterium | reverse complement strand
CGCGACGACGAGCTGGCGCTGGCGACGCTGCGCTTCGGCCTCGGCCGCTGGACCACGAGCGAGGACGTCGAGTTCGCCATCGACAAGGTGGCGACCGTCGTCGGCCGGCTGCGTGCCCTGAAGGCCGAACTGGGCATCTAAGGAACTGACGCTGTTAGCCTGGAGCCTGGAGCCCGGAGCCTGGAGCCTGGAGCCCATTTTGATGAGAATCACCGCGAACGCGAGCCGGCAGATTCGGAAGTTGCTCGACAAGCAGCAGATCCCCGAGGGTGGCCTCAGGGTCGCCGTCAAGGCCGGGGGCTGCTCTGGCCTGAGCTACGCCTTCGAATGGGAGGCGTCGGCCGCGCCGGCCGACCACGTGTTCGAGGGCGAAGGCGGCGTGAAGGTCTTCGTGGACGGCAAGAGCCTCCGTTTTCTCGACGGCACCGAGCTCGACTACGACACGTCGCTGCTCAGCAAGGGCTTCATCCTGCACAACCCGCAGGCGAAGTCGACGTGCGGGTGCGGGACGTCGTTCTCGATCGGCTGACCCGGCGCCGCCACGGCCATCAGTTGGCCTTTCCCACCTCGCCCGCGCGCGTGAGCGCCGTCTTGAACAACACGGGCCCGGCCAATTCGTGCAGGGCAATCAGCGCCACGAGGAGGGTCTGCGCTGCCACACCCCACGCGGGGAACGCGTTGGCGACCAGGATGGTCAGGCCCAGCGAGACGCCCGCCTTGGACATGAACCCCATCCACGCATAGCCGGTGTAGGGCTCGGTGAGACCGGCCGTGCGCAGGCCGAGCTTCAGGCTTCCCGCCACGACGACCAGCCGCACGAGCGAGATGGCGACGGCCACGAGACCGACCGTGGCGAGCGCGTCGAGGTGCAGCGAGGCGCCGGCGGCGGCGAAGAAGATGACGAGCACCGGCAGGCTCCCGCGCTCGACGGCCTCCTTCAGCCTGTCGCCCCGCGGCGGCGCGATGTTCTCGACCACGAGTCCGGCGGCGAGCGCCGCCAGCAGCGCCTCGAAGTGCAGGAGGTGGCCGGCGGCCGACAGCAGCACGCACATCCCGATGAGGACGAGGGTCAGCTCGCGGCCGACGCTGCGCAGGTAGAGCGCGAAGACCGACCCGACGATCGCCCCGAAGGCCATCGCGCCGAAGATCTCCCACGACAACTGGGCGAGCAGGCCCACGTCCGTGGCGCTCGACTCGCCGAACGCCCACCGCGCGAACTGCATCAGCAGCGTGAAGACGACGATGAGAATCAGGTCCGAGAGGACCACGACCGAGACGACGAGTTCGCTGAGCGGGCCGCGCGCGCGCGCGTCGGCGATGACGGCGATGGTGACAGTCGGCGAGAAGCCCACGACCACGATCGCCACGAGCGCGGCGGCGGCGATGCGCGACCAGCCGGCGGCCTCCGGCCAGATGGGCAGCCACGGCCAGGCCGCCCACAGCAGGGCGAAGAGCGTGAGCGTGGCCACCGACAGCAGCACGATGCCCACGCGGAGGAAGGCCGCTATCCGCGGGCGCAGGCGCGAGTAGTTCAACTCGAGGCCGGCGACGAAGGCGATGAGCGCGATGGCCAGCTCGTTGATCAGGTTCAGTTCGCGCGCCATCGGTCGCGAGATGAGATTCAGCAGGTAGGGCCCGCAGATCATCCCGAAGAGCAGGTAGCCGGTGACCCGCGGCAGGTGCACGCGTTCGAGCAGGTCGCCCGTCAGCGCGGCGGCGATGAGCGCGAAGCCGAGCGCGAGCGCCGTGGTGCGAGTGCCGTCGTCGCCGACGGCCTCGCGCACGAGCCACGCCGTGGCCAGGATGACGACCAGCGCGAGCAGCCGGCGCATCAGGATTCGACCTGGGGCGCGGTGTCCGCGGTGTGCGGGACGACCAGCATGGCGATGACCTCGTTGGCCAGCGTGCCGAGGGCGATGGCCGTGAGGACCGCCTGCGCCGTGGGCGAGCCGGTCGATTGCCAGAAGAGGAGGGCGTAGGCGAGGCCGAGCAGGCCGGCCGGGATGAGCAGCGCGCCGAGATCGACAGGCGTGAGGCCGGTAGCGACGCGCGAGGCCACCCAGCCGCCGGCCAGCTTGCCCGCCAGGCGGAAGACGACGAAGGGGCCGATGAGCCAGAGCGCCAGCGTGTCGAGCCTGATGCTCGCGCCGGCGGCCAGCAGCAGCACGACGACGAGCGGGTGCTGGAGCTTCTGGAGGTCGCCGCGAATGACCTGGTCGGCGCGTCCCGGCGTGTAGGTCCAGAAGAGGCCGGCCACGAGGCCCACGAAGAGCGGCGAGAGCGCCATGTAGCTCGCGATGCCGCCCAGCAGGACCACCGATCCGAGCACGAACAGCCCGCGCTCCGCCGGACCGTGGGCGCGTTCGAAGAGCAGCCATCCGGCGACGCCGATGCCAAGGCCGGCCACCGCCGAGACCAGGGTCAGCCAGAGCATGCCGCCCGCGGTGGGCCGCCACGCGGCCGCGAGCAGCAGGGCCCCCACCAGAATCGGCACGACGTCGTCGAGGTCGGCAATGCGCGTGGCGTTGAGCGAGCGCTCGTCGGCGGAGGCATCCACGGTCCCGGCCGACGAGGCGGCCGCGGCGACGCCGATGACGAGGGCGACGAGCAACGGCGCGTGATCGAGCCGCGGGTGCCAGAGCACCAGCAGCAGCACCAGGGCGCCGCCGACGATGGTGACGGTGACCGCGGCCTCGAGCGAGGCCGCCGCGAACAGGCGACGGTCGGCGACGCGCCGCAGGTCGAGGGCGAGGCCGACGAAGACGCCCAGCGCGGCCAGCGCGACGGAGATCACCGTGTCGAGGTGGGCGAGGACGTTCGGGGAGAGCACGTTCAGTGCCGAGGGGCCGAGCAGCATGCCGATCGGCACCAGCACGATGGCCGGCGCGGTGATCGGCACCAGGCCGAGGGCCGCGCGCGTGCGGAGCAGGAACGTCCAATCGATCGGAAGCGGCGCCGGTGCGGGCAGCTCCGCGTCGAGGGGATCCCGGCCGCCAGCCTCCCGTGCGCTGTCGAAGAGGCGAATCATGGCTTTTCGAGGGCGGTCACGTGGTGCTGACCGTCGCGCTCGAAGCCGACGAGCAGACCCGCGCCGGCGGCGACGGCCCGCCAGGCCTGCACCAGATCGGCCGGCGCCGGCGTGGTGCGCGATCCCGCCGTGGTGATCATGTCGCCTTCGCGCAGGCCCGACAGCGCCGCCACCGAGCGGGCCTCGACGCGCACGACCTCGCTGCCGATGCCCGCCACGCGCCGCAGTTGCAGGCCGAGCACGCCGGAGCTCGCCGCCGCGGACCCGGCGCGCGTGCTCACGGCGATGGGCAGCTCCAGCATCGCTCGATCGCGCATCACGCGCACGCGCACGCTCGCGCCGGGATCGACGCGATTGATGCGCACGCGGAAGGTGTCGGGCGAATAGGTGGGTTCCCCGTCGATGGCATCGACGACGTCGCCGACGCGCAGGTGGCCGTTCGCGGGGCCGGCCGGGTCGACAAACGACACGACGACGCCCTGAGAGGCGCCGGTCGCCCGGCGAATGGCGGGGGTGAGCGACTGCACCTCGACGCCGACGTCGCCGGCCACGCGCACGCGGCCTTCCTGCATGTCGTCGACCGCCTGCAACAGCGCGCTGGCCGGCACGATGGCGCCGCCCGCCTCGTCGGCCACGAGCAGCCCCAGCCACGTCCCGTCGATGTTGAAGACGAACGCGCCTGACGAGGCGCCGAGCGTGCGGCCCGTCTCGAGGAGCGGCTGCGGCCAGCGCGGCACCAGCATCGGCGTGGTGCGCGCGAGGAACACGGGACGCGTGGCCGTCCCGCCCCGCGTGGCCTCGACGACGGCCACGTAGCGGGAGGTCCAGCCGCCGGCGCCCTCGGAGGGCAGCGACGGCGCGGTGACGTCGGCCGGGGGCACGCGCACGAGCGCGATGCCCCGCACGGCGTCGGCCGCCACGACGACGGGTGTGAAGTCGGAGGCGCCGACGACGGCCTGGACGCGGTCGCCCTCGCCGATCTGCGCGAGCGCGAGGTCGCGCGCCACCCGGAGCCCGGGGACGTAGGACGGCGATTCCTCGCGCGTCGAGCCCCTGTCGCTGGGTGCGCCCGCCACCCTGAAGGCCAGCGTGACGCCGCTCAGCCGTCGATCCAGCTGGCCGACGATGCCCGCGAGTTCCTCGAAGGTGGCGCGGGCGGCGAGCCGCTCGAGCGGCGCGGCGACTGCCGCAGGCGAGGGCCCATTGTCGGAGGGAAACCGGAATCGGGCGAGCACGAGCAGCATCACGGCCGACACCGCGATGGTCACGATGAGCAGGCGTGTTTCCCGCGAGAGAGCGGGGCGTCGGCGGGGAGCGTCCATCGGGGGAATGCTATCAGGGGATC
>JAHDVQ010000055.1:5040-9066 GCA_023384595.1 Vicinamibacteraceae bacterium | reverse complement strand
AGGCGCGGTTCGATGTCAGCTGTTGGCATGTCCCTTTCGCGTCGGACGCGATGGTGGCTCGCGGGGCTCGCGGCCATCGTGGTCGTGGTGCTCGCCGTCGACGCCTGGCGTGCCCGCCATGCGCCCGCCGATCGAGCCGAGCCGGCCGCCGAAGGCGAATTGCGGCCCGGAGCGGCGGGCCGTGCCGAGACGCGGCGGGGCCTGAACGAGACGCCGCTGCTCTACTCGGGCGAGTTCGCGCGCAACGTCGTGTCGCGCCTGGCGCCGGGCCTGGTGTGGGGCGAGCCGGCCACCGGCGCGCCGAGCGCCGGCCTCGTGGTGTCGCCCGGCTACGCACTGGTTTCGCTGTGGAGCCAGGCGCCGACCTGGATGCTCACCACCGGCACGGGCCAGCGGGTGCGGGCGCGGCTCGCGGCATCGGACCCGGTCCACGGCGTCGCGCTGCTCAGGATCGAGGACACGGCGGTGCCGGCCCTTGTCGCGGGCTCGACACGAGCGCTGCAGCCGGCCGAGGCGCTGATCGTCGTGCGCCCGATGGCGGGATCGCCAGGCATCCGGACCTTCGAGTGGCCCGGAACTCCTGGCGCGATGCGCGAGCTGCTCGGCTCGAGCGAACACCTGCGCGTCGTCGTCGCGCTCGACGGCACCGTCGTCGGCCTGCAGTTGCCGGCGAGTGCCGGCGATCGCTGGGTGGACGGCAACGAAATGCAGCGGATCGCGGCCGCCCTCGAACGCGAAGGCCGGCACGCGCACCCGTGGAGCGGGCTTCACGTGCAGGAAGTGGACGCCTCGCTCGCCGGCAGGTTCGGCCCCGCCGCGCTCGTCGTCACGCACGTCGAGCCGGGGTCGCCCGCCGCACGCGCAGGGGTGAAGGAGGGCGCGACGCTGTCATCGCTCGAACGGGGAACCGATCACGTCACGACCGAGGCCGGGGTGCGCCGGCTGCTCGAGGGCCTCGGCCGCGTCGCGGTCCTCACGATGGACGGCGAGCGGTACTCCTTCGACGTGATCGACCGTGCGCTCGCGGCTCCTGACCCTTCGTCGCCGCGACCCCGGTCGCGGCGCGCGCCCGTTGCCGCCACGCCGGAGACCCGTCGTGGGGTGCTGGCGCCGGAGCAGGGGGTTGCGGTGAGCGCCGAACCGGGGAGCGTTGCCGCGACCGCCGGGCTGCGTCCTGGCGACGTCGTGGTCGCCGTCGATGGCGCCGCGCTGACGACGAGAGCGGCGCTCGAGCGCGCGCTCGCGTCCGGCCGCGAGGTGGTGCTCAAGGTCGTCCGCGGCGGCGAATACCGTTACGTGCGTCTCCCCGCCGTGACGTCCTCCACCGACGATGCGGGCCGGTCCGGCGGAGCGCGTCGATGAGCCGTTCGCACGCCCCCCTGCCGCGGAGCGCCGTGCGCCTTCGCCGGGCCGCGCGGGCGCTCGGTGCGCAGGGCCGCCGCGCGGGCCGGGCGTTCACCCGCGTCTCGAGTCCCCTGCAGCGCTGGACCTCGTCGTTCCTCCTCGCGCAGGACAACTACCTGCTCGTCGGCTCCATCCTGGTGGGCATCCTCTCGGGGCTCGGCGCGGCGGCGTTCATCTACGCCCTGGCCGGCATGCACCACTTCTTCTTCGACACGGTGGCGGGCTGGATGGGCATCGTCGGTGCGGGCGCCGTGGTGCTGCTTCCCGCCCTGGGCGGGCTGCTCGTCGGCCCCTTCGTGGCACGCTTCGCTCCCGAAGCGAGCGGGCACGGCGTGCCCGAGGTGATGACGGCGGTGGCCACGCGCGGCGGCGTCATCAAGGGGCGCGTGGCGGTAGTGAAGATCGTCGCGTCGGCGCTGACGATCGGGTCGGGCGGGTCGGCCGGTCAGGAAGGGCCGATGGTGCAGATTGGCGCGGCCATCGCCTCGGCGCTCGGCCAGCGCCTGAAGGTGGCGCAGCGCCACATGCGCACCTTCGTGGCGTGCGGCGCGGCCGGCGGCCTTGCCGCCGTCTTCAACGCGCCCATCGGCGGGGCGATCTTCGCCCTCGAGGTCATCACGGGCGAGCTGACGCCGGCCTTCGGCGCCGTCATCCTGGCCTCGGTCAGCGCGACGGCCGTCTCGCGCAGCCTGTTCGGCGATTACCCCTCGTTCGTCGTCCCGCGCTACGACCTCGTGAGCAACTGGGAGCTGTTGCTGTACGCGCTGCTCGGTCTGCTGGCCGGCGTCGTGAGCGTGGCGTTCATCCGCATGAGCTACGCCATCGAGAAGCGGTTCGAGGGGTGGGAGTTCCCGCAGCGATGGAAGCCTTTCATCGGCGGCCTGATGGTGGGGCTGCTGGGCCGCTTCCTGCCCGAGGTGTTCGGCACCGGCGGCAGTGCCATCGAGGCGGCCACCTGGGGGCGCATGGCCTTTGTCGTGATGGCCGCGCTCGTGCTCGTGAAGATGCTGGCGACCTCGCTGACGCTCGGCTCGGGCGGATCCGGCGGCGTGTTCGGCCCGTCGATGTACGTGGGCGCGATGCTCGGCGGCAGCTTCGGGTGGCTGGTGCACTGGCTGCTGCCCGGGTGGACGGCGGGGCCGGGGGCCTATGCGCTGGTGGGCATCGGCGCGCTGGTCGGAGGCACCATGCTCGCGCCGCTCACCGCCATCATCCTGCTGTTCGAGATGACCGACGACTACCGCATCATCCTCCCGGTCATGGAGGCGACGGTGCTCGCCATCCTCGTGACGCGGTTGAAGGTCGGCGAGTCGATCTACACGCTCAAGCTGCGGCAGCAGGGCATTCCGTACTACACCGGCGTGGAGCTCGAGCGCGCGCACAGCATCGACGTGCGCTCGGCGATGCGCCGCGAGCCCCCCGTGCTCGATCACGCGGCCTCGGTGGACGAAGCGCTGCGCGCGGCGGTGCGGGCGGGCGTGTCCGCCGTGGTCGTCGTCGACGAGCATGGCGGGGCGGTCGGGGTGGCTGGCCTGCGCCGGCTCTCGGCCGTGGCGCACGAAGCCGGGAGGCAGGCCGGCGTCGCCGAGGCGATGGTGGCGATCGAGCGCGCGCGCACCGCGCCCGAGGACACGTTGCGCGATGCCCTGACGCGGCTCGGGCCCGCCGACGTGGAGGCGCTCGTCGTGGTCGACACCGACCGCCGGCCGGTGGGGTTGCTCACGCGCGACGACGTGCTCCGTACCTACGAAGAGATCCTGCGGCGGTAGGATGGAAGGATGACGCACGCCGCTCCCCAGTCGGTCCCGCCGCTCAGGGCCCCCGGGCAGATCGTCTCGGCGGTCGTGCGCGGGACGCGCGGGCCGCGGCTGCTGCTCTTCGACTACGACGGCACGCTCTGCGACTTCGCCCCGGCGCCCGACCGCGCGTTCATCTCGCGCGACGTGCGACGGCTGCTCGCGCGGCTCGGGGAGCGCCCGAACGTCACGGTGGGCATCGTGAGCGGCCGCGAGCTCGACGACGTGCGCACGCGCGTCGGCCTCGGAGCGCCGCTCGTGTACGCCGGTCTCCACGGTATGCAGATCGAGGCCGACGAGGTCACGTTCGAGCACCCGCTCATCGCCGAGTCCGAGGCGCTGATGCAGGAGTTCGTCGACGAGCTGATCGAGGCCGTGAAGGACGTGCCCGGCGTGATCGTCGAGCCCAAGACGGCGGCGGTCACGCTGCACTGGCGGCAGGCCGATGCCGAAGGGACGGTGCGGGCCCGCACCGCGCTCGACAAGCTCACGGCGCCGCTCGTCGCCGATGGGCGGGTCCGGCTGCTGCCCGGGTCGGCGATCTGCGAGGTGCTGCCGACCATCCCCTGGAACAAGGGCGACGCGGTGGACTGGCTGCGGGAGTTCGTCGGCGAGCGCGAGGGCCTGCCGCCGTGGACGCTCTTCGTGGGCGACGATCTGACCGACGAGAACGCGTTCCGCGCGCTCCAGGGCAGCGGGCTCACGGTGCTCGTCGGGGAGCGGCGATCACTCGCGCAGGGCCGGCTCGACTCGCCGGCCGACGTGCACGAGCTCTTGCGCCAGCTCGTGGAAGCGCCGACACTGGAACATTCATAGCCCGGAGCCT
>JAHDVQ010000055.1:0-4940 GCA_023384595.1 Vicinamibacteraceae bacterium | reverse complement strand
TGGAATCATGCGCCGCCCGTCAGCCGAAGGTCCGTGAAGACGAAGCCCTCGCGGGTCACCGTCTCGCCGACGACGACATCGATCGGTTCGGTGAACATCGGACCGCCGACGACGCAGGTGTGGAACTCGCCGCGCTCGCCGCAGGGATCGACCTCGGGCGGCAGCTCGTCGAGGAGCGCCGCGTCGTAGTGCCGGCCGGCAAAGCGCGGATCGACGAGTTTCGGGTCGAGCGTCACGATCCAGGCGTCGAGGCCGGCCTCGACCATCTCGCGCGAGAGCGACAGCGTGTCGCGGCCCCAGAGCGGGAAGAGCGGGGCCAGGCCGCTGCCCTCCATCGATCGTTCGCGGTAGGCCCGCACGTCCTCGAGGAAGATGTCGCCGAACGCGACGTGCGTGAAACCGTCGGCGACCAGCCGCGTCGAGGCCTCGCGCATGCGCGCCTCGTACACCTCGTTCGGACAGGGCCAGGGGATGGTCGCGACATGCAGCGGGAGGCCGGCGCGCTCGGCCTGCGCCTGGACGATGGCGCGACGCGTGCCGTGCATCGCGACGCGATCGAAGGCCTCGTTGATCGTGGTGAGCAGCGCTTCCACCGCCCATCCCTCGCGCCGCAGCACCTCGAGCGCCCACGCCGCGTCCTTGCCCGAGCTCCACGCGAGCACCACGCTGCCGGCCCGACGTTCGATCATCGGAAGGCCTCCGGATGGAGCAGCCGCGCAAGGCGGACGGTGCCCTGGCCCACGCGGGGCCCGGGCACGACGAGGTCGTCTCCCTCGAGGAGGAAGACGCGGCCCCGGGCGACCGCGGGGACGGCGCCGAGCGCGTTCCAGACGGCACGCTCGCGCTCCATCGTACCCCTTCCGGTGAGCGGCGCGGTGCGCAATTCGACGATGACCTCCGGGCGCCGCGCCAGGACGAGCTCCGTGGTGGCCTGCACCGCTTCCCGCGTCACGTCGCCGAAGACGTTGTCGCCGCCGGCCGCGGTCAGCATGTCGTGCAGGAACCCGCGCCCGCCGCTCGCGTAGATGTTGCGGAGCGCTCCGGGCTCGCGGCCGATGACCATGAGCACGCGCGGCCGCGCCCGGCCGGCGACGCGCGCCCGCGCGCCGGCCACCTCGCGCTCGACCCGCGACGCGACCGCCTCGGCCCCGCCGGCGCGGCCCGTGACACGACCGAGCCGCCGGATGGTGGCCACGGTGTCGGCCAGACCGCCGTGCCGGTAGCCGAAGACGTCGATGCCGGCCCGGGCGAGCTGCTGCCGCAGGGCCTCCTGCGAGTCGTAGGCGAGCACGAGGTCGGGCTGGAGCGAGAGGATGCGCTCGAGATCGGGATCGAGCAGTGCGCCCACCTTCGTACGCGTCGCTGCCTCGGGAGGGTAGCGATCGAAGCTGCTCACGCCGACCACCGCGTCGCCGGCGCCGATGGCGAACGCCATCTCCGTGAGCGCCGGCACCAGCGACACGATGCGCCGGGCCGGGGCCGGCGTCTGTGCCGCCAGTGTGGCGGCCACGATCAGGCAGCCGGTAAGGGACAGTGCCCGGGTCAGTCCAGAGCACGGCGGGTGGGGACTGCCCGACCGATGCCGAGTGCCGAGTGCCAAGTGCCGGCACGCGTCGGTCTTCATCGGGTCCTCACCAGCAGCCACAGGAAGAACGGCCCACCAAGGACGGCCGTGATGACACCGACCGGGATCTCCACCGGCGCCAGCAGCGTGCGTGCCATGACGTCGCACACGACGAGGAATGCCGCGCCGAAGAGCGCCGAGGCGGGCAGCACGACGCGGTGGTCGGCGCCGACGAGCAGCCGGACGAGATGCGGCACGATGATCCCCACGAATCCAATGGGGCCGGCCACGGCGACGGCGGCGCCCGTCGCCACCGAGGCCGAGAGAAACGCCAGCCGCTGCACGAGGGCGACGTCGATGCCGCGCGTGGCGGCCGCGTCGGGCCCGAGCGCCAGCAGGTTGAGCGCGCGCGGCATCCAGGCGAAGAGCACGAAGGCTACGACCACGAGCGGGAGCGCCGCGACGATCGGGCCGTAGCCGGCCACGTCGAGGTCGCCCATCAGCCAGCGCATCGCGCGGAACGCGTCGGCGAAGTCCGCGAAGTACTGGATGAAGAGGATGACGGCCGAGAAGAACGCGTTCAGCGTGACCCCGGCGAGCAGCAGCACCTCGGTCGACAACCCGTGGTGACGGAGCGTCGCCAGCAGGTAGACGATCGTGACGGCGCCCAGCGAGCCGACGAAGCTCGCCAGCGGTACCGCCGGCACCCACGGGATCGACAGGTCGAAGGTGATGACGACCATCGCGCCGAGCGCGGCGCCCGACGAGACGCCGAGCGTGAACGGCGTGGCGAGCGGGTTGCGGAGCAGTGCCTGGAGCACGACGCCCGAGGCCGCGAGCGCCGCGCCCACGAGCGCCGCCGCGAGCGCGCGCGGGAGGCGCGCGACGAAGAAGATCTGCGCGTCGATGTTCGAGGCAAAGGGCTCGGCGAGCGAGAACACCCTGCCGAGATCGATGGGCGTCGAGCCGACCAGCGGCGCCGCGAGGACGCTCACGAACGCCGCCGCGGCGAACAGCGCCAGCGTGCGCCAGATGCGGGCGCCTGGCACCGTCACGGCCCGGCGTTCACGACCCGAGGCCACTCGCCGCCTCCCGCGGAATCGGGACGACCGTGATGTGGCCGGCGCGATCGTGATAGCGGACGTCGGCGTCGACGCCGTAGAGCGCGTGCACGGTGGCCGGGGTCAGTACCTCGCGCGTCGGTCCCGACGCGATGACCTGACCCTGGCGCAGCAGCACCAGCTCGTCGCAGACCGAGGCGGCGAAGTTCAGGTCGTGCGTCGAGACGACGATCGTCAGGCCTTGCGACTGATTGAGCCGCCGGAGCAGCTCGGCGACCTCGACCTGGTAGTGCACGTCGAGCGAGGCCGTCGGCTCGTCCAGCAGGAGCAGCTGGCCCGCGCCCGCGTCCGTCTGCCGGAGGCCTCGCGGATGCCGGACGCCTCGCGGATGCCGGACGTCGGAAGCCGGAGGCCGGACGTCCGCCGGCCGCCGGTCGAACTGCGCCAGCGCGCTCGCGATCACGACGCGCTGCTTTTCGCCGCCGCTCAGCGTGGCAAACGATCGCGGCGCGAGCGGGAGCGTGCCGGTCGCGGCGAGCGCGCGCTCGGCAATCGCCACGTCCTCGGGGCCCTCGAACTCGAAGGCGCCCAGGTGCGGGTAGCGTCCCATGAGCGCGATCTCGAGCACCGTGTAGTCGAAGGCGAGGTGCGTCTCCTGCGGCACGACCGCGATACGCCTGGCCACGGCGGCACGCGACAGCCGCGCGAGCGGGCGATCGTCGAGCCGCACCTCACCGCGCGTCGGGCGCGCCACGCCCGACAGCAGCCTGAGCAGCGTCGTCTTTCCCGAGCCGTTCGGGCCGAGGATGCCGACAATGCGGCCGCGCGGCACGTGGAACGACACGCCGCGGAGGACGTCGGCGTCGCGGTAGGCGAACGAGACGTCAGCGACGGTGAGCAAGACGCACTCCCGCCATCACCGCACGTGGCATCGCAGGGAAGCCGAACGCCTCCTCGTAGCGCCGATCGAAGAGGTTGTGAACGCGCGCGAAGACGTCGAGGCGCCGGGACACCGCCATCGTCACGCCGGCATCAACGGTCGCGTAGCCTGGTGCCTCCACCTTGCCCCCGAAGCTTCCCAGCGACGGATCGACGTCGAGCACGCCTCCACGCGCCTCGACCCGGAGGAACGCCAGCGCGCGCGCGTGGCGCCATCGGGTATCGAGCGTCGCGCGGTGCGCCGGCCGGCGGATGAGCGAATCGCCGACGCGGAACGGCGACGGGGCGATGCCCACGGTGCCGTCGACGGCCTCGATCGACGTGTCGAGCCACGTGTAGGTGCCCGACATCTCCAGCGACGCGACGGGTCGTGCCTGCCAGCTTGCCTCGAGGCCGCGCGCCCGCGCGTTGGCGATGTTGTCGCTGGTGTAACGGCTCGTGCCGGCGAGCGTGCTCCCGACGGTCACGATCAGATCGTCGTAGTGGTTCTCGAACCACGTGAGATCGAACACGAGCCGGCCGTCGAAGAGGCCCTGCTCGATGCCGGCGTCGTACGACCGGCTGCGCTCGGGCGCGAGCGCCGGGTTGTCGGTGAACGCGATCTCGAAGGTGTCGGGCGCCCTGATCCCCGTGGCCGCGCTGGCGTGCGCCCGCGTCCACGCGCCCGACCGGGTCGAGGGTTCGGCGAGCAGGACCGACGCGCCGAGGCGCGGGTTCACCGAGGCTTCCACGTCGCGTGGGAACGCCGGCCGCGGCGGAAACCCGAGGTCGTTCGCGGGCAGGGCGTCGCGCTCGAGACGCTCGGTCCGCACCCCCGCTGTGACGGCGGCGCGCGGCGTCAGCGCGAAGCGGGCTTCGCCGAAGGCGCCAAGCGCGCGGCGATCGATGGACGTCAGCCTGCCGGCGCTGTCGACGACGTAGCTGCTACGGCCCCGTTCGTCCAACAGCTCGATTCCCGCGGTCCACGACAGGCGCGGCGACCAGGCGGCCTCGACGTGGGCGCGCGCGGTCACGCGGCGCGAGCCGGTGATGGATGGTCCCCATGCGCTCGTGAAGGTGCCCGTCGTGTCGAACGCGGTCGTGTGTGCGTGGAGCCGCCACCGGGTGCCCAGACGCCGGCCCACCGCGAGCGCGCCGGAGGTGTAGGAGGTCTCGTTCCTGGCGACGCGATCGACGCCAGCGAAGGTGCCGTTCGGGTCGGAACCGTACGGGCCGGGCACGCCGCGCTCGAACGCGGCCCCGCGCCCGGTGGCGCGAAGGTCCCACGCCTGGTCCGCGTAGGCGAGCGTCGCGTGGACGGCGCGCGCGCGGCTCGCGTCGTTCGAGACGCGCTCGCGGCCAGACCAGGTCAGCCCGTCGTACCCGTCGCTTCCACC
>JAHDVQ010000308.1 GCA_023384595.1 Vicinamibacteraceae bacterium | reverse complement strand
CCGAGCAACGTCGAGGGGTGGCGACGGTGACGGACCCGAAGGGGCAGGTGACGACGTACGCCTATGGGCTGGACGATACCGTCAGCACGATCACGTTCTCGCAGGCGGCCATCGCGACGCCGGGGGTGGCGTACACGTATGATCCCGTGTATCCGCGGGTGGTGACGATGACGGACGGGACGGGGGCGACGGCGTACACCTACCACCCGGTCGGGCAGCCGGGGGCGGGACAGGTGGCGACGGTGGATGGCCCGCTGCCGGACGACACGATCGCGTACAGCTACGACGCGCTGGGCCGGGTGGTGGGGCGGACGATCGACGGCGCGGCCAATGCGCTCAGCCTGCAGTACGACGCGCTGGGCCGGGTGACGAGCGAGACGAACGTGCTGGGGACGTTCGGGTACGGGTACGACGGGACGAGCGGACGGCTGGCGACGGTGACGTACCCGAACGGACAGACGTCGGCCTACAGCTACCTGTCGGCCACCGCGGACCGCCGGCTGCAGACGATCCACCATCGCCTGCCGGACACGACCACGCTCTCCCGCTTCGATTACTCGTACGACGCCGTGGGCAACGTTCTGACGTGGCAGCAACAGGCGGGGGCGGCGGCGCCAGAGCGGTGGACGTATGGCTACGACCACGCGGATCAGCTGACGCGAGCCGTGAAGGCGAGGACGGATCCGACGCCGCAGATCCTGCAGCGGTTCGCGTATGCGTACGACCCGGCGGGCAACCGGCTCGTCGAGCAGATCGACGACGGGGTGACGGCGTGGACGTACGACGCGCTGAACCGGCTGGTGGCGCAGGCGGGTGGGGGCGTGCTGCAGGTGGAGGGACGCGTGGACGAGCCGGCGGCCTTCGACGTGGCTCAGGCCGCCCCGAGCGCAGTCGAGGGGCGACGGTGACGATCCAGGGCCTGCCGGTGCCGGTGTCGAGTGCGCAGACGTTCACGGGGCCGCTCGCGGTGGTGCCGGGGACGACCGTGTTCACGATCACGGCGACGGACGCGAGCGGGAACACGGCGACGGCGCGCTACGAGGTGGACGTGAGCGACGCGCCGACGACGTTCACCTATGACGCCAATGGGAACCTCACGTCGGATGGCACGCGCAGCTTCGAGTGGGACGCGCGGAATCAGCTCGTGGCTGTGAACGTCGGGACGCTGCGAAGTGAATTCACCTACGACGGGCTGCAGCGGCGCGTGCGGCAGGTCGAGAAGGAGAACGGCGTCACGACATCAGACGCGCGGGTGCTGTGGTGCGAGACCGCCATCTGCGAGGAGCGCGCGGCCGACGGCGTCACGGTGACGCGGCGGGCCTTCGGCCTCGGTGAGCAGGTCAACGGCACGGCGCGCTTCTTCACGACGGATCATCTCGGCAGCGTCCGCGAGGTGACGGACGGCACCGGCGCCTTGCTGGCCCGGTACGCCTTCGATCCCTGGGGGCGGCGGACGGTCACGGCCGGCACCGACGTCACGACCGTCGGCTTCACGGGGCATCGCACGCACACGAGCGCGGGGCTCGCGTTGGCACTCTATCGAGGGTACGACGCGGGGCTCGGGCGGTGGGTCAGCGAGGATCCGATTGGGGTCTCGGACGGGCCGAATCTGTTCAGCTACGTGCGCAGCGGGCCAATTAGCCAGGTTGATCCGCTTGGGCTGTTTCTAAAGCGGACTGGGCCAGGTGTTGGGATTGAAGGGTGCGAGTACTACAAGAAACAGTGCGAGAAGAGTTCATGCGGTGGCGAGAGCCATGACGATTACGTGTGCGGCGCCTACGAGTGTTGCCGGCAGTTTGGTGAGGATCCCGTCAAGAACTGTGCACGACGGTGCCTCATTGAGAAGGATCAGATCTGCACCAAGATGAGCGGCGGAAACCGATGGGCCTGTCGCATGTACTACCACATGGTCTGTTACAACGAGTGCGGGTTAATTCCGTATGCCCACAAGAACTGGACTATTCCGATCAAGTGCATCAAGACGGGACTAGGCATGTGACGCAGACATCTGAGAACCGAAGGTCCGAGAAGACGCGCGACAGCCTTCGACCGACAAGGACGCTGCTTACAGCCGCCATCGCGGCCATTGTCGCCGCGCCGCTGGTGCCGCTGTGTATGTCGATGATCAGCGGTGGCTTTGGGCTCACTGCCGGAGAAGAGACAGCGACGTTCTTGGCTATGTTGTTAGGCGGGTACGCCTTCGCCGCGATTCTGGGGGCGCCGTTCAGCGGTGCCGTCGGACTCGTAGGCGGGGCGCTTCTGCTATGGCGGTCGCGATGCCGCGCACCTAGCCTGCGCCTGATGCTCGAGATTCCTGTGGCAGGGGCACTGTTGGCCTCGATCGCGACATTGCTGGTTGGCGACACACTCCGTCCTACGCACCCAGAAGTCATCGCATGCGCAGCGGGGGTAGGCGCGGCGACGGCTGCGGCTACGTTAGTTATCTCAACACGCCTGAGCAGGGCGCGCTCATAACACTCTTGTCGGTTGAGCGCGACCGACCGCGGGCGGCGTGCTGGGATTTGGGCGGGTAGACCCCCGCCGCATCGGGCGAGTGGAACTCCTCCCGGGGATTCTGGGGGATGTCGTGCGAAGGTCGACGAGTATTTGCATAAATGTCGGAGGTGTCGACATCGACCTTCACGCCGGAGCGCCGGACGTATGGCTACGACCGGGCGGACCAGTTGACCCGGGCCGTGCAGGCGACGACGGATCCGACGCCGCAGGGGCTTCAGCGGTTCGCGTATGCGTACGACCCGGCGGGCAACCGGCTCGTCGAGCAGATCGACGACGGGGTGACGGCGTGGACGTACGACGCGCTGAACCGGCTGG
>JAHDVQ010000054.1 GCA_023384595.1 Vicinamibacteraceae bacterium | reverse complement strand
ATGCGGGGGAGAAGTTCGTGCACGACTTCGTGGCCGCGTGGAACAAGGTCATGATGCTCGACCGCTTCGACCTCGCCTGATCCGGCAGCGCCCGCCACGGCGGTTCCGCGGTCCACCGCCTCATGAGGCGACGGACCGCGGAACGCCCACGCCTCGGGGAGAAGAGGCGTTCCCGCGCAGAAGTTCGGGCGGCGCCTCAGAGGCGACGCCGGGCCGCCAGGCGGATGGCGTCGGCAATCCGCACGACGTCGGGGATTGCGGCCGTCTCCAGGCGCTTCGAGACGGGGAGCGGCACGTCGAGACCAGTGACGGCGTGAGGGGGCGCGTCGAACTCGTCGAAGAAGCGCGACATGCACTCCGAGCCGATCCACGCGCCAAGCGAGTGACTTCGAGGCGACTGCTCCACGGTGACCAGGACGTTCGTCTTCCGGATCGACGCGCCGAGGGTAGCGAAATCGACACTCGCCCGATCGAGTGCCCGAAGGTCGACGACTTCGACGTCGATTCCTTCACTCGCGAGGCCGAGGGCAGCTTCGAGCACCTGGTGCAGCGTCCATCCGTAGGAGGCGACGGTGAGGTCCCGTCCAGGGCGCACCACTTTCGCCCGATCCGGTGCCACGACGTGATCGGGCGGGCCGGAGGGCACGAGTCCCTTGGATGCGTACAGTTCGTGGTGCTCCAGGATGAGCGTGGGCGATTCGGCCAGCATCGCCGCGTTGAACAGCCCGATGTAGTCGAACGGGGTGCTGGGCGCCAGCACGCGCCATCCCGGAAAGAGCGCGAAGATGGCGGCGGGATCCATACTGTGCTGTGCGCCGTAGCCACACCCAATCGCGACGCGGCTGCGCAGGACGTACGCGAGGCGAGGCCGGCCTCCGTAGATGTGCGCGAGCTGCCCCACCTGGTTGAACAGCTGATCGGCGGCCACCAGGATGAAGTTCGGGAACATGATCTCCACGATGGCGCGCATGCCCGTCAGCGCCGCCCCGCACGCCAGCCCGCAGAAGCCCGCTTCACTGATCGGCGTGTTGATGACACGCTCGGGGAACCGCTTCACGAGCCCTTTGGTCGCCCCATAGGCACCGCCGCCCAGGTTCGTGATTTCCTCGCCGATGACGACGGCGTGCGGATCGCGTTCGAGCCAGCGTCCCGTCACCTCGGCGATCGCGTCGACGTACTTCACCTCTCGGTCTCTCGCGAGCTCCTCCGCTTCGACGAACGTCGCTCCGGCGAGTCCGTCCGCGCGGTGCAGACCGGAGTCGATCGTGTCCACCGACGGCCAGAGGGCCTCGCACACCACCCGCGAACCGCCCTGCTCGTCCACGCACGACGCGACGGCACGGTCCAGCAGCGCATCCACGGCGCCGGTGAGCCGGACGTCGAGCTCCGGGCTCCTCAGCGAGCGTCGATCGAGCTCGCGCAGGCACCGCTCGATGGGGTCGCGCTCCCGCCACCCTGACTCCTCGCCCTGGACCCTGTAGCCGAAAGCACTGCCAGCAACGGCCCCCGCGTGGTGCAGGTAGCGGTAAGTCTGCGCTTCGACGACGCACGGGAGGGCTCCGTCGTTACGGCCGTCGACCAGGTGCGTGAACAGTGCGCGCACGGCGAGCGGATCCATCCCGTCTACCTGGTAGCCAGGCATGCCGTAGGCGAGGGCCACATCGCACAGATTCTTCGCCGAGCACGAGTCGTTCACGTGCGTGCCGACCGCGTACTGGTTGTTCTCGATGCAGAAGACGACCGGCACGCGCCACAAGGCCGCTAGGTTGCACGTTTCGTGGACCACGCCCTGGTAAAGGCCCCCCTCGCCGAAGAACGAGACGACAACGCGGTCGAGCCCCAGGAAACGCGCGGCCCAGGCGGCGCCGTTGGCGTGCGGCACGCCGCCGCCGACGATCGCGTTGGTGCCGAGCACTCCCAGCTCGGGTCGATAGAGGTGCATCGACCCGCCGCGTCCGCCGGAGCAGCCTCGCTCCAGGCCCATGATCTCCGAGAGCAGGACGCACACCTCGTCGTCCAGGCCGGCCGGCAGGTCCATGACCCGCGGGTCGTAGCCCTCGGGAGCGAGCGCCACGAAGATGCGGGCGAGATACTGATGGTGAGCACGGTGGGTACCGCCTAGCAGGTCTTCCCGGCGGAGTGCCATCGCCGCGCCCACCGCAACGCCCTCCTGCCCGATGCTCGTGTGCACCGGGCCATGAATCAGGTTGTCCGCCTTCAGCGCGAGCAGGCGCTCCTCGAAGCGCCGGATCAGCACGAGCTGCTGCGTGATGCTGAGCAGGTCGGCGTCCGCGCAGATGGACCACTCGTCGGGCCCGGTCACGACTCTGCTGACCGCCGCGCGCGCGTCGAGTTCTACGAGTGTCATGCTTGCCCTCACGCACCCTTCAGGTAGACGGCCTTGCGGTCGACGAAGAACTCCAGCCCCGTGCGGCTGTTCTCGGGCGGACCGAAGCCGGACTGCTTCCAGCCGCCGAATGGCAACGCCGGGTGCTTGTAGCCGGAGTGCACGTTGACGTGCGCGAGACCGGCGTCGATGGCGTCGATGTAGCGCTGGGCCGCAGACAGGTCTCGCGTGAACAGCGCCGACGACAGACCGTACATCGAGTCGTTGGCGAGCTCGATGGCCTGATCGAGGCTCTCGACGCGGGTCAGCGCGAGGACGGGCCCGAAGATCTCCTCCCGGAAAAGGAACATCTCCGGCCTGACGCCCGTGAACACAGTCGGGCGGATGTAATAGCCAGGCGTCGCGCGAGGTTCGCGGCAGACGCCGCCCGTGACCAGCGACGCGCCCTCGGCGATCCCGATCTCGATGGCACGTTGGATTGAGGCGAACTGTTCCGGCCCGGCGACCGGCCCCATTCCCGTTGACTCCTCCAGGGGTGGCCCGACACGCACCGCGTCGCAGCGCGCCGCGAGCCGCGCGGTGAAGGCGTCAGCCACCTGCTCGTGAACGAGCACGCGGCTGGTTGACGTGCACCACTGACCCGCGCAGGCGAAGCCGGCCGTCATGGCCGCGGTCGCAGCGTCGTCGAGATTGGCGTCCGGCAGCACGATGAGCGCGTTCTTGCCCCCGAGCTCGAGCTGCGTCCGGATCAGGTGGTTGGCTGCGCGTGCCTGGATCCGCTTCCCGACCTCCGTGGACCCGGTAAACGAGATCGCGCGCACGCGCGGGTCGTCGAGCAGCGCATTCCCGACGCGAGAGCCGAGCCCAGTGACGCAGTTGAACACCCCGGGCGGCAGTCCGCTGTGCACAAAGAGCTTCGCCATTTCGAGCGCGCACCACGGCGTGAACGACGCCGGCTTGAAGACCACGGTGTTGCCGGTGAGGAGCGCTGGAATGGCCTTGCGGCACATGACATTCACCGGGAAGTTCCACGGACTGATGACGCCGACCACGCCGATCGGGTGGTGTTGCATCCAGGCCGTCAGCCCATCCCCAACATCCACACCCAGGTGACCCACGAACGCACTCACCTGGTGGAGATGGTATGTGCCCTCCACAATCGCTGAGTCGATCTCGGCTCGAGCCTCCGAGATCGTCTTGCCGTTTTCACGCGAGACGATCGTGGCCAGCTCGTCGCGCGAGGCGCGCACGAGATCGAGGAACCGTCCGATGCAGGCCTGGCGCTCGTGCAGGGGGACCCGGCGCCACGTGCGAAACGCCAGGTCGGCGGCCTCGATTGCCTCCGTAAGTTCGTCCGGACCCGACGCCTGTACGACGTTCAGCACGGACCCACGCGCCGCCGGATCTTCGTTGTCGAAGGTCGTTGCGTCTCGGCACCGGCGCCATTCCCCGGCGACGTAGTTCAGCAGTTCCTCGGCCACGCCTTGCTCCTGTCTCAGTCCATGACCAGACCGCCGTTCACGTCGAGGATCTCCCCCGTGATGTAGCGGGCACGGTCCGTTGCTAGAAAGGCGACAGCGTCGGCGACGTCCTCCGGACGCGCGTACTCCTGCCACGGGATGCGCTCGGCGAACATCCGGTTGGTGGCCTCGCCCCATGCGTCGGTCATCTCCGTGCTCGTCGGTCCCGGGCAGACGGCGTTCACGTTGATGTGCAGTGGGGCCCCGGTCAGCGCGAACGACTTCGTCAGGCAGATGACGCCCGCCTTCGACGCCGAATAGTGCGCCCCCGCGGCGACGCCACCGATCTTGGCCGCAGCCGACGCGAGGTTGATGATCCGGCCGTGGCCCTGCCGCTGCATGATCCGGAAGGCGGCAACGCTCGTCAGGTAGGTCCCGCGCAGGTTGACGGCCATCGTCGCGTCCCACTCCTCGACGCTGATGTCGAGGATGGGGACCATTCGGCAGATGGCGGCGTTGTTGACGAGCACATCGAGACGCCCGAAGCGCTGCTCGACCTCGGTGAACAGGGCCGATACCGACGCGGGGCGACCGATGTCGGTCTCGATGGCGACGGCCGAGGATCCGATCTCGGCCGCCGTTCCGGCGGCCCGCGCGACGTCTCTGTCGGCCAGCACGACGAAGGCGCCGAGGCGGCTCAGCGCCTGACCAATCGCACGGCCGATGCCCCTCGCGCCGCCCGTGATGATCGCAACCCGATCCGTGAGCTCTCCCATGTGCGTCGCCTCCCAGCTCATTGGCTCGGCTGCGTCTCGAGCGCGTTCACGACGGGCAGCATCTCGGCGGCGCCTCGCAGGACGGCCACACGCGCGCGCGACCCGGCGATCGCAAACGCCTGCGCCAGGGCCTCCTGTGGAGTGGCCGCCCAGTTCAGGCCGACCCGCCGCACGTCGTCTGGCGGGATGCCGTCGGTCACGAGGATCACCGTCGCCCGGTGCCGGGCCAGGTGGCTCACCTGCGCCATGTGCACGCCCACCACCTTGTGGCGGATCTGCCGGGTGCGCACGAGCTCCTTGATCTCGTCGATCGTCCGATAGCCGAAGTCGAGAATCTCGCCGTGCGTGCGGGACAGCCCTTCACGGCACGGCGTCACCAGAATGACCACGCCTCCCTCGCGGACGACGAGACCGGTCGTATCGAGCGCCTTGTTCGCCTGCCAGAATTCGATGTCGAACGGGTAGCTGTCGGCGACGACGATGTCGGCATGGCGCGGGATCTGGACGCAGTGCAGCGCCTTGGCGTGGGCGCAACCCACCCGGTGGGCCTCGACGAGGTCGCCGGCGACAACGTGGGAGACGCGTTGTCGGATGTCCATCACCACGTTGACGATGAAGTCGAGGCCGGCCTTGCGCGCCAGCGCGTCGATCGAGGCTCGCACGGGATTGTCAGCGCGCCCGACCACCTCGTCGTTCGGCAGGTCGATGCGCGTCCAGTGCATCTCGTCGTTCGTCACCGCCCCGCACACGCCGGGGATGAGGATCTTGCCGCCGCCAGTGAACCCGCAGACCTCGATGGGCATGATGCGACCGATCCCGATGACCAGATCCGCCGCCGCGACTCTCTTGTTGATCCACACGGGTACGCCCTGCGCCGTGTCGCCGACGTACTCGCAGGCCCCCTCGGTGTTCCATTCGTGGTTGTGGATCGGGTAACGGGCGGCAACCTCGGCGCCGAACTTCCGCACGATCTCGTCACCGGTCATGGGCCGGTGCGTGCCGAGCGCGATGAGGAACTCGATGGCGCCGTCCGGCACGCCGGCGGCCTGCAACTCGACCAGGAGTGGAGGGAGGAGACGGTGGACCGGTGTGGGCCTGGTGATGTCGTCGCAGACAATGAGGACGTGCCGCTTGCCGTCGGCCAATTCCCGCAGCGGCGCGGTGCCGATGGGGGCTCGGAGAGCCTCGACGAGGAGGTCCTCGAGGCCCGTGTCAGGTTCGTGCTCCGGCGTCGCGAAGATGCCCAGGAGGTTGGGGTCGGGCACGTCCAGGGGCGTGACCTCGGGGTAGGGAAAGTGGATGCGCATGCGCGTTCCGCGGGGCTGTGGCAGGGCGTTGACTGAGCCCCGGGTGGGGCTATATTAGTCTGATGGTCAGACCATCGTCAATATGGCGCTTCCGATGGTACAATTCGCACGGCCCAAACGGTCCTCCTCGAGGTGCCCGTGAGCGTTCATGACGACACCGCCCCCGACGCGTTCGGGACGAAACTCCGCCCGGTTCGGCGAAACACCCTGAGCGACACCATCGCCCAGCAGATCATCGAACTCATCGCGAACGGCGATTTGCAGTCCGGACAACGCCTCCCGCCGGAGCGCGAACTCTGCAAGCGCTTCTCGGTGGGCCGATCGTCGCTCCGCGAGGCGTTGCGCTGCCTGGCCATCGTCGGCATCCTCGACGCTCGGGTCGGCGACGGCACCTCGGTGGCGAGCGACTCCCATAAGTTCATCAACACCATCCTCGGGTGGCAGGTCGTCACCAAGCGTCGCAGCCTCGAAAGTCTGTTCGAGGTGCGCCTGGCGCTCGAGTCCGACATCGCCGCCTTTGCGGCCTCGCGCGCCACCGACGAAGAGATCGCCAGGATCGCGGTGAACGTCGCGACTATGGAGAACGTGCTCCGCAAGCCGCGGCAATTCGCGGAACTGGACCTGCAGTTCCACCTGCTGATTGCCGAGGCCTCGCGCAACGATTTGATGAACGACCTCGTCGTGCTCATTCGCGGTCAACTGCAACGCGCCGTGGACAAGAGCATTTCGATTCCGGGCGGCGCCGAACTGGCGCTCGAACAGCACAACCGCGTCCTCGATGCGTTGCGCGCCCGTGATCCCATCGAGGCGCGCCGTCGCATGCGGCTGCACCTCGAGTCGGCCCTCGCGCGATACCGCGGCATCGTCAGCGAGGCCGAAGCGCTCGCCTATTGACCGACGCGGAGGACGTGACTCGCCCATGTCGCGAAGGCCGGGCGGGTCATACGAGCCGGTTGGCATACGCGAGCACCACCACGGCCAGAATCAGCAGGCCGACGCCCGCCACCATGAGCCGCCGAGCCTTCGAGGACGCGTCCCGCCACTCACCGCTGAGCACGCCAAGCACGTTCCCCGTCAGGATCGACGCCGTGAGCATGACCGGGAACCCGATGAACGCGCCGAGTTCGCCCAGGGCGACGGCACCTCGCCCGTAGACGACGATTCCTCCCGCCCACAGCGCGCCCATCACAGCCGCGGCCATCCAGTACCGTCCGGTGCCGCGTGCGCGGAAGGTGCTCCAGCTGCTGCGGCGTGCGATGAGCCACACGCAGTACCCCGCGTTGACGAGATAGTTCGCCGAAAACACGAGGGCCCACACCGCGTTGGGGGCATCGCCTGGCGTGGTGCCGCGGGCGACCGCCTGACTGCTGATGGAGGCGCCGTAGATCAGCCCGAAATTGACGAACGCCGAGAGCACGCCCGCCAGCACGCAGTAGGTGAGGCCCACAGCGAAGGGGACGCCGCTGGCGCGGCCCGCGGAGGCGTCCTGCTTGGCACGGCCCGCCAGACCGCACACCGACAGGCCGACGATCATGATGGCGACGCCGCCGAGCACGGTGAGTCCCGAGGGATGGGTGATGCGTTCGGGATGCTCCAGCGCCAGGGGAATCAATGAGCCGAAGACCGCGATGAGCCCGAGAATGAGCGAGAGGCCGAGAGACAGCCCCACGGCGGCAACCCCGAGACCGTAGAACACGCCGCCGATTCCCCAGGCCGCGCCGAACAGCAGCGCGCCGACGAGCGCGCTCGTGGGCGAACCGGCGTACACGTCCCACAGGTCGGGAACCGTGGCGAGGGCGACGGGCCAGGGAATGAGGAGCAGTGCCATCAGGGATCCGGCACCCCAGATGTGCTCCCATCGCCAGCGGGTCGTGAACTTGAGAGGCAACGGAAAGGCTCCCTGCATCACGCCCCCGAGCAGGAGCAGCAGGAAGCCGGCGGAGAAGAGGTTCGAAGCGTCCATCGGGTTCGTCACTTGGTCCCGGCAAACGCGCTGGCCTTGCCGAGTCCTTCGCTGCCGAGGCCCTGATAGCCGCCATCGATCGCCAGATCGGTGGCCGTCACGAACGACGCATCGTCACTGAGCAGGAACAGAATGCCCGCGGCGACCTCGACGGGGTTCCCGCATCGCTCCAGCATGTGAAACTGGCCCCAGACCGGGTCCCATCTCGCCCGGTCGCCGCCCGCGGCCTTGTCAACTTCGGGCGTCCAGATCCAGCCTGGACTCACGGAGTTGACCCGGATGCCGGCGGGTGCGAGATCGAGCGCCATGCACTTGGTGAGCGTGTGCACGGCACCTTTGGCCGCGTTGTAGGTCCACCGCTTCGGCTGCGCGATGAACGCGGAGATGCTCGAGACGTTGACGACGGCGCCGCCGCCGGTGCGCTCCATGTGCGGCGTGACGAGGGCGCCCATGAGGGCGTAGGCGACGGGGCCGACGTCGAAGACGCGGTGCCAGTCTTCCCGCTGGGCGTCGGCCCAGCGGTTGAGAAACGAGAACGCGTTGTTCACGAGGTAGTCGATCCGCGCGAACATCGTCGCCACGCTCTCGATCGTCGCTCGGCAGAACGTCTCGTCGGCCATGTCGCCTTGGAAGAAGGCCGCGCGATGACCCTGTCGTGACAGGTCCGCCGCGAGCGCCTCTCCGGCGGGCGAGAGGTCGGTGAAGGCCACCGCGGCGCCCTCGCGGCACAGCTCGACCACCGTCGCCCGGCCAATGCCGCTCGCCCCTCCTGTCACGATGGCCACCTTGCCGGCAAAGCGGCCCTCGAGTGCGGTCCTGGATTGCATCGACGCCTCCTCCGGGTGTCTTCAGCGCGCCCTGCGCTGCGGGAATCGCTCGCCCACGAGCGGCTCGTACAGCGGCAGGAACCTCGACGCCGCTTTCCGCACACGGCCGTACGAGACGTGGCACTCCTCCATGCTCTCGGTGATCCCGAGGGGCACGTCCTCTTCGATGTTGCGCAACTTGAAGTAGCTGTCGGAGATGGCCACGGTCCCGTCTGCCGTATCGACGAGATAGGTCATGGAGGAGCGGTGGTGCACCCCTGTCCACATCGCGCGCAGCCCGGGCAGGATCTCGTCCTCGTCGTCGAGCAGGCGCACCTTCTCCGGCGCGGTCACGTCGAGATAGACCAGCACGTCGTCCGGGATGCGCAGCTTGCGGGGGATCATCATCTCGAAGCGGGGCGCGTGGAAGTCTTCAATCCAGCCACGGCGCGAGATGCAGACCTGCGCGTTCGTGAAGAGCGGGATGTTCCCGGTCGCATAGGCCTGGAGCGGCGTGATGAGCACGTAGTCGACATCGGCCGGCTTCAGGCCGATGGTCGACAGCACTTCCTCGGGCCGCTCACCAGGTTGCACGAGCATCTGCGAGCGGGGGGCGATGGCCTTGGCCCACACCTCGTTCATCGGACGGAGGTCCACGGGCGGTCCTGTGTTCACGATGGCCGTCTTGCCGCCACCCTGGATGACGACGAGCCAGAAATAGAGCTGCTCCCACGTGTCCCAGTGGCTCATCCAGTAGACCTCAGGACCAGGCACTTCGCACTGGCCGACCTTGAGCACCGTGATGTCGTACGTCATCGCTCCTCCTTCTGTACCGGCCGAATGGCTCCGGCCGTCTCCGTCTTTCCAGTCATCGGGGCCGTGAACTCGAATCGTCCCGATCCCACCTGGCACGCGACGCCGCCCGCGACAGGCCGCGCGCCCCCGGTGCAGAGCGCGTCGTCGAGCGGCGCTCCTCGCTCACGCACGGCATACGGTTCCGCCGCGGGTACTACGATCGTCGCCGTGCTGTTGACGGGCACGGCCACGCTGAGCGTCAGGGTCCCGTCCCGTGCGGTCCAGTCCACGCGAATCTCGCCTCGCGGGCTGGTGAAGGTCGCGTCAATCTGCGCAAGTCCTCCGCCCGGACGCGGCGCGACGTAGAAATGCGCGAACCCTGGAGCAGTCTCGTCGGGCCGGAGGCCCACGAGTTCCTGCCAGACCCACTCGCCGACGGCGCCAAACGCGACGTGGTTGAACGAGTTCATCCACCCCATCCAGTCTGGCTGCGTGTCGCGGCCGTCCACCCAGCTGTCCCAACGCTCCCAGATCGTCGTCGCGCCCTGGTCGAGCATGTAGCCCCAGGACGGGGGCGTACGGCGCGACAGCAGCTCGAGCGCCACGTCGTGACGTCCGCCCCTGGACAGTTCGAGCATCAGCCGGTGCGTAGCCTGGATGCCGGTGGACAGGTGCCCGTCGTAGGGACGGAACGCCTCGACCATGTGGTGCAGGGCCCTTGCGCGCAGCGACTCCGGAACGAGACCGAAGTGCAGCGCGAGGGCGTAGCCGGCCTGCGTCCCGCCCCTGACGACGCCGTCTTTGTCCACGAAGGCCTGGGCGAAGGCCTTCACGACGGCCCCGTGCAGTCGCCGGTAGCGTGCCTCCTCGTCGTGGCGCTCCAGGACCCGGGCCATCCGCGCCACGAGATCGGCCGAGTGGGCGAAGAAGGCGGTCGCGAAAATTTCGTCAGCCACCGCGCCCCCCGACCTCGGATAGGTGTCGAAGAACACGCGATCGCCGTTCAACCAGTCGCCCGGGCCTGCCGCGCGCCACAGATACTCCGAAGCCTGCGTGTGGATCCAGTCAACCCAGCGCTTCGCGGAGTCGTAGTTCTCCTCGATGATCCGGCGGTCGCCGTAGTGCAGGTAGATTGCCCAGGGCACCACCACGCCCGCGTCGCCCCATCCGGGACTCCCATAGAAGAGACCCGGGCCGAACATCTGCGGCGACATGTCGCCGAAGCGGCCCGCGGGATCCTGCGCGGCCCGTACTTCGCGCAGCCAGTTGGCGAGCAGCGCGTCGGCCTCCCAGAAGAAGGGAATCATCCCGGCTGCGGCCTGGACATCGCCCATCCAGCCCAATCGCTCGTCGCGCTGCGGGCAATCAGTGGGAACGCCCATCAGGTTGCCCCTGAGCGTCCACGCGATGGCCGACATCAGGGCGTTGAGCCTGGCGTCGCTCGACGCGAATCGTCCGGACGGCCGCGCGGCGGTATGAAAGACGAGGCCCGTCAGCATGCCGGGTTCCGGCGGACGGGGGAGTCCCCGCACCTCGACGTACCGGAACCCGAAGTACGAGAAGTGGGGTTCGTAGCTCTCCCCATCCGCGTCGCCGCGCAGCGTGTAGCGGAGGGCGCTCGTGCCGCCCTTCAAGTTGTAGAACGGGGTGCCGTCAGGGTTCAGACGCTCCGCCGGCCGCAGGAGCAGTTCGTCGCCGGCCCGGCCGCGCACATGCAGGCGCATGCCACCGACCATGTTCTGGCCAAAGTCGTAGACGTAGACGCCTGGCGCGGTCTCGCGCACATCTTCGGCCCGGCGTTCGGCGGTGACCAGGATCGGCTGACTTCGCTGCGCCACGAGCCGCGGCATGGCCTCGACGGGCGACACGGATACCTGCGCCCACGATCGGTCGACGAAACCCGGAAGGTCCCAACCGGGCATCGCTCGCCGAGCGTCCACGATCTCCCCGTCGTAGATGCCGGCAAAGCGAATAGGCCCCTCGTCGGTCGCGCGCCACTGCCCGTCGCTGACGATCGTTTCGCGCGATCCGTCCGAGAGTTCCATCTCGAACTGCACGAGCAGGCGGGGGGCCACGGTCGGCACCTTGGGTTGCGTCAACACGCGACCGGCGTACCAGCCCTCGCCGAGCAGGGCCGCGACCACGTTGCGACCGTCACGCAGGAGTGGCGTCACGTCGTACGTTTGGTACTGCACGTGGTCGTCGTAGCGCGTCCACTCGGGGGCCAGCCTGCGCCCGTCCACGGGGCGCCCGTTGATTCGCAGTTGGTACACGCCGAGCGCGGTGGCGTAGAGGGTGGCACGCCTGACATGGCGCCGCACCGAGAACTCACGGCGGAGCTGGATCACGGGGTTCTGGGGGTACGGCGAGTCTGACACGTCGCGGCCGTCCGTGAGGTACGCCGGCGCCCACCCGGACCCCTCGAGAAAGTGCGAAGCCTCAACGGGTCTGCCCATTGCGACGTTCTCGGCGCCCCGGAGCACGGCGATCTCCGCCAGCGCCGCGCCGTGCGTGCGTGCCTCGTAGCTGCGCAACCGGGTGACGGTCAGACGAACGAACCGGGCCACCGTGGGCTCGAACCGGAAGGTTGGCGCCACGATGCCCGGGTTGGGATGGTCTGAGCCAGTGTGGTCGACGGCGAGGCGCGGACTCTCGAACGACCGGGTGTCCGACACATCGACGCGGAAGCGCTTGGGGAACAAGTACCCGCCGTCGTGCGTGATCCAGGGACCTACGACGAAGCGCCGGGCCGGATGGAGGCGGATGCCGTCGATTCGCCGTGGCGTCCCGAGGTCGACAATCATCGTCTCCTGCTGTTCGGACGACAGCGCGGGCACGGTGGCGTGTCCGATGCGAAGCGTGGCGGGATCGGGCGGCGAAGTCCGCGGCGCGGCCGGGCCGATCCACTGACCCTGCCAGTCGCGTCGATCGAGCAGACCCATCGTCCACAGCGCCGGTTCGCTCCAGGCCGACGGCCGGCCCTGCTCGTCCCAGACCCGTACCTTCCAGTGTGCTCGCTGCCGGCTGCCAAGGCTGCGCCCGCCATATGGGACAAGCACCGACGCTCCGGACTCGACACGCCCGCTGTCCCAGAGATCGCCTTCGCCCCGCTGGAGCCGCTCCCGCGTGCTGGACACGAGGATCCGATACGCCGTCTGTCGGGCTCCGCGGACGCTGCCGCTGGACGACAGCGTCCAGCTCAGTCGCGGCATCGCGACGTCGAGCCCAAGAGGATTCTCAAGCGATTCGGTCGTCGTGCGCTCGATTTTCAGCCCGACCTGCGCCGATACGCCCGAAGCGACAAGGAGCTGAGCCGCCAGCGAGATCACGACCGCGAGGACACACGCTGCGGGCAACCGCCGCGGGACTGCACGGACGTTGAAGAGATCACTGCACATCGCGCCCTTCCGACACAAAGTGGTACCGTCCCGAGCCGACGCGGACGACGATCGCATCGGCCTCCTCCCGCAGCCGCTCGATGCCAACGGCCATCGACAGCGGCGAGTCTCCTTCGGTCGTCGTCGCGAGGCGTCCCGGGATGCGGACGCTCGCGGTCGTGTTCGGGGGGACCTCGAGGTCGAGGAAGAATCGAGCGCCTTCGACCCGCCACTGCACCTCGATGGGTCCGCGAATCGAGGCGTACCGCCCCTGGGCGTGCGTGAGGCCGCCACCCGGGCGCGGCGCGACGATGAAGCTTTCGTAGCCGGGACGCTCCGGGTCGGGTGCAAGGCCGATGACGTGCCGCCAGATCCACTCACCGATGGATCCCATGGCGTAATGGTTGAACGAGTTCATCTCGTGCCTGTGAAATCCCCGGCCCTCGACGTAGCCGTCCCAGCGCTCCCAGATCGTCGTCGCTCCCTGGTCGAGCATGTAGCCCCACGTCCCGGGCTCACGACGCTGGAGGAGGCGGTAGGCTTCCTCCAGCCTGCCTCCCTCCACGAGGGCAAGCATGGCCGGCAGTGTCGCCTGGATGCCAGTCGACAGCCGACCGTCGTACTTGGCGAGCTGGCGTTCGAGGTGGGCGAACGCCTGCGCGCGGCGGCTCTCCGGCACCATGTCGAACTGCAGCGCCATCGCGTAGGCCGCCTGCGTCTCGGGTGCGGGTGTCTCGCCCGCGCCGAAGGCGAACTGCGGCGTCGTGCCTTCCGGGCCGCCGACGATGCGCCCGTCTGGCGTGATGAATCGATTCGCGAAGCTCTCGCGCACGTGCGTGGCCAGCCTGGCGTATCGCGCGGCGTCCCTCGTCCGTCCCAGCGCGGCGGCCATCTTCGACACGAGTTCGGCCGACCGCGCGAAGTAGGCCGTGGCGAACACTGCCGGCGATGGCATGGCGCCAGTCTTGGGCCAGCCCTCGAGCTCGAACAGATCGGCGTTCAGCCAGTCTCCGAAGAAGGTGCCCGCGTCGTGACGCCAGACGCCGTCAGGGTTCTCCCTGGCGATCCCATCCACGAATCGCATGGCGGCGTCGAGGTGGCGCTCGAGCACGCGACGGTCGCCGTAGTTCACCCACAGGAACCAGGGCACGATGGTGCCGGCGTCGGACCAGCCCGGCGTGTTGGTCATCATGCTCGCGCCGCCTGGGGCCGGGCTCACGGCGGAAAAGCCTCCGCCTTCGCCCTGCGCGTCGCGCACGTCGACCAGCCACTTGTCGAAGAATCGCAGCACGTCGGCGTTGTACATCGCCGCCTGTGCGAACACCTGCGCATCGCCCATCCAGCCGGCCCGCTCACCACGCTGCGGACAGTCGGTCGGGATGCCGACGAAGTTACCGCGCTGAGTCCACCAGATGGCTTCCATCAGCCGGTCGATGAGCGGGCTCGACGTGGAGACGGTGCCGGTCAGCGGAATGTCGGAGTGGAGCACCCGAGCGACGAACATGTCGGGCGTTGGCGCCGCCTTCAGTCCGGTCACCTCCACATAGCGGAAGCCATGGAACGTGAATCGTGGCTCGAAGGTCTCCCATTCCCCTGTGCCGGCCAGGACGAACGTGTCGCTCGCGCGCGTCCCGAGCACGGGGAGCCTCAGGTTCTCGATGTACAACCGTCCGTCTGGCTCCAGCATCTCGGCGTGCCGCAGCTCGACGCGGGTGCCCGCGGCTCCGCGGATTCGTGCGCGCACCCTCCCCACGAGGTTCTGCCCGAAATCGAGCTGGTAGACGCGCGGGGCGCGCTCGACGATGGAGACAGGCGTCAGCTCCTGTGTCACCACGATCGGCGGATTGGTCTGCGCCACGACGGTCGCCGTCACGCCGCTCGACTCGCGTGCCGCCTTCCAGGCGCTGGCATCGAAGTCGGCCGTGGACCAGGCGCCAAGATCGCGACGGGCGTCCTGCACTTCGCCGTCGAAGAGGTCGGAGCTCAGGATGGGGCCTTCTCGCGTCGTCTGCCACGTGGCATCCGAGACAATGACCTCGCGAGAGCCATCCTCATAAGTGATGTGCAGCTGGGCGAGCACACGCGGCCGATCGCCGTAGTGTCGGCGACCGGGCAGGAACGCGAGCCGGCCGGCGTACCAGCCGTCGCCGAGAGCGAGGCCGACCGCGTTGGAGCCTGCGCGGACGTACGGCGTGATGTCGAAAGCGCGGTACTGCACGCGCCTGTGGTAGTTCGTCCAGTCGGTGCTCAGGCCGTTGGGGCCGACGCTCTCTCCGTTCACATACAGGTCATAGAGCCCGAGCGACGCGACGAAGGCCCGGGCGCGCACGACCGTGCCTCTCGCCTGGAAGCGGTGTCGGAAGTAGGGCGACGGCCCGGGCAGCCCCGCATTCGACGGCTGCGAGACGAGCACGGTATCGAGGAGGTGACCGAGCGCCCAGAGGCCGCCGTTGCCCGGATGACTGGCGGTGAGACCCGAGGCCCTGGAGTACCGTTTGCCCCCCCCAAGTGCCTCGAGCTCCGCCAACGCGAAGCCGAACGCTCCTGAACCTGCGGGCGCGAGCTTCGTGACCACGAGCCGCAGGTATTGCCCTGTCGACGGCGTCAGGTCCAGTGTCAACGGCTCGGTGGGCGTCCACGCCGAGTGCCCGCGCGCCCATGCCCCGACGATGGTCGCGTCGGAGAAGTCTGCTCGCCCGGCTGTCTCGACCCGGAACGCTTCGGGAAAGAGATAACCCTGGACTCTCGGCTCGAGGTCGACGGGCGACGACGGGTGCAGGCGAAGCTGGTCGATCGGCACCGGTCGGTACATGTCGAGCGCGACCCACTGCTCGGTGTCGGCGCTCGAGACGAGGGTGCTCCGGTAGCCGTTGTGTCCCGACACGACTGGCTCCGGATGCTCGATCCAGCGGGCGCGCCAGTCCGACGCGTGAAGCAGCCCCGTCCGGAATCGAACGGGCTCGGCCCACGCCGATGATTGCCCGTCCTGATCCCACACGCGTACCGTCCACCAGTAGTCGGTATCGCTCGTCAGCGGCACGCGGCCGTCGTACGGGAGAAAAGTCGTCGCGCCCGAGGCGACGCGCCCGGAGTCCCAGAGCGGGGCCCTTCCGTCGGCGAGCGCCGCTCGGTCCTGGGCGACCCGCAGTTGGTAGCCCAACTGACGCAGGGCTCGCGAGGAGGAGTCGGTCGCAGCAAGCACCCACCCGAAGCGCGGGACTCCCACATCGACCGCGTCAGGAGCCGGTGCGGCTTCAACGGTCAGATTGCGGGGCAGAAGCTGAGCACGAGGCTGGGCCCCTGGATGCGCAAGCATCCCGACGAACACCAGCGCGGCGATCGGTGGCAATGATCGCGGCGAAGCGGACCAGGTCATCATCGAAGAAACTCCGCGGCGGCAGCAGCGAGGCGCTCTCCCTCACAGTGACTCGCAAGGTGGCCGCATGTCCCGTCCAGAACGAGGGGCTTCTGACCGAGCAGCGCGGCGAACGCCAGCGACGGCTCGGGCGACACGGCCTGATCGGTCATGGCCACAACGATGAGCACGCGGGCTCGGACGGTAGCGGCGGCGCGTTCGAGCTTGCCGTCGTGTCGCCGGGCCACGTCGAACCGATCCATGGCGAGGAGTTGCGTCCGGCGATCGTGGGGGTTCGTGCCAATCATGAGATCAACCCAGAACTTCGTCAGCTCGGGCACTGCGGCCGCCTCCACTGTACGGTTGAGGCGTGACGGCGTGGACGTATAACGAATGGCCAGGAGCGCCAGTGCCGTCACCGCCGGATTGCGCGGTCCCCATTCACCCAACGCCTGGGCCGCGTCGAGCAGCACGAGCTCCTCGCGCCAGATCAGCCGGTCGTAGGTCGAGACCCGGGGCGTGCCGTGGACCGACACGATCCGTTTCGCGAAACCCGGATGGGCGACCATCCACTCGAAGGCCTGCATGCCGCCCATCGAGACGCCAATGACCGCATGGAGGGAGGTCAGGCCGAGGTGGGCCGTGATCAGCCTGTGCTGGGCGGCGACCATGTCCCCAATGGTCAGGTCAGGGAAGGAATCGGCCCGCTGCCCCGGACTCGTGGAGGGAGAGGTGGACACGCCGTTGGCCAGCGCGTCCACGACGACGACGAAATGGCGTTCAGGGTCGAGCAAGCGACCCGGGCCGACCAAGGCGGCGGCGGCATCGGATCGCCCCATGTACCACGTGGCGAACAGCACCGCATTCGACCGCCCCGCGTTCAGGGTCCCATAGGTCCGGTACGCCACGCGGCAGTCGCGGAGCAGTCCGCCGCCCTCGAGCGGGAGATCGCCGATCGCAGCCGTTTGCAGCGGCGCGACCTCCGCGCCGGCGGGATGGGTAAGTCCGGCGAGCAGCCAGACCGCGAGGAGAGCCGAGCAGCGACAAGGCATGGACGCATCCGCCCCGGCCTAGAACCGCACCTGCACCCCCAGCTGCATGTTGCGGCCCGGGAGCGCGCTGCTGATGCGGCCGAAGCCGGCGCTGATCACGCTGGTATCGGGCCGGCCCCAGTTCACCTGGTTGAAGAGGTTGAAGACCTGAGCCTGGAACGTCGCCGCCTTCCCCATCACCGTGAAGCTCTTGACGACAGTCAGATCCCAGTTGTGGATGCCGGGTCCGAGAACGGCGCCCCGCTTCGAATTGCCGAAGGTGTTCGCCTGAGGGTCGCTGAAGCAGCTCGTGTCGAACCAGCGAGTGTGATCGGGATCGTCCAGCTCGCCGCTGCACGTCTGGCTGGCACGCTCGTAACCGCCGAAGCCGCCGGTGTTGTGCCCGTTGAGCGTGCCAGTGATCGTCAGCGGCGTGCCGCTCTGCATCAGGCCGATCAGACCGATCTGCCAGCCGCCCACTAGTTGCTGCAGCATGCCACCGGCATCGCCGAGGAAGCGGCGGCCCGCTCCGAACGGCAGGTCCCAAATCAGGCTCACGCGCGCGCGGTTCGGCACGAGGTAGGCCGAACGGCCCCATTCCGCGTCGATGTCATACGCGTTCAGCACCGGGTCGCCTTCGGAACTCGCGTCATCGTAGCCCGTCGCCCGCTCGTAACTGGCAAAGAACGAGAAGCCGTTGCGGTATTGCTTGAGGTAGCTCACCTGCAGGGCGTGGTACTCCGACTTGGCCGTGTTCTCCGACTGCTGTACATCACCGAACTGCGGCAGCGGCCGCCGCTCCTGGATCGGCGCCGTCCCCGTGACCGCCTGATTCAGGTTGAGCCGCCGATGGAGATTCCGGCCGAGCGAGCCCACGTAGGACACGGTGGCACGGCTCGTCTCGGTCAACTGCCGCTCCACGCTCGCCTGCCACTGGTGGTAGCGCGCCGTGTCCGCGTCGCGATCCACGGTGAAGACGACCATGTCGGGCGTGGGCTCGGGCCGCGGCGGCGGCGCGAAGCCATCGATCTTCGTCGGAAGGAAGTTCACGACGTTGTAGAGCGTGTAGCTCGGGGGGTTGTTCCGCAGGAAGACGTTTTCCGACTGCACGTGCGGGTAGAAGTACGTGCCGAACCCGGCCCGAATCGCTGTCTTCTCTCCCCAGGGAGTCCAGGCGAGGCCGACACGCGGCGCGAAGTCGTTCTTGGGCATGTTGTAGATGCCGTTGTGAACGTCGCCCGAGGCGGTCGTGACGATCCGCAACTGGTTCATGTCGAAATAGCTCTGGCCGTTCAGCGCGTCGGCTGGCGGGGTGTAGTACTGGTAGCGGAGGCCGACGTTCAGCGTCAGCGTGTCGCTCACGCGCCAGTCGTCCTGCACGAACAGTTCGATGCCCTTCTGCCGGATGTCCTGCGTGCTGTCACCCGCATCCGCGAGTGCGCTGAAGTTGTAGCCGAGGAGGAAGTCGGCCATGGGGTTACCAGTCGCGAGGCCCAGGAAGATGATGAGTCCGCGAGGCGCCGTCGGGTTCGTGCTCCGGAATTTCTCGTAGGAGAAATTGCCGCCGAACTGCACCGCGTGGGCACCGCGCAACATGGTCACCGTGTCCTGAACCTCGATCAGATCCTGGGTGCCGCCGCGAGGGTTGAAGAACGGGAACGGACCCATGATGCTGTAGTTCACGATGAGCATCGTCGGAAGGCCGAACTGGTAGGGGTCGATGCCGCCGCCCAGATTGCGCAGACCCATCTCCTCGATGAAGTTCCGCCCGTTGCTGCCCTCCTGCACCTGCGCCAGCACGGAGTGCGTGTAGCCGACGCGCACCTCGTTCAGCCAGCGGCTTCCGATCGCGCTGGTGTGACTCACGACGGCATTCCGTGCGTCGTAGGGATATTCGAAGCCGTAGAAATCGGCATAGCCGGGGAATCGGTTGAAGGTCTCGGATTGCGTGTAACGACCGAACAGGCGATTGGCGGGACTGAACTCGTGATCAATCCGGATGGTGGCCTGGTCGTTCTCGAACTTGGGTGCGATCTGGGTCGAGAAGTTCAGCGGGCCTTGCCCGGTGGTGTTGGGCCGCGGGATCTGCTCGAGCCAGACCCTCGCGTATTGCGAGAACTGGCTCGCCGGGATCTGGTTGCCAGGGAAGGGCAGGCCCGTCGCGGGATCGACGATGGGCGGCCCGCCCGCGAAATCACCCAGGCGCTCACGTTCGGTCGGGACCGTCGCAAACGTCGTTCGAGGTGTGTCTCCCCGAAAGCCGTCGTAACTGCCGAAGAAGAACGTGCGGTTGCGGATGATGGGTCCGCCGAACGCGCCGCCGAATTGGTAGACGTTTACTTCCGGCTTGGTCGTGTCGAAGAAGTTCCGGGCGTTGAGCGACTCGTCACGGAAGAAGTAGTAGCCGGTGCCGCGATAGCTGTTCGACCCTCCCTTTGTCACGACGTTGACAGACGCCGGCGACTGGATGCTCGCTGGAGCGTTGCCCGTCACGACCTTGAACTCCTGGATTGACTCGAGCGAGGGGAGGAGGGCCGACTGGCCCGCGAGCGGGCTGGTTATGTTGATGCCGTCGAGACGGTACGTCGTGGCGCGCTCGCGCTGAACCCCCACCGAGATGGTGGTGCCCACGTTCTGGGTTCCGGCCAGGAAGGCATCGCCCTGGAACTGAGTCGAGGCACGCTGGAGGTTGAGCCCCGAGCCGGACGTGAAGGTGTTGACGCCAGGGGTCAGCGTGGCCAGTTGCAGGTACACGCGACCATTCAACGGGAGCGACTCGATCTCCTCGCTCGTGACGACTCGTCCGAGATCGGAGGTCTGCGATTGGAT
This sequence comes from Vicinamibacteraceae bacterium, assembly GCA_023384595.1. Lineage (GTDB taxonomy): Bacteria > Acidobacteriota > Vicinamibacteria > Vicinamibacterales > JAFNAJ01 > JAHDVQ01. Next base: position 5,054 of record JAHDVQ010000054.1, on the reverse strand, counting down.
GACGGGCACTTCTGCGACAACGGTGGCTTCTTCCGTCATCGCACCGACGCTCAGGGCGAAGTCGGCCGTGGCGGTTTCGAGCACCTGCAACGTGAGTTGCTCGACGATGCTGGGCCTGAAGCCTTCCAGACGTGCCTCAACCTTGTAAGCACCCGGTGGAAGATTGAGAAGGGCGTAGCGACCCTGCTCATCGGTCGTCGACTCGGTGACCCGTCCTGTGGCGAGGTTGGTGGCGAGAACCGAGGCCCCCGGTACGACGCCGCCCGACTGATCTCGCACGGCGCCGACGATGCGGCCGTTGACGGCCTGGGCCGAGAGGGTGTCAGCTCCCAGGAGAATCAACGCGAGGACGAGCATGGTGGAGATCAGTCCGTTTCGAACACTTCCCATCGCTCCTGCCCCTTTCGGCGTGGATGTGACGAACCAGAACGACTAGACGAGCGGCTGGAATGAATATCAGATGGTCTGACCTTTGTCAAACCCCAGCTCGCCGCCCTCAAGTCTCGCAAGTACCTACCCCAACGTCAAAGGTGTGGCGAGCCGGCGGCACAGTTCGTCGAGGAATCTCGCCGCCGCCGCACCATCGGTCACCCGGTGATCGACCGAGACCGTCAAGGTCACGGTCCGGCCAACTGCCAGCGTGCCATCGCGGACGACGGGGCGCTCGGCCACGGCGCCCGCGGCAAGGATGGCGGCCTCCGGGGGGTTGATCACCGCCTGGAACGCCTCGACACCGAACATGCCAAGGTTCGAGAGCGTGAACGTGGCGCCCGTCATCTCATGGGGCGCGAGGCGCCGGTCGCGGGCGCGGCCGACAAGTGCCTGTCGCGCCTGGGACAGCGCTCCGAGGGTCAGCGTGTCAGCGTGCCTGAGGACCACCGTCAGAAGTCCATCCTCGTGGGCGACCGCCAGACCGAGATGGACGTGTGCATGGTGCGTCAGGTGATCCCCGTCCCAGCTGGCATTCAGCTCAGGGTGGCGGGGGAGGGTACGCGCAATGGCGGCAAGCAGCACGTCGGTCCAGGAGAGGCCTGGATACCACTGCTTCGCCTCACGACACTGCTTCCAGGCGGCATCCACTTCGGCCGTGCGCGCGAGATAGAAGTGCGGGACGGGGCCGAGGCTGTTGACCAGGCGCCTGGCAATCGCTCGTCGGACCGCCGTGATCGGCACGGAGGTGCCTCCCCGATCGTCGCCCGCGGTGCGTGACGCCCCGGACGCTGCCTCCGCACGGACCGCCGCGAGGAGACCCGCAGGCCCGTCCGGCGTCTCCGACACGAATGGAGCAACGGGAGCCGACTGTTCCCGCTCGACCATCCGTTCAATGTCCCGGCGAACGATTCGCCCTTGATGACCGCTTCCGGTGACCCCGGCCAGATCGATGCCCAAGGTACCGGCCATGCGCCGGGCAATGGGCGACGCCTTTGGACGGCCACCCGGGAAGCGGGGAACACTCCTCGTCTCCGTGACGACAGGCGAGGCGGAGCCGAATCTGGCGTCTGACGGCCCATCGTCGAGGATTCCGATAGTCTGCCCAGGCACCACGACATCTTGCTCGCGCACCAGCCAGCGCACGAGCGCGCCGTCGTCGGGAGCTTCAATCTCGAGCACGGCTTTGTCGGCATCGATCGTGGCGACCGGCTGGCCCTTCCGCACACGTGCGCCGGCCGAGCACAGCAGCTGGCCGACGCGCAGCTCGTCCGAGGGATCCCCGAGCTTGGGGATTTCGATGTCGCAGGGCATCCGACCTCCCTCACCCGGGCCGTCCCGTCGATCGCGGACATGCCGGGCTGGCGTCGGAGAGCATAGCACAAAGGTCAGACCTTCATATATTTGTCGTGGCGGATTCACCCTTTGGTAGAGAGAGGCCATCAGCGTGATTGAACCCCAATCCGCTCGAGCAGCCGCGGCGACCAGAGCGCCATCTGCTCGCCGCCGCGCGCATTCAGCTCGGCGGCCGCGGTGTTGTACCGCGCCAGCAGCAGCCGCGGATCGAGCATCGTGGCGATGAGCGCCTCGCGTCCGTAGCGGCGCTCGACCACGACGGCCATCCGGTATCCCACGGTGTACCACGGCCCCTGTTCGCCGAAGAACGAGAACGCCCGCGTCCGCACATTGTCCTCGCCGGCGAGGCGGCCCTCGATGACGTCGAGGAAGAACGCCTCCAGCGCCCGGAGGTGCTCGCCGAAGCTCGTCATCTCGCGGTCCCAGCGCGCCCTGGCCTGAGGCGGGCTCACCGCGTGCGGGTGCGTGTCGGGGTCGCCGGCCGCCGCCAGCATGGCAAAGCCCTCCCCGAAGGCGCCCATCCAGTCCACGGCCGCGCGGGTCGGGGCAGGCAGCTCCGCCGCCGGCGCGTTCGCTCTGGACCCGACGCTGCTGAACCCGATGTGATGCAGTTCGTGCGCGACGGTGTTCTCGAACTGCGCCGGCGACTGTTCGGGATCGAGGTAGAGAAAGATGGCGGGGTTCCCGCGGAGGTCGTAGACGAAGCTGTTGGTCTGCGGCTTGATCACCGGGTACACCGTCGCACGGATGCGCGCGTCCGGCGGGAGGTAGGCCAGGACGCGGCGCGCGCTCGCCTGCAGGTCGCGCGACGCCCACGCGCCGAGCGTGGCGCGCAACGCGCCAGCACGGCCGGCCAGGGCATCCGACAACACGAACTGGCGGAAGGCCTCGTCGGTGAACGGCCGCTTCATGCCGGTTTCCCGCTGCTTCAGGCGCTTGTACGGCTCGGTGGCGAACAGGCGCTGCCAGTCCTCCTCCGCGACCGGCTGCCCCGCCTCCTTCTTCCCGAGCAGGCTCAGCACGGCCTCGGCCTCGGACGTGTCGACGCGCAGCTCCACCCGCTCGGTCGCTTGCGCTGGCGCTGCGGGTGCCGCAAGCAACGCCATCATCACAATCAGCACGATGAACGGCATGAACGCCTCCTGCTTGGTATCAGGTCTGCGATTCGCTCGACGCGCGGTGCTTGTCGTACGCGAGGTGCTTCTCGTACACGTGCTGCGTCTTGCGGCGAAGGTAGCCGAGCGACTCGTAGAACGGGTGCGACTGCTCGCGCGCGATGTTCGACCTGACGATGATGGACGGCAGATGGCGCCCGAGCACCCAGCGCTCGGCCACGGCGACCAGCGCGCGTCCGACGCCGCGCCGGCGGGCGGTCGCGTCGACCACCAACCCCACGAGCTCGGCACGGTCGCCGCTCACGATTGAGAGGCGGAGATCCACGTGCACCCACCCGAGTAATCGGTCTCCATCCACAGCCACCGCGATGCAGTGGCGCTCGTCGGGAAGCAGCGCCGCCAGCCTTTGCCTCATGTCGCGGACCCGGGCCGGATAACCGAGCTCCCCGGATAGCCGTGCCATCTCACGGGCGTCCTCGATGCGGGCACTTCGGATCTCGATTGGCGGGTTGGGCATGGCGTGACGCACGCTCCGGGCTTGGATCGGCCAGCGGGAGCCCCTCGACAAGACGTCGCACAACCGGAAGAAGTTCCGGCGCCGTTTGTGATAGCGTGCGCCCGGGCAGCCTGGCCTCGCGCTCACCCTCGTTCGCCTGATCAGCATTCCCGGGACCAACACCTCCGACGGTCGCGGTAGAATCCCCTCCAGTTCTCACATCCCGACAGGTATCGACGACACGCCGTCCAGCGAGGGCGGATGTGTCCTCGCCACGGCTGCGCGGACGTCCCGCGCCCGACATCGAACCAGGAGGAGACTCATGACCGCGCCGAGCAAGACACCGACGATCGTGACACCAGATGGACGCGCCGCGTTCGACTTCGGAGGACTCGGCGTGCAGTGGGCGATCGATGGCGCGCAGACAGGCGGGCACTTCTCCGTCGTCCACCATCCGATCGCACCACGAGCGCTCGCGGCCCCGCTGCACTTCCACCACAACGAGGACGAGTACTCGTACGTGCTGACCGGCTCGCTCGGGGCGCTGCTTGGCGACGACGTCGTGGTGGCCGGGCCTGGTACGTGGGTGTTCAAGCCCCGGCACCAGTGGCACACGTTCTGGAACGCCGGAGACACCCCGTGCGAGATCATCGAGGTGATCGCGCCGTCCGGCTTCGAGCACTACTTTCACGAGGTGGCGGCGGCATGGGGCGACATGGCGGCCTTTGCGGCCATCAACGAGAAGTACGCGCTCGAGATGCGATTCGACAGCGTGCCGTCGCTGTGCGAACGTTTCGGCTTGACGTTCCCACAGCTCTGAACGGCGGCCCGGGCGTCACGTGCACCACGTGACCGCTGCCGGGAACCACACCAGGACGGTCGCGCTCTACTGCGCGGAGCGAGGTCTCCCCGGACGGACTGGACGCGCGGCAGTGTCACCCACAACGGTCGACCACTCACGCACGCGCCACCCCGTCACCAGGCCGTTGACGACGTAGGGATCCTGCCGCGCGAACGCTTCGACGAGTTCCGGCGATTCGGCTCTGAACAGCAGTACGGCGCCATCGAGTGGATCGGCGAGCGCGCCGCCGAGCACGAGGTGACCTGCCGCGTGCGATTCCCACGCCTTCTCCAGGTGCGCATCACGGAAGGCCGTTCGCCGCTCGGCGTAGTCGGGCGCGATGTCGTAGAACAGCAGGTAGTGGTGCACGCGACGTTCCCTCCGCACCGCGCCGCGCCGCAGCGCTGCCTGGCACGCGGGCCGTGCGAGAATCAGGATGCCACACCATGACGGACGAGTCTCAGGCCCCGCTCGCCTGCACCCTCACCGGCGCGTCCTATCGCGAGCGCCTCGCGTGGATCGGCACGCTGAATCGCGACGGACTCGAGCGCTTCTGTCTCGAAGATCTGACGCTCGAGCTGCACTACTCGCTCGCCGTCGCCCCGCGCGTCCACGAGCTGGTTCGGCGCGAGTCCGAGTGCTGCGCGTTTCTTCGATTCGAGATCGACGCGCGTGACGAGGCGCTGCGCCTGACCGTGACCGCCCCGGCGCGTGCGCGCGACATCGCCGGCCAGCTGCTCCAGCCGTTTCTGACGTCGGCTCCCGAGCTCCCGTGACTACGCTGTCGGGCCGCGACGCCGGCGGCTACCTCGAGCCC